>NZ_BAAARK010000019.1:0-172884 GCF_039532155.1 Streptomyces lunalinharesii
GGAAAGGATAACCGCTGAAAGCATCTAAGCGGGAAGCCTGCTTCGAGATGAGGGCTCCCTCCTCCTTGAGAGGGTAAGGCTCCCAGTAGACGACTGGGTTGATAGGCCAGATATGGAAGCACTGTAAAGTGTGGAGTTGACTGGTACTAATAGGCCGAGGGCTTGTCCTCAGTTGCTCGCGTCCACTGTGTTGGTTCTGAAGCCACGAACAGACCAACGGTTGTTCTAAAGTTTCATAGTGTTTCGGTGGTTTTAGCGTTAGGGAAACGCCCGGTTACATTTCGAACCCGGAAGCTAAGCCTTTCAGCGCCGATGGTACTGCAGGGGGGACCCTGTGGGAGAGTAGGACGCCGCCGAACAAATTTTGAGATATGCCCCGCACCGGCAAGGTGCGGGGCATATCTGTTTTTGGGCTTCGTTTCCAGCCAGTGTATGGGCTTGGAAACGAAGCCCTTTTTGCGTTGTGGGCCGGACGGTCTCTGTCGGCTCCGTCGCTGCTGTGTAGGGAGCCGAATTGCCTGAGGGCTCCGCGAGGGCTCTGCTTCGTACTTGGTTTGCTCGGTTACTCGGTCTTGGGTGGGGTTATGGGGAGAGCGGCTGGGGGCTGCGTCGTGAGTGCTGTGGGGCTTCGTGCGGGGTTGGGGAGACAAAGCAGTGGCGGGGCCGGTAACCGGGAGCGTCGCGCCAAAGGGTTGGAGACGGCGGGGGCATCGGTGGATGGGGTGTGGATGCCTGTGGGGTGGCCGTGTGGTGCGTTGGAGGAGGGGGTTATAGGCGGCCGGTGGCCTTGAGGGAGAGGTAGGCGTCGGCGAGGTCAGGGGCCAGGTGGGCGGGGGTGGAGTCGATGACCGTGATGCCGTGGCGGCGGAGGCGGTCTGCGGTGTGGCGGCGGGCGGTGCGGGTCTGTTCCGCGGCGGCGGCTGCGTAGACGGCCTGGGGGGTGTGGCGGCCGGCGGCCAGTTCTTCGATGCGGGGGTCGGCGACCGCCGCGACGATCAGTTCGTTGCGCTGGGTGAGGGTGGGGAGGAGGGGCAGCAGTGCCTCCTCCATGGGGGCCGTGTCGAGGCCGGTGAAGAGCACGATGAGGGAGCGGCGGGTGGCGTGGCGGTGGATGGTCGCCGCCAGGCCGCGGGCGTCCGCCTCGACCAGCTCGGGTTCTAGGGGAGCCAGGGCGTCGGTGAGGGCCGGGAGGAGGTCGCGGGAGGTGCGGCCTTGTACGGAGGCGCGGATCCGGCGGTCGTAGGCGAGGAGGTCGACGCGGTCGCCGGCGCGGGCGGCGAGGGCCGCGAGGAGCAGGGCGGCGTCCATGGAGGCGTCGAGGCGGGGGGTGTCGCCGACGCGGCCGGCCGAGGTGCGGCCGGTTTCCAGGACGAGGAGGATGCGGCGGTCGCGTTCGGGGCGCCAGGTGCGGACGGCGACGGTTTGCTGGCGGGCGGTGGCGCGCCAGTCGATGGAGCGGGTGTCGTCGCCGGGGGCGTAGTCGCGGAGGCTGTCGAATTCGGTGCCTTCGCCGCGGGTGAGGATGCTGGTGCGGCCGTCGAGTTCGCGGAGCCGGGCGAGTTTGGCGGGGAGGTGCTTGCGGCTCGCGAAGGGCGGCAGGACGCGCAGGGTCCAGGGGACGTGGTGGTTGCCTTGGCGGGCAGCCAGGCCGAGGGGGCCGTAGGAGCGGACCGTGACGCGGACGGCGTGGTGGTCACCGCGGCGGGTCGGGTGGAGCGTCGTGGTCAGGCGGCGGCGCTCGCCGGCGGGGACGCTGAGGGCGTGACGGGACGCCGGGATGTCGTCGCCGGGCGGGAAGGAGCTGGGGGGCCAGGCGTCGCGGACCTGGGCGCGGAGCGGGCGCCGGCTCGGGTTGGTGACGGTGAGGTGGATGTGGGCTTCGCCTGTTAGTCGAATGCTTGTGTCACCGCTTCGGGTGAAATGGAGCTTTCGCACTGGCGCGGCGAGTGCGACATCGCACAAGATTGCTAGCAGCAGCACGAGTTGAACGGTGAGGATCCCGAGCCAGCTGGGCAGCGCGAAGCCCACGACCAGGGCTCCGAGCGCGGAGACGAGAGCGGTGCGTCCGGTGAGGGCCACGGTCTTGCCTCAGCGGGGGACGGGGAGATGAGCGAGCACTGCGTTGATCACGGAGTCAGCAGTGACTCCTTCCATTTCGGCCTCGGGCCGAAGGTGCACGCGGTGCCGGAGGGTGGGGAGCGCGAGGGCCTTGACGTCGTCGGGCGTGACGTAGTCGCGGCCGGTGAGCCAGGCCCAGGCACGTGAGGTCGACAGCAGGGCGGTGGCTCCTCGGGGGGAGACACCGAGGGAGAGCGAGGGGGATTCACGAGTGGCACGGCAGATATCGACGATGTAGCCGGTGACTTCGGGTGAGACGGCGGTCTTGGCGACCGCGGCCCGGGCGGCCTCGAGGTCGGCGGCGGAAGCGACGGGGCGGAGACCTGCGGCGTTGAGGTCGCGCGGGCTGAAGCCGGCCGCGTGACGGTTGAGGATGTCGATCTCGTCCTGGCGGGCGGGCAGGGGCACCGTCAGCTTGATCAGGAAGCGGTCGAGTTGCGCCTCGGGGAGGGGGTACGTGCCCTCGTACTCCGTGGGGTTCTGGGTGGCGGCGACCAGGAACGGCTCGGGGAGCGGACGGGGCGTGCCGTCGACGGTCACCTGGCGTTCTTCCATCGCTTCGAGCAGGGACGCCTGGGTCTTGGGCGGTGTGCGGTTGATCTCGTCGGCGAGGAGGAGGTTGGTGAAGACCGGGCCGGGCTGGAAGGAGAACTCGGCGTTGCGGGTGTCGTAGACCAGCGAGCCGGTGACGTCGCTCGGCATCAGATCGGGGGTGAACTGGACGCGCTTGGTGTCGAGTTCGAGGACCGTGGACAAGGCGCGCACGAGCAGGGTCTTGGCGACGCCGGGGACTCCTTCGAGGAGTACGTGACCGCGGCAGAGCAGCGCGACGACCAGACCGGTGACGGCGGGGTCCTGGCCTACCACGGCCTTGGCTATCTCGGTGCGCAGTTCCTCAAGCGAGGCTCGGGCGCTGTCAGCGGTCGGGGTGCTCACGGGGGGCATGCCTCTCTTGGGAAACGATCGAGTTTTCAAGCGCGTCGAGTTGGTCGGCGAGGTGCACCAGGGCCTTGTCGTCCGCCGGAGTCGGGCCGAAGAGCAGGGCCTGGAGGTCGGTCGAGGCCAGCAAGGAGGCGGCCACATGGGTGCGGACGGCGGGGAGGATGCGGTCCGGGTCGTGGGCGTGTGCGGAGGGCACGCCGAGGAGGGGGGCGAGCCTGGTGCGGGTCGCCGTGCGCAGGACGGCAGAGGCCCGGTCTCGGGCGTGGGCCTGTGCGTAGAGGCGGGCGTGGCCCTCGGTGGTTTCGGCGGCCGGCACGGTGACCGGGAGTCGCTCGGGCACCAGGGGGCCGAGGCGGCGGGCGCGCCAGAGGGCCGCGCAGCCGGCGGCGAGGGTGAGTTGGAACAGGGCCCAGCGCCAGCCGGCAGGGAGGAGACCGAAGAAGCCGGGCTGAGCGTCCGGGGCGGTGACGGAGGAATCGCTGACGGAGGGGAGGTACCAGACCAGATGCTTGTGCGCACCGAGGAGTTGGAGGGCCAGCGAGGCATTGCCCTGGTCCGCGAGGCGGTAGTTGTAGAGGAAGTCCGCGGAGCCGAGGAGGACGGTGTCGCGGTCCGGGTGGGCGGACGGGATGCGCAGGAGGGTGGGGGCGCCGCCGGCTTCGTAGCAGCGGTCGGCGGTGGTGGCGGACGTGGTGTAGCGGATGCCGCCCAGGAGGACGTCGCCCGCGCGGCGGGCGGCCGGCAGCGAACAGCCCGGCGAACGGGGGGCGTTGCTGATCTGGGGATCGGCCTGGACGCCGGGTGCGAAGAGCTCCAGCGATGCGGTGCCGGGTGCGAGCAGGACGGTGCGACCGGGGGTGCGGGCCGTCGCCGCGCGGAGGTCGGTCAGCTGATCGGCGGTCAGCACGTCGGGGGTGGTGACGAGGAGCGTGGTCTGCGGTCCTGCCGCGGCGGCCGCCTCGTCGGCGGTGGTCACGACCCGGGTGGTGACGCCGTGGGCGGCGAGGAGTTGGGCGAGGGCCCGGCTTCCGGTGCGGTCCGCGGACCGCGGGTCGAGCCGTCCGTGCTGTTCGCCGGATTGCAGGGCGGCGAGGGTCAGTCCGCCGATGACGAGCAGCAGCAGTGCCAGCAGGATGCCTCGGGAGCGGGCCCAGAGGCGGTGCGCGGTGTGGCCGGGCACGGCGGTGGTGGTGGCCGTCGTCATCCGAGGCTCCCGGTCGGGGTGGCGGCCAGTTGGGGCTTGGCGCGTTGCAGCTCGGTGTCGAGAGTGCTCAGGAGCGCGTACGCCCGATCCGTTCCGGGGCGACCGCCGTATGTGACGTCGTCGAAGGTGCGGGCGGCCGTGCGGAGTTGGCCGGCGTGCGCGGGGAGGACCAGGCCGGCTTCGGTGGCGGCCTCGTCGGCGGTCCGGCCGGGGCCTGGGGTGAGCAGGGCGCGTTCTTCGAGGCCGAGGACGATGGCGCGCATGCGGTCCTGGATCGCTTCGTTCCAGCGACCCTGGGCCGCGTGCTGTGCGGCGGCCGTGCGGTGTTCGGCAGCCGTCCGGGGCACGTCGGAGAAGAGGGTGCCCCGGGTGGTCGGGGTGCGGCGCACCGCACCCAGTCGCAACCGGAGGGCGATGATCACCAGCAGCACGAACACGGCGATGGCGATGAGCCCTGCCCAGCCGCCCGGAGTGGCGCCGGAGGCCGCATGGAAGAGTTCCCCGATGCGGTCCCAGAGCCAATCCAGGGCGCGCTGGATCAGGTTGGGGTCGTGCTGGTGGTACCGGGGATCGGACAGTTCGCGCTCCGCCGCCTCGTGGGCGGGGACTCGTGGGATCCGGACCGGTATGTCGTCGTCGGAGCGCGCGGTGAGACGTGCGAGCGCGGCGATCTTCCCCCCTGTGGTCACCGCATCAGCTTCCCGGCGCGGTGTCGGTCGGGCGCGGCCCGGGGACGCCGGGTGCGGTATCCGAGGGCGTGCCGGGAGCGTCCGGGGCCTCGGCGGCGGCAGCCTCGGACCGCTCCGGCCCTGCGTCCTCCGCCGCGGGATCCTGGGTCTTCGTCAGCTGAATCTTCGTCGCCTGAGGGCCGGTCGACTGAGGGGCCGTCGGCTCTGCCGGCTCGGCGGGAGGCTGGTCGGACGGGGTGTCAGTGGTGGTCTGGGCGCCGGCGGTTGCTTCGGGGGCGGTCCTCGGGGCCGGGGTGGTGGCGCCGGTGGCCGGGGGCGTGGCGGGCGCCTCGGGGGCGTAGCCGGGGAGGCCGGCGGCGCGGGCGAGTTCGAGGTCGAGGGCCTCGCGGCGGATGCGCTGGTCGACGTAGAGGAGCGCGGTGACCCCGGCGCTGATCGGGAAGGTGATCGCGGAGCTGATGACCGAGCCGATGCCCAGCACGATGAGGAACGGCCAGCCGGTCGAGTCGTTGGCGCCGCTCGCCCAGTCCACGAGGTTCTCGCCGCCTATCAGGAAGGCGACGAAGGTGGCCGGGATCTGGATGATGAATTGGACGATGACGATCAGCAGGTAGGCCAGGAGCTGGATGCCCAGCACCCGCCACCAGGACCCGCGGACGAGCTTGGCGGAGCGCCGCATGGAGGCCTTGACGCTCTGCTTCTCCAGCATCAGGGCGGGGGAGGCGAGGCTGTAGCGGACCCACAGCCAGATGCTCACGACGCCGCCTGCGAACAGGCCGAGCAGGACGAGGAGGAGACCGAGGTCGCCCGTGCCGGTGCTGGTGACGATGAAGCCCGGGGTCATGGCGGCCGCGCAGATGGCGATGACCATCAGCGGCAGCAGCACCAGCAGACCGAGCAGGCGCGGGAGCTGGCCGCGGGCGTCGTTCCAGGCCTCTCCGGCGGTCACCGAGCGGCCCAGGACGGCGCGGCTGACGACCATGGTCAGCATGCCGGTGGCGATGATCGTGCCGAGCAGCCCGATGAGCGTGGTGATGGCGGTGCCGGTGAGGGAGGTCGCCGCATCGTTCATGATCTCCCGCAGCGGGGGAGCGGCGCCGTCTTCGGGGGCCAGTTGGCCGGCGGAGTGGGGGAGCCAGAAGCCGGAGACGAGCGTGACCGTGGTCTGCGAGACGAGCGCGACGATCAGCGAGACGCCGAGCACGGTGCGCCAGTGGGTGCGCATGGTGGCGATGGCGCCGTCGAGGAGTTCGCCGACGCCGAGCGGACGCAGCGGGATGACACCCGGCTTGGCGGCCTGCGGCACGCCGCCCCAGCCACCGCCCCAACCGGGACCGCCGCCCCAGGCACCCTGATTGCCGGCGCCCGGCGGAGCGGTCCAACCGCCCGGTGCCGCGCCGGACGAGGCGCGGGTGCGGTCCCCGGCGCCCTCCTGGGCGTTGCGGCCGCCCGGCCCGCTCTGGCCGGGGATGCCGGCCGGGGCCGTCCACTGGCCGGGCGCCGGCTGGTCGCTGGACCAGTTCGGCGGGGTCGGCTGCTGGGACGCGTCGGGACGGTCCTGCGGTGCGGGCGACGTGGCGGGCTGCTCCGAGGTGCCGCGGCCCGGCTCGTCGGAGGGGGCGGATCCGGGCGAAGCCCAGCCCGGAGAGTTGTTCATCGTCGCTCCTTCTTGCTGCCCGGCCGCCGGGGCGGCCGGGGTCCGGGGTCCGCGGTGCCGTTCATCGTGTCATGGCCGGTGGCGCTCTGTACCCGGGCCCTGAGAGGAAGGGGACCTTCTGTTCGGTGGGGGATCGGCGGCAGACTGAGGGAATGGCTGATCGGCACGAGGTATCGGAGGCGGGCGCAGAGTCGCCCGCGGTCCCGTCGTTGCGCTGGGGGGAGTTGCCCGAGGGCCCGGTGGTGGTCCTCCTCGACCAGACCCGGCTCCCGGCAGAGGAGGTCGAGCTGGTCTGCACGGACGTCCCGGCGTTGGTGCAGGCGATCCAGACGTTGGCGGTGCGAGGGGCGCCGCTGTTGGGCATCACGGGCGCGTACGGCGTCGCGTTGGCCGCTGCGCGGGGATTCGACGTCGAGGAGGCGGCCGTCGCCTTGGCGAGCGCCCGGCCGACCGCGGCCAACCTCGGCTACGGCGTCCGGCGCGCGGCAGAGGCGTACCGCGGCGCGGCGGCCGGTGGCGCCGGTCCACAGGAGGCGGCGGCCGCCGCCCTGGCCGAGGCGCGGGCCGTCCACGCGGAGGACGTCGAGGCCAGCGCGCGCATGGCGGAGCGCGGTCTGGAACTGCTGGGCGAGCTCCTGCCGGGCGGCGGGCACCGCATCCTCACGCACTGCAACACCGGCGCCCTGGTCTCCGGAGGAGAGGGCACCGCCCTGGCCGTGGCGCTGGCGGCGCACCGGGCCGGCGAGCTGCGGCGGCTGTGGGTGGACGAGACACGGCCCCTGTTGCAGGGGGCGCGGCTGACCGCGTACGAGGCGGCGCGGGCCGGGATGGCGTACACGGTGCTGGCGGACGGCGCCGCGGGTTCGCTGTTCGCGGCCGGCGAGGTGGACGCGGTGCTCATCGGGGCGGACCGGATCGCGGCGGACGGCGCGGTCGCCAACAAGATCGGCAGCTATCCGCTGGCGGTGCTCGCCCGCTACCACCACGTTCCGTTCGTGGTCGTCGCGCCCACCAGCACGGTGGATCTGGCGACGGCGGACGGCGCCGGCATAGAGGTGGAGCAGCGGCCGGGGCGTGAAGTGACGGAGTTCTCGCTGCCGCATCGGCAGGGCGCCGGCGCTGTCCCCGGGACCGGGGTCGCGGTGGCGCCGCTGGGCTCGCTGGCCTACAACCCGGCCTTCGACGTCACGCCCGCCGAGCTGGTGACGGCGATCGTGACGGAGGCCGGAGTGGTGTCGCCGGTGACCCGCGAGCGGCTGGCGGACGTGTGTTCCGTCTCACGATGGAGAAAGTCACGATCAGGTAATGGGATGATGGCCGAATGAAGGGACGCGTCTTGGTCGTCGACGACGACACCGCACTGGCAGAGATGCTCGGCATCGTGCTGCGCGGCGAGGGCTTTGAACCGTCGTTCGTGTCGGACGGCGACAAGGCGCTCGCTGCGTTCCGCGAGACCAAGCCCGATCTTGTGCTGCTCGACCTGATGCTGCCCGGACGGGACGGCATCGAGGTGTGCCGGCTGATCCGGGCCGAGTCGGGCGTGCCGATCGTCATGCTGACCGCGAAGAGCGACACGGTGGACGTGGTCGTCGGCCTCGAATCGGGTGCGGACGACTACGTCGTCAAGCCGTTCAAGCCCAAGGAGCTGGTCGCCCGGATCCGGGCCCGGCTGCGGCGCTCGGAGGAGCCGACGCCCGAGCAACTGGCCATCGGTGACCTGGTCATCGACGTGGCGGGGCACTCCGTGAAGCGGGACGGGCAGTCGATCGCGCTGACCCCGCTGGAGTTCGACCTGCTGGTGGCGCTGGCCCGCAAGCCGTGGCAGGTGTTCACCCGCGAGGTGCTGCTGGAGCAGGTCTGGGGCTACCGGCACGCCGCGGACACCCGCCTCGTCAACGTCCACGTGCAGCGGCTGCGTTCCAAGGTCGAGCGGGACCCGGAGCGGCCGGAGATCGTGGTGACCGTGCGCGGCGTCGGCTACAAGGCCGGACCCAACTGAGATGACCCGGGACGGTTCGACCCCGGAGGGACAGCGGGGGCGCACCGTCGACCCGGTAGGCAAAATGTCCTTTTCGGATCGTGTGGCGGCGCGTCTGCTGCGCGGCGGACAACTGCTGCCCGACGGCGCGGTGAGCGGCCCCGTCCACCCCCTGCTGCGACTCTTCAGCCGGTGGGTGCGGCGGCCGCTGCTGCCCGCGCTGCGACTGTGGCGCCGCAACATCCAGCTGCGGGTGGTCGCCACCACCCTGCTGATGTCGCTGGCGGTGGTGCTGCTGCTCGGCGTCGTCGTCGTCGGACAGGTCCGCAACGGACTGCTCACCGCCAAGGCCCAGGCCGCCCAGAGCCAGGCCGTCGGCGGCTTCGAGGTCGCCCGGAAACTGGCCGACGGCGGCGACGACAACCGCACCGACGACAACAGCCGCACCGCCAGCCGCGGTTCCCAGGACTCCGCGACCTGGTTGACCAGCCTGGTCGAGCAGCTCGCCAGTGGTGGCCAGGGCGTGTTCTCGGTCGTCGCGCTCAGCTCCGACACCGACGAGCCGTTCGGCGACTCCACCCCCGGCACCCGCGGCCCCCGCGCCTCCGGGGACGTCGACCCCGAACGCAGCGTCCCGTCCGAGCTGCGCCGCAAGCTGGACAGCAAGTCCGGCACGTTCCGCCAGTACACCCAGATCAAACGCACCGGGTCCAACGACGGCGTGCCCGCGCTGATCATCGGCAAGCGCCTCAACGACGTCAACGGCAACCAGTACCAGCTGTACTACCTCTTCCCGTTCAGCCAGGAAGCGGAGTCCCTCAAGCTCGTCACCGGGACGCTGGCGACCGCCGGGGTGTTCGTCGTGATCCTGCTCGGCGCCATCGCCTGGCTGGTGGTGCGGCAGGTCGTCACGCCCGTGCGGATGGCCGCCGGGATCTCCGAGCGGCTCGCCGCCGGCCTCCTCCAGGAACGGATGAAGGTCACCGGCGAGGACGACTTCGCCCGGCTCGGCGAGTCCTTCAACAAGATGGCCCAGAACCTCCAACTCAAGATCCAGCAGTTGGAGGAGCTGTCCCGGATGCAGCGCCGGTTCGTCTCCGACGTCTCGCACGAGCTGCGCACCCCACTCACCACCGTACGGATGGCCGCCGACGTCATCCACGAGGTGCGGGACGAGTTCGACCCGGTCACCGCACGCTCCGCGGAACTGCTGCGCGGCCAGCTCGACCGCTTCGAGTCGCTGCTCGCCGAACTCCTGGAGATCAGCCGGTTCGACGCCGGCGCGGCGGCCCTGGAGGCCGAACCGGTCGATCTGCGCGACGTCGTCCACCGCGTCATCGAGGGCGCCGAACCGCTCGCCGAACGCAAGGGCAGCCGGATCGTGGTGCGCGGCGGCGACCACCCCGTCATGGCCGAGGCCGACCCCCGCCGAGTGGAGCGGATCCTGCGCAACCTCGTCGTCAACGCCGTCGAGCACGGCGAGGGCCGCGACGTCGTGATCCGACTCGCGTCCGCTGGCGGCCGCAGCGACGGCGCGGTCGGCGTCGCGGTCCGCGACTACGGCGTCGGCCTCAAGCCCGGTGAAGCGACCCGGGTCTTCAACCGCTTCTGGCGTGCGGACCCGGCGCGGGCCCGCACGACCGGCGGCACCGGCCTCGGCCTGTCCATCGCCATCGAGGACGCCCGGCTGCACGGCGGCTGGCTGCAGGCGTGGGGCGAGCCCGGCGGCGGCTCCCAGTTCCGGCTCACGTTGCCCCGTACGGCCGGCGAGACGCTCCGCGGCTCCCCGATCCCCCTGGAACCCGAGGACTCCCGACGCAACCGCGGCCGGGACGCCGACGGCCGCCCCCGCGCCGCCGCGGGCCGCCCGACCTCCACCGTCCCGCCGCAGCCCCGCCACGACGCCACCGAGCCCCCGGCCCGGTCCACGACGCCCCCGCCCGCCGCCGGCGGCGCCCGTGTGCTGCCCCAACAGGCCCCCACCGGCCGGCCCGAGGGAACAGGCGACGACGCCGGCCACCACGGCGGGACACCGGTCCACGCCCCACCGGCGGACGCGGCCCCGACCACCGACCCGGCCGGCCCCGACAGCCCGACCACCGACGACACGGACCACAGGACCGAACGCGAAGCGGAGCGGGAAGGCGGACGGCGTGGGCGCTGAACACGAAGACGGACGCACGACGCGCAGCCCGCGACTGCGCCGGCTCGCGCCCAAGGGCGGCCCGGCCGCCCGCACCGGACGCAAGGTCGTCCTCCTGGGCTGCGCCGGGGCGCTGTTGGCCGGCTGCGCGTCCATGCCCGACGGCGGGGACGTCACGGCGGTCGACCCCTCCCCGCGCGCCGACGGCGACTCGCAGGTGCGGGTCTACGGCGTGCCGCCGCAGGACGGCGCCCAACCCACCAACATCGTCCGCAGTTTCCTCGACGCGACCACCAGCGACGAGGCCGACTTCCGCACGGCCCGGATGTACCTCGCCAAGTCGGCGCGGCAGACCTGGCGGCCGTTCTTGGTCACCAACGTCCTCCAGGAGCGGCCGAAGTCCGAGCCGCAGACCCAGCCGAACCGCGAGGACGCCGACGGCTACACCGTCGCCCTCTCCGGCAGCCAAGTGGCGATGGTGGACGCCAACCACGCCTACACCCCCGAGGAGAAGCCGTACCGCGAGACGATCCACCTCATCAAGGAGGGGGACCAGTGGCGCATCGACCGGCTGCCCGACGGGCTGGTGCTGGGCCAGTCCGACTTCCAGCGCATCTACCGCTCCGTCAACAAGTACTACTTCGCGTCCTACAAGTCCGAGTCGGACGACCCCAAGGCCGGTAAGAACGTCCTCGTCGCCGACCCGGTCTACCTGCGGCAGCGGATAAAGCCGCTCACGTCCAGCGTGGAGGCCCTGCTGACCGGGCCCACCGACTGGCTGGACCGGGTGACGACGTCGGCGTTCCCGCCCGGCACCCGGCTCGCCGCCCGCGACCTGGCCCTGGACGACTCCAACGCCCTACAGGTCAAGCTCAGCAAACAGGCGGTCAACACCGACACCGCCCAGTGCAAGCGAATGGCCGCACAACTCTTCTTCACCGTCCAGGACATGACCCGGGCCTCGAAGATCAGCGAGGTCGAACTCCAGGACCCCAGCGGCAACTCGCTGTGCGCACTGACCCAGGACCAGGCCGAACGGGACTTCGCCGCCCCCGGCCACACCGGGAGCGCCGGCAAGGAGTACTTCATCGACGCCGAGCACCGCGTCGTCGCGATGTCGGACGCGGCCGGCGAACCAGCCCCGGTCCGCGGGCCGTTCGGCACCGGCAAGACCCCGCTGCGCTCCGTCGCCATCTCGCGCGGGGAGACCACCGCGGCCGGCGTGTCGGCCGACGGCCGGTACCTGTACGTGTCCGGCCTGGAGGACGGCGTCGAACGCAGCGGACCGCTGCTGACCAGCGCCAGTACGGCCAAGAGTGCCAACGAGGGCCTGACCGCGCCGAGTTGGGACGGGCTGGGCGACCTGTGGATCGCCGACCGGGACGCGCACCACTCCCGGCTGCTGCGGATGCGCGAGGGCAAGGGCGACCCCGAGGAGGTCGCGGTGCCCGGCCTCGGCGAGCGGCGGATCAAGGCGATCAAGGTGGCCGCGGACGGCATCCGGATCGCGATCCTCGTGGAGGACAAGGGCCGTACGACGCTCCAGCTCGGCCGGGTCGAGCGGGACGGCACGTCCGTGCACCCGACGCTTTCGGTCCAGGAACTCCGGCCCATCGCGCCCCAGTTGGAGGACGTGGTGGCGGCGTCGTGGGCGGGCGGCAGCCGGCTGGTCGTCGTCGGCCGGGAGGCCGGCGGGGTGCAGCAGATGCAGTTCATGGAGACCGACGGCTCGGCCTCCGACGCGCAGACGCTGCCCGGCGTCAACGGGGTCAAGGCGGTGGCGGCCTCGGAGGACGAAACCCGCCCGCTGATCGCCGACGCCACGGAGGGCATAGTCCGGCTGCCCCCGGACTCCAACTGGAAGACGGTGGCCAAGGACGGGACGGCGCCGGTCTACCCGGGCTGAGCGCGGACGAGCGGCACCGACCGGCCCGGAAGGGGCGGGCGGCGCCGCTCGCGCCCGTCCGTCCAGTGGGATGCCGGGCAGCCAGCCAGCCAGCCAGCCAGGCGGGCGTGCGTGCGTGCGGGGGACGGCCGGCCGGGGCGCTCGTATGGAAGCGGGGCGGAGGTGCGCCGGCGGGGCGGCGAGGCTTCGTGGTCTCCTTCGCCCTCGCTGCCGGCGCGCTCCCGCGCCCGTGCGCGCGCCCCCGGCCTTCTCCGACCCGTCACGAGGATCGGCTCGTAAACGCCGCCCGCGCGCCGCCCGCGCCCGCGGCGATCATGACGCGGAGGACCATCGACGTCGACGCGCCGCCCACCCGCGCCCGCAGTTATCCACAGGGGTGGTGGCCGCCCCCGCGCCACGCGACAGTGGACTCATGCGGGGGGTGTGGCGAGAGCTGGCGGGCCTGGTGCTGCCGGTCGACTGTGCGGGGTGTGGCCAGCCGCGTACGGAGCTGTGCGCGGCGTGCCACCGGGCGCTGTGGCGGGGCGGGCGCGGTGCGGCACGGGTGCGGCCGCGTCCGGTGCCGGCGGGGCTGCCGCGGGTGTGGGCCGGTGCGCCGTACGCCGACGAGGTGCGCGCGGTGCTGCTGGCGCACAAGGAACGGGGCGCCCTGCGGCTGGCCGCGCCGCTGGGGGCCGTGTTGGCGGGAGCGGTGCTGGCGGGGGTGGCGCGGGGGGTGGGGGGAGGGGGCGGCCCCCTGGTGCTCGTGCCGGTGCCCTCCGCGCGGCGGGCGGTTGCCGGGCGTGGGCACGATCCGGTGCGCAGGATCGCGTTGGCGGCTTCGGCCGAGCTGCGGCGGAGGGGGTTGGCGGTGCGGGTGCTGGCGGGGTTGCGGCAGCGGCGTGTGGTGGTCGACCAAGCGGGTTTGGACGCCCGGCAGCGGCTGGTGAACGTCGCCGGGGCCCTGGAGGTGCCGAGCACGGCCGGCAGGCTGCTGGCGGGGGCGCCGGCGCTGTTGGTGGACGATCTGGTGACGACGGGGGCCACGCTCGCCGAGGCGGCGCGGGCGGTGCGGGCCGCCGGGGGACGGGTGGCGGGGGCGGCGGTGGTGGCGGCACCCGGTAGTTCTTTCTCTTTCAACAGCACCTGAAGCGCCGGTTCGACGAGGGGCGAAGGGACGGAGTCCGGCCAAAGGGGCGACGGTGTCCGGCCATGCGACGGACTGCCTGGTTGCCGGCCGGCCTGCCTGGCTGCCTGGCCTGAAGGGCGCCCCGCCCTTCCGAGCGGCGCGTGCCTTCCCGGGTGGCACGTGTCCTTCGCTCCGTGCGGCAGGCGCGACGTCGGCCCGTGCGCCGCCGCCCTGCCGTGGCCGGCGCGTGGCCGACGCGTGGCCGGCGCGCGGCGGACGGACGGTCCCGACCCGGCCGGTGTTGAGTCAACTTCGACCGGCCCGTGGTCACGCTCCGGCGGATTCGTCGCCCTGCGTGATGCCCGCCGGGCGGGGGACGGGGGCGTCGGGCCGTTGACGGGCGGGGCGGGGGCCTTGGGAGGGCCGGTGGAGCGCTGGTGCGGACGGCCGGTGCGGGGGAACCGGGTGGGTCGGCCGGTCGTTGCTGGTAGTAAGCGCCGAATTTCACTCAAACGGAGCTGGGCGTGCTGAGGGGGTGCCGACACCCGTCCAGTAGAGCTATGTTCGGTTGTGAGGACTTGGCGGACGCTTTGCCTCCGATGTCGCGTTGCATGCTTTTCAGGGTTTTTCGGCGATTCTGAAAACGTGGGAATGGAGATCTCACCCCTGGGGGAGGAGGAGGTGAACGTCGCCAGTCCGAGGCTCCGGCACCCACCGGGGCCTGGTGCAAGAAGGAGCTGCTCCGCTTGCTGAGCGGGGCGATCCGGGAACGGAGTTCTGCGTGGACATCGTCGTCAAGGGCCGCAAGACCGAGGTGCCCGAGCGGTTCCGCAAGCACGTGGCCGAGAAGCTGAAGCTGGACAAGGTCCAGAAGCTCGACGGCAAGGTGATCAGCCTGGACGTCGAGGTGTCCAAGGAGCCCAACCCGCGGCAGGCCGACCGTTCCGACCGAGTGGAGATCACTCTCCGCTCCCGTGGCCCGGTGGTCCGGGCCGAGGCGGCCGCAGCCGACCCGTATGCAGCGCTGGACCTGGCCACGGCCAAGTTGGAGGCGCGCCTGCGGAAGGAGCACGACAAGCGCCACTCGCGCCGTGGCAACGGGCGCATTCCGGCGAGCGAGGTCGCGGTCACCGTCCCCGACGCGGCACGGTTGAACGGCCACGGCCTGACGGCCTCGGAGGAGGCCGCACAGCAGGACAAGGTGCCGACCACCCGGATGGGATCGCTGGAGATCCAGGGCGAAGGGCCCGTGGTCGTCCGCGAGAAGACCCACTCGGCGGCGCCGATGGCGCTCGACCAGGCGCTCTACGAGATGGAGTTGGTCGGACACGACTTCTATCTCTTCGTCGACGCCGAGACCAAGCAGCCGAGTGTCGTCTACCGGCGGCACGCTTACGACTACGGCGTCATCCACTTGAATTCCGACGCGTTCGGAGAGGAATCGCCCGGCGGCGCAGGCGGCGCGCTGGGCGGCTGACCCCCACCCGTTCGGTGCCCCCGGCGTACGCCCGGGGGCACCATCGTGCCTGCGGAAGGCTGGAGTTGAAGCCGTATAGTGTTTGTGCCAGCCGGGGAGTATGTGGACGCGAAACGGCGACATGCCGGGGGGACGGTCGTATGGCATTGATCGGTCCGGCCGAAAAGGGCTGTAGTCAACCAGCCTTATATCCAAACTCTGGCCCTTCGGCCGAGTAGTTGACGGGGAGGAATCAATGGGGGACAGTTTCGGGCCCGCACGGGGTGACGCGGACGGCGACGTCTGCGGTGTGGGGGCCGATGACGGTGACGGCGGTGCCGCGCGCGTGCCGCGGAAGGAGCCGATCCGGGTCCTCGTCGTGGACGACCACGCGCTCTTCCGCCGCGGTCTGGAGATCGTGCTGGCGCAGGAGGAGGACATCCAGGTCGTCGGCGAGGCCGGAGACGGTGCGGAGGCGGTCGACAAGGCCGCGGACCTGCTGCCCGACATCGTGTTGATGGACGTCCGGATGCCCCGCCGCGGCGGGATCGAGGCGTGCACCTCCCTCAAGGAGGTGGCCCCCAGCGCGAAGATCATCATGCTCACGATCAGCGACGAGGAGGCCGACCTCTACGACGCGATCAAGGCCGGCGCCACCGGCTACCTCCTCAAGGAGATCTCCACCGACGAGGTGGCCACCGCGATCCGGGCCGTCGCGGACGGGCAGTCGCAGATCAGCCCGTCGATGGCGTCCAAGCTCCTGACGGAGTTCAAGTCGATGATCCAGCGGACCGACGAGCGTCGTCTGGTGCCGGCGCCCCGGCTCACCGACCGTGAGCTGGAGGTCCTCAAACTCGTTGCCACGGGCATGAACAACCGGGATATCGCCAAGGAGTTGTTCATCTCCGAGAACACCGTGAAGAACCACGTGCGCAACATCCTGGAGAAGCTCCAACTGCATTCCCGGATGGAAGCCGTGGTGTATGCGATGCGGGAGAAGATTCTCGAAATCCGGTGAAGCCGGGCCGGGGGCCGGGTGCCCCCGGAGCGGTGCCGGATTGCCGTCGGATTGCCGGTGGCCACCGCAGGACGCCGGCGGAGCGGGGCCGGTGGCGGGTCAGGCCGTCGGGGCCTCCTCCAGGCGTTCGTCGTTGGTGTGGGTGAGTTCGGTGCGTAGGGCGGCGGCCAGCTGCGGGTCGTCGCAGCGCTCGACGCGGACGTCGTCGCAGCCCACCCAGGTCGCGGCCTCGTGCAGGGCCCGGGCCATGGGGCGGACGGCCTTGGGGCCCTGGAGCGAGAGTTGGCGGGCGACGAGGGTGCGGCCGTCGCGGGCCGGGTCGACGCGGCCGACCAGCTTGCCGCCGGCCAGCAGGGGCATCGCGAAGTAGCCGTGTATCCGCTGGGGTTTGGGGACGTACGCCTCCAAGCGGTGGGTGAAGCCGAAGATCCGCTCGGTGCGCGGGCGGTCCCAGATGAGGGAGTCGAAGGGGGAGAGCAGGGTCGTGCGGTGCCGGCCGCGGGACGGGGCGGCGAGCGCCGCCGGGTCCGCCCAGGCGGGCTTGGCCCAGCCCTCGACCGTCACCGGCACCAGGCCGGTGTCCTCGATGACGGCGTCCACCTGCTCGCCCTTGAGGCGGTGGTAGTCGGCGAGGTCCGCGCGGGTGGCCACGCCCATCGCGGCGCCGGCCTGGGCGACCAGGCGCCGCGTGCACGCGGTGTCGTCGAGGTCGTCGTGGAGCAGCGGCTCGGGGACGGCGCGCTCGGCGAGGTCGTAGATCCGCTTCCAGCCGCGGCGTTCGGTGCAGACCACGTCGCCGGTGTCCAGCAGCCACTCCACGGCGATCTTGGTCTCGGACCAGTCCCACCACTCGCCGCCGTTGCGACCGCCGCCCAGTTGGGAGGTGGTGAGCGGGCCGTCGGCCCGGAGGCGGTCCAGGACGGCGGCGCAGGAGCGGGCGGAGTCCTTCATGACGTGCCAGCGGTGGCCCTTGGCGCGCCGGGCGCGGCGGCGGAAGGCGAAGAGCGGCCACTCCTCGATGGGCAGGATGCAGGCGGCGTGCGACCAGTACTCGAAGCTGTGCGGGCGGGCCGGGGCGTCGCCCTCGGGGGCCGCCGACCAGTAGGCGCTCTCGACGGCCGGCCGGCCGACCGCGCCGAGGCGGGCGTAGGGGACGAGTTCGTGCGAGCGGGCCAGCACGGAGATCGTGTCGAGCTGGACGGCGCCGAGGTGGCGCAGCATGCCGCGGACGCCGGCCCGGCGGTCCGGGGCCCCGAGCAGGCCCTGCGCGCGCAGGGCCAGCCGCCGGGCGTCGTCGGCGGACAGGTCGGTCACGGGGCGTGGTGCGGGCTGGCGCTGCGTCACTCCGGTCATGGCGCACAGCGTAGGGGCGGCCACTGACAACGCTCCCGCGGCCGGGCGTTGCCGCAGGCCGGGCGGTCCGCGGGGTCAGCGCGGGTGCGGGAGGTACGGCGTGGGGTCCGGCAGCGGCTGGGCGGTGGCGCCGGCCGGGGCGGGCTCGCGGGGCAGGTCGGACGGGAGGAGGGAGCCGATCCACACGTCCCGGCGGGTGCCCTCGTGCACCAGCTTGGCGCGGAGGGTGCCCTCCCGTTGGAAGCCGATCTTGCGGGCGACCGCCCAGGAGCCTTCGTTGCCGGCCTCGGCGAGCCATTCCAGGCGTTCCACGCCCAGTTCGCGAAAGGCCCAGCGGGCCACGGCGCCGGCCGCTTCGGCGGTGTGGCCCTTGCCACGCTGCCCCTTGGCGGTCCAGTAGCCGATTTCGGCCTGCCGTTCCGAGGTGTGCAGCTGGTCGAGGCGGAGCAGGGCCATGGAGCCGACCAGGGCCCTGTCGGCGCGGGTGACCACGGCGAAGGTGTAGCCGGTGTCGTCGCGCCAGCCGTCGGGGGCGACCTGGCCGACGAACCGTTCGGCGTCGGCCAGGCCGTAGGGCGAGGGGACCTCGGTCCAGCGGGGGATGTCGGGGTCCTGACAGGCGGCGTGCACCGCGGGCACGTCGGCGGGCTCGAAAGGGCGCAGCAGGAGGCGGTCGGTGGTGAGCGTGACGGGCATCATGGAGCGAGTCTGCTGCGCCGTGCGGGACGCCGCGAGCCGTTTTCGTGGCGTTTCCGTACGGCCGCGAAGGAGGGTGGCGGGGAGCCTTTCGGGACCGAGTGCGGCCGGGATCACCGTGGTTCGGCGGAAACTTTCCCGGCACCTTCTCGCGGGCTCGGGCGTTGACGTGGCAAGGGGTCGGCGGGCTCGGCTGCGCCGGACCTCCCGGCCGGACAGCGTCCTCCTTTACGATGGCCGTTGCGGCGGGGCCTGCCCCCTTGGAAACATGCCGCGCCCGCGCACTCGACCGTGCAGGCCCGACCGGCAAGGAGACCAGCCCAAGTGTCCGTCTTGACGAAGATCATGCGTGCAGGCGAAGGAAAGATCCTGCGCAAACTGCACCGCATCGCGGGCCAGGTGAACTCCATCGAGGAGGACTTCGCGGCCCTCTCCGACGCCGAGCTGAGGGCGCTCACCGACGAGTACAAGCAGCGCTTCGCCGACGGCGAGAGCCTCGACGACCTGCTGCCCGAGGCGTTCGCGACGGTCCGCGAGGCCGCGAAGCGGGTGCTCGGCCAGCGGCACTACGACGTCCAGCTGATGGGTGGCGCGGCCCTGCACCTCGGTTTCGTCGCGGAGATGAAGACCGGTGAGGGCAAGACCCTGGTGGGTACCCTCCCGGCGTATCTGAACGCGCTGTCCGGCAAGGGCGTCCACTTGATCACGGTCAACGACTACCTCGCCGAGCGCGACTCGGAAATGATGGGCCGGGTCCACAAGTTCCTGGGCCTGTCCGTGGGCTGCATCCTGGCGGACATGACGCCGGCGCAGCGCCGCGAGCAGTACGGCTACGACATCACCTACGGCACCAACAACGAGTTCGGCTTCGACTACCTGCGCGACAACATGGCCTGGTCGCGGGACGAACTGGTCCAGCGCGGCCACAACTTCGCGATCGTCGACGAGGTCGACTCGATCCTGGTGGACGAGGCCCGTACGCCGCTGATCATCTCCGGTCCGGCGGACTCGGCCACCAAGTGGTACGGCGACTTCGCCAAGTTGGTGCAGCGCCTCAAGCGGGGCGAGCCGGCCAACCCGCAGCGCGGCGTGGAGGAGACCGACGACTACGACGTCGACGAGAAGAAGCGCACCGTCGGCATCCACGAGTCCGGCGTCGGCAAGGTCGAGGACTGGCTGGGCATCGACAACCTGTACGAGTCGGTCAACACGCCGCTGGTCGGGTACCTCAACAACGCGATCAAGGCCAAGGAGCTGTTCAAGCTCGACAAGGACTACGTCGTCATCGACGGCGAGGTCATGATCGTCGACGAGCACACCGGCCGCATCCTCGCCGGTCGCCGCTACAACGAGGGCATGCACCAGGCCATCGAGGCGAAGGAGGGGGTGGAGATCAAGGACGAGAACCAGACGCTCGCCACGATCACCCTGCAGAACTTCTTCCGCCTCTACGACAAGCTCTCCGGCATGACCGGTACGGCCATGACCGAGGCCGCGGAGTTCCACCAGATCTACAAGCTCGGCGTCGTCCCGATCCCGACGAACCGGCCGATGGTCCGCAAGGACCAGGCGGACCTGATCTACCGCACGGAGCCCGCGAAGTTCGACGCGGTCGTCGAGGACATCGCGGACAAGCACGACAAGGGGCAGCCGATCCTGGTCGGCACCACCTCGGTCGAGAAGTCCGAGTACCTCTCGCAGCAGCTCAGGAACCGCGGCATCGCCCACGAGGTGCTCAACGCCAAGCAGCACGACCGGGAGGCGACGATCGTCGCCCAGGCGGGCCGCAAGGGCGCGGTGACGGTCGCCACCAACATGGCCGGTCGCGGTACGGACATCAAGCTCGGCGGCAACCCCGACGACCTCGCCGAGACCGAGCTGCGCAAGGCGGGGCTGGACCCGGTCGAGCACGTGGAGGAGTGGGCGGCCGCGCTGCCCGCCGCCCTGGAGCGCGCCGAGGCGGCCGTCAAGGCGGAGTTCGAGGAGGTCAAGGAGCTCGGCGGGCTCTACGTCCTGGGCACCGAGCGGCACGAGTCGCGGCGTATCGACAACCAGCTGCGCGGTCGTTCCGGCCGGCAGGGCGACCCGGGTGAGTCGCGGTTCTACCTCTCGCTGGGCGACGACCTGATGCGGCTGTTCAAGGCGCAGATGGTCGAGCGGGTCATGGCGATGGCCAACGTGCCCGACGACGTGCCGATCGAGAACAAGATGGTGACGCGGGCGATCGCGTCCGCCCAGTCGCAGGTCGAGCAGCAGAACTTCGAGACCCGCAAGAACGTCCTGAAGTACGACGAGGTCCTCAACCGCCAGCGCGAGGTCATCTACGGCGAGCGGCGCCGCGTCCTGGAGGGCGAGGACCTCCAGGACCAGATCAAGCACTTCATGGAAGACACGATCGACGCCTACATCCAGGCGGAGACCGTCGAGGGCTTCGCCGAGGAGTGGGACCTGGACCGCCTGTGGGGCGCGTTCAAGCAGCTCTACCCGGTCAAGGCGACCATCGAGGAGCTGGAGGAGGAGGTCGGCGACCGCGCGGGCCTGACCTCCGAGTTCATCGCCGACGCCATCAAGGACGACATCCACGAGCAGTACGCGGCCCGCGAGGAGCAGCTCGGCTCGGAGATCATGCGGGAGCTGGAGCGCCGCGTGGTCCTGTCGGTCCTGGACCGCAAGTGGCGCGAGCACCTCTACGAGATGGACTACCTCCAGGAGGGCATCGGCCTGCGGGCGATGGCCCAGAAGGACCCGCTGGTCGAGTACCAGCGCGAGGGCTTCGACATGTTCACCGCCATGATGGAGGGCATCAAGGAGGAGTCCGTCGGCTACCTGTTCAACCTGGAGGTCCAGGTGGAGCAGCAGGTCGAGGAGGTCCCGGTGGAGGAGTCCGCGGACGCCGCCGAGGCGGGGCAGGGCGCCGAGGAGGCCGTCCCGGCGGCGGCCGGTGCGGGACGTCCGGAGATCCACGCCAAGGGCCTGGAGGCGCCGCAGCGGCCCGATCGGCTGCACTTCACCGCGCCCAAGGTCGACGGTGACGGCAGCGTCGTCGAGGGCGACTTCGTCAGCGACGCGGACGGCGAGGGTCCGGCCCGTTCGGAGGCCGACGGGCTGACGCGTGCGGAGCGGCGCAAGGCGCAGAAGAGCGCGGGTCGCCGCCGCAAGAAGTGAGCCGCATGAGGTGAGCGGTCCGCCCCGTAGTGCGGCGGCGGAAGCGGAGGGCGCCCCGGTCGTGATCGACCGGGGCGCCCTCTTGCGTGCGCTCGCTAGGGGACGGGGCCGAGGTCGAGGGCGGCGCAGCGCCAGCGGGCGTCTGCGCCGCGTTCCAGGCGGAACGCCAGGGCGCGCAGACGGGCGCCGGTGGTGATGCGGGCGAACGCCTCGATGACGCCGTCGCGGGGGCGGCACAGGCCGCAGGCGTGCAGGGCCGGGACGGGGGCGCGCAGGCCGGGGGCGACGTACGGGCGCAGGGGCGCGTGCGGGGCGAGTTCGGCGAGCCGGTCGTAGGCCGCGGGCAGGGCGTGGCCGAGGAGGGCGTGCACGGGGCGTTGGTCGCTCAGGGCGAGCAGGAGTTGGTGGGCGAACCACAGGTGCGGGCGGTTCTCCAGGGCGCGGTGCCGGGCGCCGGGGGTGGGCAGTGGGATGTCCGGAGTGTCCGGCGTGGCGGGCGTGCGGCGCTGCGTGCTGGTGCGGGCGAGGTATGGGGTGCGGGTGGGGCCGCGGCTGCCAGAGGAACCGGGGCCGCGGCCGGCGGGGCCGGTCGGGCGGCGGGTGCCGCGCCGGCGCGCGGGCGTGCCGCGGATCGGTGCGGCGGGCGCCGGTGCCGGCGTAGGCGGGGTGACCGGCGCGCGGTCGGTGGGGGAGCGGCGCGGGCGGGGGACGGTCGGAGCGGGTGCCGGGCCGGTGCCGGGGCCGTGCGGTGGCGCGCCGCCCGGCCGCGGGGTGTGCGGGGCCGGTTCCGTCGGGGCCGGGCGGGCGTCCGGCGCGCCGCCGGTCGCTGCGGCGTGCTCGCTGGTGGTGTCGGTCATCGCGGTGCCCCCTCGTGCCGGGCCCGGCGTCGTTACCGGGCGGTAGCTCGTGGTGTGGATCTTGGCGGCGGGTGCCGGGTGCAGCAAGGCGCGCGGGCCGGCCGCGGGCGGCGGCAGACATTCACCCGTCCGTGGCGCGCGCCCGGGATGGCGGGCCGGGGCCGGGGCGGTGGAGGGGCGCGGGCCGGGTGCGACGGGAGGTGCCGGGACGGCACGAAGGGGGACGCACGGCCGTATGCTGACTGGGCATTGTTCTGGATCTAGCGAGAGCGGCTGTTATGCGTGTCTACGTCCCCCTGACGCTTTCCGGGCTCGCAGCGGCGCACCAGAGCGGTGAGCTGGGCAGTGGCCCGCTGCTCGCGTACGCCGTCACGCCGGCGCTGCGGGAGTGGTACGTCTCCGACGACATCGAGGAGTTGGAGTACGCGGCGCTGAACCGCGCGGCGCAGGCGTCGCTGCGGCTGCTGGCCGGGCATCCGGAGGTGCCCCGGCGGCGGGTCGTGGTGGCGGTCGACGTGCCGGACCGGAGCGCGGCCGTGGACCCGGACCGGGGGCTGGACCAGTCCGCGCTGGGCGAGGTGCGGATCGCCGGGCCGGTGCCGCTGGCGAAGGCGGCGGCGGTGCACGTGGACGGAGCGGACGCGACCGAGGACGTGGCGGCGGCCGCGGCGGCGCTGGGCGCGGCGGACCTCGGTGACGACGACGCGCAGTTCACGGTGGACGGTGCCGAGGACCACGACCTGATGTGGTTCGGGGTGCAGGAGATTCCGCAGTTGCTGGGGTGACACCTGGCGCGGTGGTCGGCACGCCGGCCCGGCGCCGTTGTCAGTGGCGGCGGGTACCGTTTTTCCATGGCAACCGCGCGGGGGAAGGACCGGGGGGACGACATGGCGAAGCCCACCGCACACATCGTGTGGGACTGGAACGGCACCCTGTTCCACGACATCGACGCCGTGATCGCGGCGACCAACTCCGCCTTCGCGGAGATCGGCCTGGAGCCGATCACGCTGGCGCGGTACCGCGAGCTGTACTGCGTGCCGGTGCCGCGCTTCTACGAGCGGCTGATGGGACGGCTGCCGACCGAGGCCGAGTGGCTGGTGATGGACGCCACCTTCCACCGGTACTACACCGAGCACCGGGCGGGCTGCGGCCTCGCCGAGGGCGCCGAGACGCTGCTCGCGTCCTGGCAGGCGGCCGGGCGGAGCCAGTCGATCCTCAGCATGTTCGGCCACGACGAGCTGATACCCCTGGTCCGCGATCTGGGCATCGCCTCGCGGTTCGTCCGGGTCGAGGGCCGCACGGGACCGTCCGGGGGTTCGAAGAGCGCGCAGATGGTCCGTCATCTGGCGGCCCTGGGGCGCGTCGATCCGGGGCGTACGGTGGTGATCGGGGACGCCGTCGACGATGCGGTGGCCGCCCGTGACGCGGGGGCCCGCGCGGTCCTCTACACCGGCGGTTCGCACAGCCGCAGCAGCCTGACGGCCGCCGGAGTGCCGGTGGTGGACAGTCTCACCGAGGCCGTGCAGGTCGCGGAGGAGATCGCGGCGTAGGACCGGCCGGTCCCGATCCGCCGGGGCGGCCCCACGGGCCGTTCCCGCTACATACGCCACCCCGGCGCCCCATTGTCCAGAAGGGCCAAGTTAAGGGTGTGGTTTTACGTGCACGGCGCATAACGGGGCAGTTGCCGGGAGAGATAGCCTTGCACCGTGATCAGCGCGATAGTCCGCGGGGGTAGCAAGGCCCCCGCCGAGCGCCCGGGACACCACCGTGACCGGGCGACTGCTGATCGTTGCGGCCGCCAATCCATGTCGACTTCGTCAAAACTCGTCGACGGCGGCACGGCCTTCCCCCATCGCGGCATAGCGTCGACAGCGACAGGACACCCCGCGTCGCGCTGGCGTTGTGCGGCTTCCACAGCCCTTCCCACGTTTTGCCACAACGTCACGCAACGGCGCGCGACAGGAGCCAGAGGACATGCAGACCAAGCTGGACGAAGCCAAGAACGAGCTGCTCGCGAGGGCCACCCGGGTAGGTGAGAGCAGTCCGGCCGGGGGCAAGCCACCGGTCCGCGGGCTGGACCCGGGCACCCTTGCGGGATACCTCCAGCGCTACTACCTGCACACCGCCCCCGAGGACCTCGCCGACCGCGACCCGGTCGACGTCTTCGGTGCCGCGCTTTCCCACTACCGCCTCGCCGAGCAGCGGCCGCAGGGCACCGCGAATGTGCGGGTGCACACCCCGACCGTCGAGGAGAACGGCTGGACGAGCAGCCACTCCGTCGTCGAGGTGGTCACCGACGACATGCCCTTCCTGGTCGACTCGGTTACCAACGAACTCTCGCGGCAGGGGCGCGGCATCCACGTCGTGATCCACCCGCAGCTGCTCGTCCGCCGGGACGTCACCGGCAAGCTGATCGAGGTCCTCGACGTCAACGGCGAGGTGCACGGCGCCGGCGGCGGCCGCAAGGTCGCCCAGCTGCCGCACGACGCGGTCGTCGAGTCCTGGATCCACGTCGAGATCGACCGGGAGACCGACCGGGACGACCTCAAGCAGATCACCGCCGATCTGCTGCGGGTCCTCTCCGACGCCCGCGAGGCCGTCGAGGACTGGGACAAGATGCGGTCCACCGCCCTGCGGATCGCGGAGGAGCTGCCCGGCGAGCCGATCGCCGACGACATCCGTGCGGAGGAGGTCGAGGAGGCCCGGGAACTGCTGCGCTGGCTCTCCGACGACCACTTCACCTTCCTCGGCTACCGCGAGTACGAGCTGGCCTCCGCGCCCTGCGAGGACGGCACGGACGAGGACGTCCTCACCGCGGTCCCCGGCACCGGCCTGGGCATCCTGCGCTCCGACCCGGCGCACCGCGAGAGCGACGCCGGCCACCCCGTCTCGCCGTCGTTCAACCGGCTGCCGGCGGACGCCCGCGCCAAGGCCCGCGAGCACAAGCTGCTGATCCTGACCAAGGCCAACAGCCGCGCCACCGTCCACCGGCCCTCCTACCTCGACTACGTCGGGGTGAAGAAGTTCGACAAGGCGGGCAACGTCATCGGGGAGCGCCGCTTCCTGGGCCTGTTCTCCTCGGCCGCGTACACCGAGTCCGTCCGCCGGGTGCCGGTGATCCGCCGCAAGGTCGCCGAGGTCCTGGAGGGCGCCGGCTTCAGCCCGAACAGCCACGACGGCCGCGACCTCCTCCAGATCCTGGAGACCTACCCGCGCGACGAGCTGTTCCAGATCCCGGCCGACCAGCTGCGGTCCATCGCCACCAGCGTGCTCTACCTCCAAGAGCGCCGGCGCCTGCGCCTCTACCTCCGCCAGGACGAGTACGGCCGCTACTACTCCGCCCTGGTCTACCTCCCGCGGGACCGCTACACCACCGCCGTGCGGCTGCGGCTGATCGACATCCTCAAGGAGGAGCTGGGCGGCACCAGCGTCGACTTCACCGCCTGGAACACCGAGTCGGTCCTCTCCCGGCTGCACTTCCTGATCCGGGTCGAGCCCGGCACCGCCCTGTCCGAGCTGACCGACGCGGACGTGGACCGCGTCGAGGCCCGGCTGGTGGAGGCCGCGCGCTCCTGGGCCGACGGCTTCGTCGAGGCGCTGACCGCCGAGGTCGGCGAGGAGCGCGCCGCCGAGCTGCTGCGCCGTTACGCCCATGCCTTCCCCGAGGGCTACAAGGCCGACAACAACCCGCGCAGCGCGGTCGCCGACCTCCAGCACCTGGAGAAGCTCACCGGGGAGCCCGGCCACGACTTCGCGGTCAGCCTCTACGAGCCGGTCAACGCCGGCCCCGGCGAGCGCCGCTTCAAGATCTACCGTCGGGGCGAGCCGGTCTCGCTGTCGAAGGTGCTGCCGGGCCTGAACCGCCTGGGCGTCGAGGTCGTCGACGAGCGCCCGCACGAGCTGCGCTGCGCCGATGCCACCCTTGCCTGGATCTACGACTTCGGCCTGCGGATGCCCGAGCACGTCTCGGGCGACGACGCCCGCGAGCGCTTCCAGGAGGCGTTCACCGCGGTCTGGACGGGCGCCGCCGAGAGCGACGACTTCAACCAGCTGGTGCTGCGGGCCGGGCTCGACTGGCGCCAGGCGATGGTGTTGCGCGCCTACGCCAAGTACCTGCGGCAGGCCGGCTCGACGTTCAGCCAGACGTACATGGAGGACACCCTCTCCAACAACGTCCACACCACCCGGCTGCTGGTCTCGCTCTTCGAGGCGCGGATGTCGCCGGAGCGGCAGAGCGCCGGCACCGAGCTGATCGACGGGCTGCTGGAGGAGCTGGACGGCGCCCTGGACCAGGTCGCCTCCCTCGACGAGGACCGCATCCTGCGCTCCTTCCTCACCGTCATCAAGGCGACCCTGCGCACCAACCACTACCAGCGGGACGGCCAGGGCCGGCCGCACTCCTACCTGTCCATGAAGCTGGACCCGCAGGCCATCCCCGACCTGCCGGCGCCCCGCCCGGCGTACGAGATCTGGGTGTACTCGCCCCGCGTCGAGGGCGTCCACCTGCGGTTCGGCAAGGTCGCGCGCGGTGGTCTGCGCTGGTCGGACCGGCGGGAGGACTTCCGCACGGAGATCCTCGGCCTGGTCAAGGCGCAGATGGTCAAGAACACCGTCATCGTGCCGGTCGGCGCCAAGGGCGGCTTCGTCGGCAAGCAGCTGCCGGACCCGGCGGCGGACCGCGACGCGTGGCTGGCCGAGGGCATCGCCTGCTACAAGACCTTCATCTCGGGTCTGCTGGACATCACCGACAACCTCGTCGCCGGCGAGGTCGTCCCGCCCCAGGACGTCGTCCGGCACGACGAGGACGACACCTACCTCGTGGTCGCCGCCGACAAGGGCACCGCGACGTTCTCCGACATCGCCAACGAGGTCGCCGAGTCCTACGGCTTCTGGCTGGGCGACGCGTTCGCCTCCGGCGGCAGCGCCGGCTACGACCACAAGGGCATGGGCATCACCGCCCGCGGCGCCTGGGAGTCGGTCAAGCGGCACTTCCGCGAGCTGGGCCACGACAGCCAGACCCAGGACTTCACCGTCGTCGGCGTCGGCGACATGTCCGGTGACGTCTTCGGCAACGGCATGCTGCTCAGCGAGCACATCCGGCTGGTCGCCGCCTTCGACCACCGGCACATCTTCCTCGACCCCAAGCCGGACGCGGCGACCTCGTACGCCGAGCGCCGCCGGCTGTTCGAGCTGCCGCGCTCCTCGTGGGCGGACTACGACACCGCGCTGCTCTCGCAGGGCGGCGGCATCCACCCGCGCACGGCCAAGTCCATCCCGATCAACGCCCAGGTGCGGGCCGCGCTGGGCCTTGAGGCCGGCGTGAAGAAGATGACGCCCGCCGACCTGATGCAGGCCATCCTCAAGTCCCCGGTGGACCTGCTGTGGAACGGCGGCATCGGCACCTACGTGAAGGCGTCGACGGAGACGCACGCCGACGTGGGCGACAAGTCCAACGACGCGATCCGGGTCAACGGCGAGGACCTGCGGGTCAAGGTCGTCGGCGAGGGCGGCAACCTGGGCCTGACGCAGCTGGGCCGGATCGAGTTCGCCACGGCCGGCGGGAAGATCAACACCGACGCGATCGACAACAGCGCCGGCGTGGACACCTCCGACCACGAGGTCAACATCAAGATCCTGCTCAACTCCGTCGTCTCCGACGGCGACATGACGGTCAAGCAGCGCAACAAGCTGCTGGCGCAGATGACCGACGAGGTCGGCGCGCTGGTGCTGCGCAACAACTACGCGCAGAACACCGCGCTGGCGCTGGCCATCGCCCAGTCCTCCAGCATGCTCCACGCCCAGCAGCGCTTCATGCGCCGCCTGGTGCGCGACGGGCACCTGGACCGGGCGCTGGAGTTCCTGCCCAGCGACCGGCAGATCCGCGAGCGGCTGAGCGCCGGGCGCGGCCTGACCCAGCCGGAGACCGCGGTCCTGCTCGCCTACACCAAGATCACGGTGGCCGACGAACTGATCCACACGGGGCTGCCGGACGACGCCTACCTCCAGCGCCTGCTGCACGCCTACTTCCCGACCGCGCTGCGGGAGGCGTTCACCGGCCAGGTCGACGGGCACGCGCTGAGCCGCGAGATCGTCACCACGGTGCTGGTCAACGACACCGTCAACACCGGCGGTACGAGCTTCCTGCACCGCATGCGGGAGGAGACCGGCGCGTCGCTGGAAGAGGTCGTCCGGGCGCACACCGCGGCCCGTGCGATCTTCCGACTCAACCAGGTCTGGGACGACGTCGAGGCGCTCGACAACGTCGTGGCGGCCGACGTGCAGACCCGGATCCGGCTGCACTCGCGCCGGCTGGTCGAGCGCGGCACCCGCTGGCTGCTCAACAACCGCCGCCAGCCGCTGGAGCTGTCCGGGACGATCGACTTCTTCGCGGAGCGGGTGGCGCAGGTCTGGGCGGAGCTGCCGAAGCTGCTGCAGGGCAGTGACCTGGAGTGGTACCAGACGATCCTGGAGGAGCTGACCGACGCCGGGGTGCCCGAGCAGCTCGCCGTCCAGGTGTCCGGCTTCTCGTCGGTCTTCCCGGCGCTGGACATCGTCGCCATCGCGGACCGCACGGGCAAGGAGCCGCTGGCCGTCGCGGAGGTCTACTACGACCTGGGCGACCGGCTGCGGATCAACCAGCTGCTGGACCGGATCCTGGAGCTGCCGCGCAACGACCGCTGGCAGTCGATGGCCCGTGCCTCCATCCGCGAGGACCTCTTCGCGGCGCACGCCGCGCTCACCTCCGACGTGCTGGCGGTGGGCGACGGGGCCGCGTCGCCGCAGGAGCGGTTCACCGCGTGGGAGGAGGCGAACGCGGCGATCCTGACGCGGGCGCGGGCCACGCTGGAGGAGATCCACGGATCGGAGGGGTTCGACCTGGCGAACCTCTCGGTGGCGATGCGGACCATGCGCACGCTGCTGCGCACGCACAGCTGAGGCGGGCGGGGGCGGCGCCGTTGCGGCGTCGCCCCGTCGGCCCCTGAATGACGTGAGCGCCGGACGGGCTGGAAGGCCCGTCCGGCGCTCGTGCGTGGGTGCGGTGGGGGTGCTCAGCCCTGGGTGAAGTCCTCGTAGGCTTGAAGGACTTCGTCCGTGGGGCCGTCCATCCGCAGGACGCCCCGCTCCAGCCACAGGACGCGGTCGCAGGTGTCGCGGATGGAGTTGTTGTTGTGGCTGACGAGGAAGACGGTGCCGGCTTCCTCGCGCAGTTCGCGGATGCGGGCCTCGGAGCGCTTCTGGAACGCGCGGTCGCCGGTGGCCAGCGCCTCGTCGATCAGCAGCACGTCGTGGTCCTTGGCCGCCGCGATGGAGAACCGCAGTCGGGCCGCCATGCCGGACGAGTAGGTGCGCATCGGCAGCGAGATGAAGTCGCCCTTCTCGTTGATGCCGGAGAAGTCGACGATGCCGTCGTAGCGGTCGCGCACCTGCTCGCGGGACATGCCCATCGCCAGGCCGCCCAGGAGGACGTTCTTCTCGCCGGTCAGGTCGTTCATCAGGGCCGCGTTGACGCCCAGCAGCGAGGGCTGGCCGTGGGTGTAGACCTTGCCGCGCTCGGCGGGCAGCAGTCCGGCGATCGCCTGGAGGAGCGTCGACTTGCCGGAGCCGTTCGAACCGATCAGGCCGATCGACTCGCCCTTGCGGGCGGTGAAGGAGACGCCCTTGACGGCGTGCACCTCGCGGACGTTGGTGGCGGGCCCGCGCCGCATGATGCGGTTGAGCGCCGCGGTGGCGCTGCCCTTGCCGGCGCCGGTGCCGTAGACGCGGTAGACGATGTGCAGGTCGTCCGCGATCACGGTGGGGGCGCGGTGCTCGGTCGCCACCGCCGGGCGGCGGTCGTCGTGGTGTTCCGTCATGTGCTCAGCCACGTCCGTACTGCTCCTCGGCCTTCCAGAAGTACACGTAACCGGCGACGCCGGCCACCACGGCCCAGCCGGCCGCGAACGCCCACACGTGCGGCGGCAGCTGGTGCGCCGTGAAGCTGTCGATCAGGGCGAAGCGCATCAGGTCGATGTAGACCGCGGCGGGGTTGCCGTTCAGCAGCACCAGCACGACCGGCGGCAGGTGCTTGCCCTGGGTGATCAGGCTGATGCTGAACATCACGCCGGACGCGTACATCCAGGTCCGCATGATGAAGGGCATCAGCTGCGCCAGGTCCGGCGTCTTGCTGCCGAGTCGGGCCATGACCATCGCCAGGCCGGTGTTGAAGACGAACTGCAGCGTCAGCGCCGGGAGGACCAGCAGCCAGGACCAGGTCGGCACCTGCCCGAAGGCCAACAGGATGACCACCAGCACGGCCATGGAGTACAGCAGCTGCTGGAGCTGGGCCAGGCAGAACGAGATCGGCAGGCAGGCGCGGGGGAAGTGCAGCGCGCGCACCAGGCCGAGGTTGCCGGAGATCGCCCGGGTGCCGGTCATCACCGAGTTCTGCAGGAAGGTGAAGACGAAGACGCCGGTCACCAGGTACGGGATGTAGTCCGGGACGCCCTTCCGGGTGCCGATCAGCACACCGAAGATCAAGTAGTAGACGCCGGCGTTGAGCAGCGGGGTGATCACCTGCCACAGCTGGCCGAGCTTGGCGGTGGTGTACATCGCGGTGAGCTTGGCGGTGGCGAACGAGGTGATGAAGTGCCGCCGGTGCCACAGCTGGCGGGTGTACTCGCCCAGCGAGGGGCGGGCGCCGCTCACCGTGAGCCCGTGGCGTTCGGCCAGCGCGCGCAGCTCCGGGTCGGGTGCGCTGCCGGACGGCCGGACGGGAGTCGGGTCGGGGGCGGGGGCCGGAGGAGCCAGGGTCTGGGGCATGGAGGCCGCTTTCGCTTGCGTACGGGGGACGTCAGAGTCCGGTCACGGGGAGGACGTCGGAGTCCGTTGCGACGACGGAACGGGGCCGTATCGTCGCGACGTCGACAGTAGGGCGGGTCCACGTCGAAACGCAACCGTAGCGTCGTGACGCTAGGATCAAGGCATGGCAAAAGATGGGGATGGCACCGAGAGCGGGAGCGGTCCGGCGGCGGGGACGCGCCGGGCCCCGGCCGGCGCCGCCGTGCTGCGGGAGGACAAGACCGCCGCGATCCGCGCGGCGGTCTTCGAGGAGCTGGCTGCCGTCGGCTTCGCGCGGATGTCCATCGAGGGCATCGCCCGGCGCGCCGGGGTCGGCAAGACCGCCGTCTACCGGCGCTGGCGCTCCAAACTGCACCTGGTCCTGGACGTGGTCGCGGCGGTCGCCGCGGCGGGGCTGCCGGCCCCGGACACCGGGTCGCTGCGCGGTGACGTCCGGACGGTGCTGGAGGTCGCGGCCCGCGCGCTGCGGCACCCGATGGCCTCGCAGATCATCCCGGACCTGCTGGCCGAGGCGGCGCGCAGCCCGGAGCTGGCCGCGGCGCTGAAGACCGCGTTGCACGACAGTCAGCAGGGCGTGGCCGCGGCGGTGGTGGCCCGGGCGGTGGAGCGCGGCGAGCTGCCGCCGGACGTGGACCCCCAGCTGGCGCTCGACCTGCTGACCGGGCCGCTGTACTGGCGGCTGCTGGTGGTCCGCGACGAGGTGCCCGCGGGCTACCTGGACGCACTGGCGGGATCGGTGACGGCGGCGCTGGGCGCGGACTAGCGACCCGGCGGCGGACGACCCGTCGGGCCGGGCCCACCGGCGCGGCGCGGGCCGCGGCGGGCCGAACGGGGTCCGTGCCGCCCGCGTCCGGGCCTTCGCCAGCGCTGCGCTAGCTCTTCTGCCAGAGCGTCACCTTCGTCGCGAAGTTCGGCATCCGGCTCTCGGGGTTCGGGGTCATGCCGGTGATCTCGATCATCGCCAGGTTGCCGTCCGTGGTCTGTGTGCACAGCAAGGTGCCGACGTGGATCGTCTGGCCCTTGTCCAGTTCCTCGCGGCGCACCTGGTCGGGCAGCACGTCGGAGTGCGAGCCGTCCAGGCACGCCTGGGCGGTCCGGCCGGTGCTGCGCCCCATGGGCGTGTGGAACTCCAGGCCGATGCCGGACACCCCGTTGTAGGTGATCTCGTACGGGGACTCGTCGATCTGCGCGCCGGGCACGGCCTTGGGGACGTCGAGGTCGATGTAGTTGAAGCCGGCAGCGGAGGGCGCGCGCAGCGCGAACGGGCGGTCCTGGAAGACCACCCGGTAGCCGGCGTTCCCGTCCACCGTGGCGGACGGGCCGGGGGACGGGTCGCCGGAGCCGCCCTTGTGGTGCGTGGGCGCGGCGGTGGGGGTGCCCGGCCCGCCCGTGGCCCGCTCGGCGGTGCCGCTGCCGCGCGCCACCGACCAGGTGATCCCGACCACCGCGGCCAGCGCCACCGCGCCGAGCGTGACCCACAGTGCGGGCCGGCGCCGCGGGCCGGGCGCGGGCGCGCCGGGGCCGACGGTGGGCATGGCATGCAGGCCGCCGGGCGCCGGGCCGGTGGCGCCCTGGGTCGGGGCGGCGTGCGGGCCCGTCCCTCGGGTGGGGGTGTAGCCGGGCGGGCCCTGGGTCGGGGTGTAGCCGGGCGGCGGCGGGGCGGCGGCCGGCGGCGGCTCCGGCAGTTCCCGGGCGGCGCGCTCCCGTCGGGTGATCTCGGTGGCCAGGGCCGCCGGCAGCCAGTCGCCGAAGTCCCGCGGCCCGCGCCCGGAAGCCGCCCGGCACAGCTGTGTCAACTCGGCCGGCGCCGGCCGCCGTTGAGGGTCGGCGGCCAGGCAGCGGACGAGCAACGGGCGCAGCGCGTCCGGGTAGCCGTCGAGGTCCGGGGCGACCTGCGCGGTGTTGGCGATCCGGGCGGCGACGGTGATCGCCGCGCCGTCCCCGTACGGGTGCCGGCCGGTGGCCGCGACCGCCGCGATCAGGCCCAGCGAGAACACGTCGGCGGCGGGCGTGACCCGCTCGCCGGCGGCGTGCTCGGGGGACATGTACTGCGGGGTGCCGATGAAGCCGCCGCTGCGGGTGAGCTGGGTGGCGTCGGCGGCCCGCGCGATCCCGAAGTCGATGACGTAGGGGCCCTGCGGGCCGAGCAGGACGTTGCTCGGCTTGAGGTCGCGGTGGACGACCCCGGCGGCGTGCACCGAGCCCAGTGCGTCGGCCGCCGCCCCGATCAGCTGGAAGAGTGCCGGCAGCGGCAGCGGGCCGTCCCGCAGCGCCTCGTCGAGTGGCAGTCCGGGCACGAACGCCGTGGCCAGCCAGGGCAGTTCGCCGCTGGTGTCGTGGTCGAGGACCGACACGACGTGATAGCCCTGCACCCGCCGGGCGGCCCGGACCTCCTGCTCGAAGCGGCTGCGGAAGTCCGGGTCCTGGCCGAACTCCCGGCGGATGACCTTCAGCGCGGCGGGCTGGTTGCCGCGGGTGCGGGTGAGGTACACCGAGCCCATGCCGCCCTCGCCGAGCCGCGCCAACAGCCGGTAGCCGGCCACGTCCCGCGGATCGTCGGGGCGCAGGGGCGTGAAGACGTCGTCGTGCGTGCTGATGTGGAGCCACCCCCCGGTAGAGACCTACCGGGGGATGCTATCCGTACACCCGTCCGGGGGACGGTCAACCCGTCAACTCCGCTGCCGCGCCACGCAGTCCGTACCGCGGCCGACTGACGGGCCTTCACTCGAACGGCCATCCGGCGGGGTTGCCGGGCGCCGGCGGCGGGCGCCCGGCCGGGCGGGCGGGGAACGGGCCGGGCCGGACCCGCGGGCGCGCGCGATCGCCGGCGCCCGCAAATACTGGGGAGGTGCCCCGGTCAGGACCCCCAGGACCGTCGATGTCGCGCCGCCGGCTGCTCCAGGCCACCGGCGGTGCCGTCCTCGCGGCCACGGCCGGGGCCGGCGTGTGGGCCTGGTTCTCCCCCGACGCCACCCGCCCGGCCCCGCCGGCCCGCGAGCAGGAGTCCGCCGAGGAACCGGACGAGCAGGTGTTCCTGCACGTCATCGCGCACCCCGACGACGGCCTGTTCTTCATGAACCCGGGGCTGGAACAGGCCATCCGCAGCGGCGCGCGCACCGTCACGGTCTGCCTGACGGGCGGCGAGTCCGACGGCCGGAACGCCCCCCGGGGCAGCGCGCTGTACCGCCGGGCCATCCCGAACCGGCCGGCGTTCGCCCGGGCCCGGGTCAACGGGCTGCTCGCCGCGCACGCCCAGATGGCCACCGGGGACCGCGAGAGTGCCTGGGACGCCGACGCCCGCACCCTGCTCCGCGGCTTCCAGGTGGAGGTCCAGACGCTGCGCGCCGCCCCCCAGCACCAGCTGGTCTTCCTGGAACTGGTCGAGGCCCGCGCCGTCTACCAGCCGCGCGCCACCAGCCTGCGCGGCCTCTGGCTCGGGGTGGCCGACTCGATCCCCACGCTGCGCCCCGAGGGCAGCCCCGTCCAGCGCCAGTTCCGCTACCGCCGCGACCAGGTCACCGACACCCTGACGGCGGTCCTGGACTGGGTCCGGCCCACCGTCGTGCGCACCCTGGACCCCAACGCGGTGCACTCCGGCAAACGGCCGCTGGCCACCCCCGACCCCCGGCTGGCCGGCCTGCGCTACCTGGACCACCAGGACCACACCGCCTCCGCCCACTTCACCCAGGCGGCGCTGGCCCGCTACTGGGGGCACGGCCGCCCCGCCCCCACCATCGTGGAGAACTACCTCGGCTACGAACTCGGCGTGCTCCCCAACGACCTCGACCTGTCCACCGCCCGCCGCAAGGCCGGCACCCTCGACATCTACGGCTGGGCCGACCACCGCCCCTGCGCCGACCCGGCGGGCTGCGGCGACCGCAAGGTCGGCGGTTCCGCCCTCAACGGCAGCCCGCGCAACTGGACCCGCAGCACCCGGCTGCGCGCGCCCGGCTCCAACGCCTGGGTGCGGCCGGCCGCGGACGGCCGGCTGACCGCGTTCGCGGTGCTGGGCGGCGCCGCGTACGGCTGGGCGGAGACCGGCGTGGGCAGCGGGCGGTTCGGCGCACCGGCCCGGCTCGGCGGGCAGCTGCTCCAGGGGCAGCTGCACGCGGTGCGTCACCCGGACGGCACGCTCCAGCTGTTCGGGTCGCGGACCGTGCTGCCCGGGCCCGACGTCGACCACCACCGCGAGGTGGTCACCGCGCGCCAGACCGGCACCGGCCGGGACGGGGTGCCCGCCTTCGGCGGATGGGAGTCGCTGGGCTCCCCGGAGCGGGACCCGGTGCGGTCGCTGGAGATCGGCTTCCCGGCCGCGGTGGCCGCCCAGGACGGCACGGTGCACGTCTTCGTGCGGACCTGGGACGGCGCGATCGGCCACTGCAGCGGGCCGCACGGCGGGCAGTGGTCGCCCTGGGACGTCTTGGAGGGGCCGGCCGGCGTCGGCACCCTCCAGGCGTCCCCGCAGATCGTCGACGGGATCGACGCCTGCGTGGACGCCGAGGGGCTGATCCACCTCGTCGCGCCCAGCGTCCGCACGGTGCAGCACTGGGTGTCCAAGGAGCCCGGCCAAACGCCCCGGCCGGGTGCCGCCACCGGGCTGCCGGAGCCGGGCGGGCCGGTCAGCATCGCGCCGCTGGCCGGCGGCGTGGTGCGGATCGCCTACCGGCAGTCGCGGAGCGCGCGGGTGCTGATCGCCGATCGGCAGCGGGCGATCGGCAGCTGGCGGGTCGCCGCGCAGTGCGAACGCGCCGGCGGCTACGGGCGGGTGGCGCTGGCGCCGACCGGCAGCGGCGACCGGATGGTGCTGGCCGCCCGGGACGACGCCGGCGACGTCCGGGTGGCGATGGCGCAGGCCGCGCCCGAGCCCTGGCAGCGGTGCCGGTTGGCGCACTCGGCGGCGGCCGGCGTGGCGCCCGACGCGGCCGGCCGGGCGGTGCTGGTGGCCCTCGGCAACGACGGCCGGCTGTACGCGGCCCGGCAGGCGAAGGCCGGGCGGACCGCGCCGTTCTCGGCCTGGCGGGCTCAGGCCGGCCGGCCTGAGCGCACCGGCGGCGACTCGGGCTGATCGGACTGGTCGGTCTGCTCGGGCTGGTCGGGCCGGTCGGGGGCGCCGCGGCGGCGGGCCGGCGGTCGCAGGATCCGCCGGGAGACGACGAAGGTGACCGGCAGCGCCAGCAGTGCCGCGGCCAGCGGTGCGGCCACGCTGTTCATCCCCCACCAGCTCACCAGCGCCACCAGACCGGCGCTCTGCACCGCGTAGTTGGTGACCTGGGTCAGCGGGAAGAGCAGGAACTTCTTCCAGGTGGGGCGGGTGCGGTAGGTGAAGTAGGTGTTGAGGAAGAACGAGCCGACGAGGCTGAGGACGAAGCCCGCGGTGTAGGCGGCGAAGTACGGCAGCAGGCGGTGCAGCGGCAGGTAACAGGCGTAGAACGTCGCGGTGTTGACGCCGCCGACCACCGTGAACCGGGCCACCTGCCCCCAGGGGAGCGCCGCCAGCGGCCCGCGCATCAGCGGGGCCGCTGGCCGACGGCGGCGGTAGGGGAGGAGGCGGGCGCGCGCACCGGGGCGGGGGCGGCGCCGTCGCTCTCCTTGACCAGGTAGTGCGGTCGCCGCTTGGTCTCGTAGTAGATCCGCCCGATGTACTCGCCGATCAGCCCGAGCATCACCATCTGCAAACCGCCCAGCCCCACGACGATGGCGACCAGCGTGACGTAGCCGGGCGCGGTGACCCCGCCGACGAACGCCGCGCCGACGACCCACAGGGCGTAGAGGGCGGCGAGCGCCGCCAGGCTCAACCCGGCGTAGAGAGCCGCGCGCAGCGGACGGCAGTTGAACGAGATCATCCCGTCGATGCCGTAGTTGACGAGCGCGCCGAAGCGCCACTTGGTCTCGCCGGCCTCCCGGGCCGCGTTGCGGTAGTCGAAGCTGACGGTGTCGAAGCCGATCCAGGAGAACAGCCCCTTGGAGAAGCGGTTGTACTCGGGCAGCGCGAGCAGGGCGTCCACCGCCTTGCGGGACAGCAACCGGAAGTCGCCGGCGCCGTCGGTCAGTTCGACGTCGATCCAGGTGTTGACGGCGCGGTAGTACACGCGGCTGAGGACGGTGCGCAGCCGCCGGTCGCCGTCGCGGCTGCGCCGGGCGATGACCTGGTCGTGGCCGAGCTGGTAGAGGTCGAGCATCTTCTCGACCAGCTCCGGCGGGTGCTGGAGGTCGGCGTCCATGAGGATCACCGCGTCGCCGGTGGCCGCCCTGAGTCCGGCCAGCATCGCCGGCTCCTTGCCGAAGTTGCGGCTGAAGGAGAGGTAACGGGTGGTGCCGGGGTGCTGCTGGGCCAGGGCGCGCAGGCGGGGCAGGGTCCCGTCGAGGCTGCCGTCGTCCACGTAGCACAGCTCGTACGCGACCGCGAGGCCGTCCAGCACCGTGCGCAGCTGGTCGTCGAAGCGACCTATCACGGCTTCTTCGTTGTAGCAGGGGACGACGACGGAGAGCTTCATGGGCGGGCCTTTTCGCCGGGGGCCAGGGGGCGGCTGAGGCGGCCGCCCCCTGAAAGGCAGTTTTACAAACCCGGACGAAACGCACTATTTGAGAAGGGGGGCGGAGTGGGCCGGGCAGGTCGGGGGAGCGGTCCGCGACCGCCGCCGTCGGACCCCGGCGACCCCGGCCACCGCACCCACCGCGAGCCCCCCCGCCCCGCTCGCCACCAGCCCCGCGGTCAGCCCCGGCGGGGCGTACGCGCAGTGCAACCGGGTCGCCCCCGGCCCCAGGGGCACGGCCAGCAGCCCACCGAACGCCCCGGGCGCCCGAGCCGGCCCGCCGTCCACCGAACAGCCCCACCCGGGCACCGCCGGCAGGGCGAGCACCGCCGACCCGGCGCGCCCCGGGCGCAGCCGCGCCGTCAGGTCGTGACCGCCCGCGGTGAGCCCCACCGGGCCCTGAAGGGCCCGTACGGCCGCGTCCAGCCGGCCCGCGGGCAGGCAGCCCACCGCCCGCTCCGGCACGTACTGGTGCCCCTCCCCGACCAGCCGCACCCGCACCACCCCGTCGGCCGGTACGGTGCCCAGCGGCCGCAGCGGGGCGGCGGTGACGTCCCAGCGGCCCACCGACCGGGTGACGGTTCCCGGCCCGGTGACCTCGCCCGCGAACCACGGCGCGTACCAGAGCACCGCGCTGCCCGGCGTGCACCGGGCGGTGAAGACCGCGCCGCCGACCTGGGGCGCCACCGCCCCCGGGGGCGTGGTGGGCAGCCGCGGGCCCAGCAGCACCCAGCCGCCGGGCGCCCGCTCGGGGGCCGGGCCCGGTCCCGCGCCGGGCGCCAGCCGCGGCACCTCGTAGACGGGGGTGCCCAGCACCCGCTCCTGACGGGCGAAGACGGTGTCCGGGCCGGCGCCCGGGCCCGGCAGCGGGCCGCGGCGCACGCTCACCAGCGGCGCCGCCCGGTCGCGCCGCACGACGTACCGGCCGCGCGGCCCGCCGGGCACCGGCGGCACCTGCGCGCTGCGCACCGCCATCAGGGCCCGCCCCACCGGGTCCTCGAAGCTGAGCGTGTGCCGGCCCCGGATGTACCAGCCGGCGCCCAGGCCGTGCAGCGCCCGGGCGGTCGCCGCCGGCACGTAGCTGCTGTAGTACGCGCCGCCCTCGCCGCCGAGCAGCAGCGGATCGTTGTTGGCGAACTCGTGCGGGCCCGGGTCCGCGCGCGAGCGCGGCCAGTCGTCGCGGGCGGTCAGCCCCCGCCGGGTGGCCAGCGCCCCCTCGGTGAGGGTCAGCTTCGGCGAGAACCACGCGATGCCGTCCCGGACGGTCGCCACCGACAGCGCGGTGTACGCCGCGGTCAGCACCGTCGCACCGGCCAGCGCCACGGCGAGCGCCGCCCGGCCCGCGGGCCGCGCCCGCCACCGGGCCGGGGCGGTCAGCGCCGCCAGCACCACCGCCCCGCCGCCGACCACCACCAGCCAGGTGGGGCCGCCCACCGCGCCCCGGTCCCGGCAGCACCACAGCAGCACCGCGACCAGCGAGGCCCCAGCGGCCAGCTCCCGCGGCCGCGGACGGTGCGCCAACGCCAGCCAGGCGATCATCACCAGCACCCCGCTGAGCACGAAGGAGGCTCGGTAGGGGCTCCCGTTGGGCAGCGCCAGACCGTGCCACAGCAGGATCGTCGGCCGCCAGACGAACGACCCGGCGATCCCCGCCGCGAGCAGCGTCCAGGCGATCCGCACCCGCACCGGCACCGCCCGCACCCAGGGGAAGGCGGCCACCAGCAGCAGCGCCGGCACCCCGACGAAGACGTTGGGCGCCGGCACCGCCCCGTGCCCGCCCGGCAGCACCTGCGCGAACAGGTCCGGCAGCGGCGGCGCGCCCCGGTACGTCGCGGTGGGCGGCGGCTGCGCGGCCCGGCTGGCCCGCAGCGTCACCGTCAGCACCGGCGCGGCCAACGCGATCCCGGTCGCCGCCATGGCCACCGCCCGGCCGGCGGCCCGCAGCCGCCCGCGCCCCGGCCCCGCGGCCCCGGCGTCGTCCACCAGCAGCCGCACCGCCAGCACCAGCCCGGTGGCCAGGGTGGCCATCGCCGCGGTGTAGAAGTTCCCGGCCCAGGCGAGCGCCACCAGCAGCGTGCCCGCCACCCACCGCACCCGCCGCAGGCACCAGTCCGCGGCGATCCCCAGCAGCGGCAGCGAGACCAGCCCCCACATCCACATCGGGTCGGCGTACCCGTCGTTCAGCACCCAGGCGCACAGCCCGTACCCCACCGCCAGCAGCGCCCGCAGCCACCCGGGACCGGGGCTCAGCCGCCCCAGCAGGACGGTCATCAGCGCCGCGCCCAGCCCGATGCTGAGCAGCGTCACCAAGAACACCGGCAGGTCCACCAGCGCCCGCGGGAACACCCCCACCAGCAGCGAGAACGGGTTCATCAGGTACGTGACGAAGTCGGCCAGGAACGGGACGCCGTACCCGCTGCCCCAGTTGACGAACAGGTCCCCGTGGGCGGTGCCGTGCAGCAGGTCCCAGAGCCGGGCGTGGAAGGGCACGAACTGGTTGCCCAGGTCGTTGACGGCACGGGAGCGCGGACCGAAGGGGTAGCTGCCGTGCGCGGCCAGCGCCAGGCAGTACGCGGCCATGGACAGCAGCGCCGCCAGCCCTGGCCCGGCCGGCCGGCGCCAGCGGGTCCGCCCCGCGGGTGTGGCGCGCGTCGCGCCGGGCGGGGTCCGGGCAACCTCGCGGGTCCGGACCCCCTCTTGGGGTGCGGAAGGTGTCGGGCTCACCGGCGCTCCTCCGAGGTCGGCGCGGTGCTCCGCGCGCAGACAGGCAGCGAACGATTTATATGGCTTGATGTCTTGATAGTCCGTTTTACCCCGGAGGGGGCGGGGTAGGGCGAGGACCCGCAGAAAGGAACGGAGGCCACTGTTCCCGTGTCCGACAACCCCATGCGCCCCACACACCCCACCAGCTCCACCCGCCCTGAGAGCCCCGAGAGCCCCGAGGGCTCCGGAGGTTCCGCCCGCCCCGACCGGCCGGCCCCGACCGTCACCGTGATCGTGCCGGTCCACAACACCCGGCGTTACCTCGACCGCAGCCTCGGCTCGGTCTTCGCCCAGACCCTCGACCCGGACCGCATCGAGGTCATCGCCGTCGACGACGGCTCCACCGACGGCAGCGGCGCCTGGCTGGACGCGGCCGCCGCCACCCACCCCCAGCTCACCGTCGTCCACCAGCCGCCCTCCGGCGGTGCCGGCAAACCCCGCAACGTGGGCCTGGACCGCGCCGGCGGCGACTACGTCTTCTTCCTCGACTCCGACGACCACCTCGGCCCCGAGGCGCTGGCCCGCCTCACCCGGATGGCCGAAGAGCACCACTCCGACGTCGTCTACGGCCGGATCGTCGGCGCCGAGGGCCGCGGCGCCCCCGTGGACCTGCGCACCACCAACCCCCGCGTGTCGATCTTCGACTCACCCGTCTACTGGAGCCTGGCCGCCTACAAGCTCTTCCGCCGCTCCTTCGTCGAACGCCACCGGCTGCGCTTCGTCGAGGGCCGCCTGCTCGCCGAGGACCTCCCCTTCGGCATCGCCGCCCTGCTGCGCGCCGACACCGTCTCGGTCCTCGCCGACTACGACTGCTACCACCTCCACGGCCGCGACGACGACAGCAACGCCTCCCGCCAGGACATGGACTGGCCCGCCTACCTCGCCTACATCGACACGGTGCTGGCCGACGTCGCCGCCGGCGTCCCGCCCGGCCCCGACCGCGACACGCTGATGGTCCGCCACTTCCACGGCGAGATACTCATGCCGTTCGCGGCCCCCTACCTGGCCCGGGACGAGGCCGGCCGCCGCGCGATGCGCGAGGCCGCCCGCCCCCTGGTCGACCGCTACCTCACCGACCGGGTGCTCGCCGCCCTGCCGCCCGGCCTCCGCCTGCGCGCCCACTGCCTGCGCGCCGGCCTCGACGCCGAACTGACCGCCGTCGTCCGGGCCGACACCGGCCGCACGCCCGGCCCGCCCCACCTCCAAGACGGCCGTGCCTACGCCGCCTACCCGCACTTCCGGGACCCGGACCACCCGCTGCCGGACGCCCTGTACGACCTGACCTCCCGCGTCGCGGTGCAGCAGCGCCTCACCGACCTCCAGTGGGTCGGCGGCGTCCTCCACCTCCACGGCAGCGCCACCCTCCGGGCCGTCGGCGCCGACCACGTCGAGGTGGTCCTGCACCGCAGCGGCGCCCACGTCGGCGTCCCCGCCGCGTACGGCCCCGACGGCACCTGGCACGCCGCCCTGGACCCGGCCACCGCGGCCCACGGCGCCCCGATGGCGGACGGCGTCTGGGGCCTGAAGATCGCCGTCACGGCACACGGGACCGAGGCCGGGGACGCTGGAGTCGCCGGGGACGCCGGGGACGTCGGGGAGACAGCCGGCACCTCGCCCGCCGCCGCCGTCCGCCGGGAAGCCTGGCTCGTCCCCGAAGGCGGCGCGGCGGCCACCGACACCGCCCCGCGGGTCGTCAGCCACGGCCCCGCCGGCCCCACCGTCGCCGCGCTCTTCCTCTCCTCCCCGCACGGCCACCTCCACCTCGACCTGGACCACGACGGGGCCCGTCGCCCGCTCGGCGCCGACCTGCGTGGCGCCGCGGCCTGCGCCCGCTCCGGCCGCGCCACGGTCGCCGCCGGCGTCACCCTCCCCGGCTGCCCCGTCGACGCCGGCCTGCAGTTCGTGCTGCGCGACGCCACCCGCTGCGTGGCCCTGCGCACCACCGTCGAACGCGCCGCCGGCGACCGCTACCGCGCCCGTGCCCGCCTGCGCAGTGGCCCGTCGGGCACCTGGCGGGTCGCCCTCCGCCTCACCGCGGGCGGCCTCCGCCGCGAGCTGCCGGTCCAATCGGCCGACGGCACGGGCCCGTTGACGCTCCGGGTGCCGTAACCGCGCGACGGCGCCTCAGCCTGCCGTGCCTGCCGCCGGTGCGGCGTCCAGGCCGTCGACCAGCCGGTCCAGGAAGCGGGTGAAGGTGGCTTCGGGGGTGCGGGGGCGGCCGGGGGCGGCGAGGGCCCGGGCGAGTTCCGGGTGGTGGCCGTCGGCGGCGACGGCGGCGAGGTAGCGGGCCGCGGCGGCGGCGCCGGCGGGGGAGTCGGTGGCCGCGGCCCGGCTGAGTTCGTGGCTGACCTGGGCGGTGACGAACCCGGTGAGCAGGCTGAAGACCTCCAGTTTCGCGGCGCCGTCCAGGGGGAGCGGGCGCAGCGCGGCGAGGGCGTGCTCCACCACGGCCAGGGTGTTCGGGCCGAGGGTGGTGCGCTGGGTGGTCAGTGCGGCGGGCAGCCAGCGGTGGCGGAGCATCTGGGCGCGCTGGCGGTGGGCGAGGGCCTTGAGGTCGCCGCGCCAGTCGCCGGTGAGCGGCGCGGGCGGCAGGAGTTCGCCGCTGACGTGGTCGACCATCAGCTCCACCAGGGTGCCCTTGTCCGGGGCGTAGCTGTAGAGGGACATCACGCCGGCGCCGACCCGGGCGGCGACCGCCCGCATGGTGACCGCGTCCAGTCCCTCGGCGTCGGCGAGGGCGACGGCCGCCGCGGTGATCGCCTCGCGGGTGAAGGCGGGGCGCCGGCCGCGGCGGGGGCGGTCGGGGGCGCGCCAGAGCAGGTTCGGGTCGATGTCCGGGGCGGTGCGCGGCGCGGTGGCCGGGCCGTCGGTCCGGCCGCCGGGGGGTTCGGGCGCGGACACGGTGCGGCCGCTCCTCTCACGGGTGGGGGTCCGGCGGTGGCCCGCCGGGGCACCATCCAAGCATCCGCTATTCTCGTACCGCGTACGAGAATAGCGGATGTGGCGGGAGGGGTGGCGATGGTCCAGGGGTGGGACGTGCCCGAGGGGCGGCCGGCACGCGGCGCGCGGTGGCTGCGGGCACTGTGGCGGAACGTGCCGGCGGGTCCGTACCGCGTCGGCTGCGAGGCGGGAGCGGCGGTACCGGCCGGCGACGGCGTCCCGCTGCTGACGGACCACTACTTCCCGCTCGCCGACGGCGCGTCGCCGACGAAGGCCGACGCGTTCCCGACGTTGCTGGTGCGCTCGCCCTACGGGCGGGGCGTGCCGTGGGCCGCGCTCTACGGGATCCTCTTCGCCGAACAGGGCTTCCACGTGGTGGTGCAGAGCTGCCGGGGGACCGGCGGATCGGGCGGCGACTTCCACCTGTGGCGCAACGAGGCGGCCGACGGCCGGGCCGCGGTGGCCTGGCTGCGCACCCGACCGTGGTTCACCGGGGCGCTGGGCACGATCGGCCCCAGCTACCTCGGATACGTGCAGTGGGCGCTGGCCGCGGACCCGCCGCCGGAACTGCGGGCGATGGTGGTGCAGGTCGGGCTGCACGACCCGTACGCGTACTTCCACGCCGGCGGCGCCGTCCACCTGGAGAACGCCCTGGTGTCGGGGATCGGCATGGCGCACCAGCACCGCGGCACCGGGCCGTTCCTGCGGGCCGCGCTACGGCTCCGCCGGTGGCTGCCGCACGCCCACCGGCAGCCGACGCCGTACACCTCGGGCCCGGCCGCCGAACTCCCCTGGCTGGCCGAGGCGTTGGCCCGCACGGACGCCGACGACCCGTACTGGCGCGGCGCGTCGGCGGAGCGGACCGCGACCCGGCTGACGGTCCCCACCTGCCTGATCGGCGGCTGGCAGGACGTCTTCCTCGACCAGACCCTCGCGCAGTACCGGCGACTGCGCCGGGCGGGCTGCGAGAGCGCGCTGCTCGTCGGCGACTGGACGCACACCGGGGCGCTGCGGGAGGGCTGGCCGGAGGTGTTCGCCGAGAGCCTGGGCTGGTTGCGGGCGCAACTGGGCGGGGAACCGGACGGGCTGCGCCGCACGCCGGTGCGGGTACACGTCGGCGGCGACGGCGGCGGCTGGCGGGACCTTCCCCACTGGCCACCGCCCCCGGGCGACGCGGCGGGCCCCTGGCACCTGACCGCCGGCGGCGGCCTCGGGCGGTCCGTCCCCGACGGCGCCGCACCGGTGGGCGAGTTCCGCCACGACCCCGGCGACCCGACGCCGTCCCTCGGCGGGCCGGCGCTCTCCCGGGGCGCCGGGCGCCGCGACAACCGCGCGCTGGAGGCCCGGACGGACGTACTGACCTTCACCGGGCCGGCGCTGGCCGGGCCCCGGGAGGTGCTCGGCGAGGTCGCGGCCCGGCTGCGGATCACCGCGACCGGCGCGCACGGCACCCCGCCCGAGGGGCCCTTCGACGTCTTCGCGCGACTGTGCGACGTGGATGCGCGGGGCCGCTCGGTGAACGTCTGCGACGGCCTGGTGCGGGTCCGCGGCGGGACGGCACAACCCCTCGCGGTCCACGTGCCGATGGCCGCCACGGCACACCGCTTCGCCGCGGGACACCGGGTGCGGTTGCAGGTCAGCGGCGGCGCCTTCCCCCGCTACGCGCTGCCGCCCGGGGCCCACGGCGCCGGCCCGGTGCGGATCGCCCTGCACCCGGGTTCCACCCTGCAACTGCCCTGAGCGCCACCACCCCGCCCGGCCCGCAAACGGATCGGGCCGCCCACCCCCGCCGAACGGGAGCGGGCGGCCCGACGACGGACGTGCGGCCGTCAGCCCTGCCGGGCCTCGGGGTGGTGGTGCTGCCAGCCCGCCCACGCCGACGTGATCATGTCGCGGACGTCGTGGCGGGCCTGCCAGCCCAGTTCCTTGGTGATGCGGTCGGCGGCGGCCACCACCCGGGCCGGGTCGCCGGCGCGCCGCGGGGTGACCTCGGGGACGACGCCCTGGTGGCCGGTGACCTCGGCGATCAGGTCGACCATCTCGCGGACCGACACGCCCTCGCCCCGGCCGATGTTGAGGGTCAGGTCCCGGACCGGGCCCGGCTCGGCGAGGTTGCGGGCCGCCGCGACGTGGGCGTCGGCGAGGTCCGCGACGTGGATGTAGTCGCGGATGCAGGTGCCGTCGGGGGTGTCGTAGTCGTCACCGAAGATCCGCGGCGCGGCGCCCTGGGTCAGCCGCTCGAAGACCATCGGCACGATGTTGAAGACACCGGTGTCGGCCAGCTCCGGCGTCGCGGCACCGGCCACGTTGAAGTACCGCAGGCAGGCCGTGCTGATGCCGTGGGCCTTGCCGACGGCGCGCGCCATCCACTCGCCGACGAGCTTGGTCTCGCCGTACGGGTTGATCGGGACGCACGGGGTGTCCTCGGTGACCAGGTCCACGTCCGGCATGCCGTAGACGGCCGCCGACGACGAGAAGACGAAACGCGGCACGCCGCCGGCGGCCATCGCCTCCAGCAGCGTCTGCAGGCCGTGCACGTTCTCGCGGTAGTAGTGCAGCGGCAGCTCCACCGACTCGCCGACCTGCTTCTTCGCGGCCAGGTGGACGACGTCGGTGATGCCGTGCTCGGAGAGGGTCGCGTCGAGCAGTGCGCGGTCGAGCGTCGAGCCGACGACCAGCGGCACGTCCTCGGGGACCCGGGCGCGGACGCCCGTCGTCAGATCGTCGAGGACGACGACCGTCTCGCCGGCCTGCCGCAGGGCCCGTACGACATGGGAGCCGATGTAACCGGCACCACCCGTGATCAGGTAAGACATAGCGCCAATCCTAGGCAGGGAACAGAGGGACAGGGATTGCGGGTCAGTGGCGCAGCCGTCGGGCGGCGATCCGCCAGACGCTGCGCGGTCCCGACGCCACCCGCAGCGCCAACGCGCCGCCGGTGGTCGAGTAGGGCTGCGCCAACAGCACCAGCTGGCGCCGACTGGGCAGCACGTGCCGCCGCAGACCGGCGCCCACGGCCCGCAGCCCGACCCCGATCGCGGTGCCGTCCGCGCAGGTCAGCCGCGCCGTCACATCCCACGGCTCGGGCTCGGAGGGACGGGAGCCGGGCAGTTTGGTCAGCGGCGCCAGGTCCAGCGCCACCGTCGCCGTCCAGGCGGTGCCGTCGGCGGTGGGCGTCAGGGTGGCGGTGTGCACCGGACCGGGCCGGTCGTCGCGCCGACGGTGCAGCGCGATGTCGACGCTGACCGGACCGGCCGCCGCCAGCCGGCCGTACAGGTCGTGGACGCGCAACCGCAGCAGCCCGCGGGCGGCGCCCAGCACCGGATCGGCGTCCACCGCCACCGGCAGGAGCGGCGACGCGTCGAGCCCCGGCACGTCCTCGTCCGCGGCGTCCCCCGCGGCCAGACCGTCCAACCGCACCTCGGGCAGCTCCGCCGACCAGACCGGGGCACCGTCGGGATCCGTCGCGTACGGGGGCAGCAGCCGGCCGGGACGGGCCGCCAGCTGCGTCAGCCGGTCCAGGTCACGGGGGGCGGGGGAGGCCAGGACGACCCGGGCCAGCCAGCGGGCCGGGGCCTGCGCGGCGGCCACCTCGGCGTCTTCGAAGCCGGCCAGGTGGTCGCGGGTCAGCCGCCACCACTCGGCCCGGTAGTCCGCGCTGCGGGTGTGCAGCTCACGCACGTACATCCGCAGGTCGTGGTCGAGGAACTTGGTGGCCGCGGCCTGCGTCAGCGCCTTGCGCCCGGCGTCACCGAGGATCCGCAGGACGGTGCGGTGCGCCTCCAGGCGCTGTCGCCAATTGGCGACGTCCTTGCGGTCCAAGGAGATCGACTGCTGCGCGGCGGCCCGCCGCACGTGCCAGACGTACACCGTGTCGGGCACCGTGACGATCTTCGGGCCGGCGGCCAGCACCCGGGCGGTGAACACGAAGTCCTCGTAGTGGTACCGGCCTTCGGGGAACGCGATGGCGTGGCCGGTGAGGAAGTCCCGGGCGTAGAGCTTGTTGACGCAGAGGGTGTCGCGGACCAGCTGCGGCGCGGCCTCCGGAGTGTCGTACACCGCCGCCTCGCGGTACAGCGCCGGCTGCCAGGGCACGTCACGGCGGGCCGGCAGCTCCCGACGCACGCAGGCGCCCGCGGCGACCGGCGCCCCGTGCCGCTGCGCCGCGGCCAGCAGCGCCGGCACCGCACCCGACGGCAGCACGTCGTCGCTGTCGAGGAACATCACGTACCGGCCGGCGGCGGCCCGCAGTCCGTCGTTGCGCGGGGACCCGCACCCCCCGCTGTTCTCACCGCGGTGCAGCACCCGCACCCGCGGCTCGCTGCGCGCCAGGGCGTCCAGGGCGGCGCCGGTGCCGTCGGTGGAGGCGTCGTCCACCGCGATCACCTCGGCGACCGCGTCCCCCTGCGCGAGCGCCGACCGCACCGCCTCGGCGACGTGCACGGCATCGTTGAAGGCGATGACGACGACGCTGACCTGCGCGGCGGGCGTGGGGGCGGGCCCAGGCTGTGACTCAAGGGCGTCATTCACAGTCACTAAATCTACATTTCGTGTCGACAGCAGCTCGTGGCGCGGGCGGGTTCGGACCCCTGTCCTCCAGGGTCAGAGGGCGAAATCCACCGAGTGGTTGCAACGGCCGCCTTCTTTTTCCGCCCCATTGCCGTCTCGTAACCCCCCGGACCCCGCAGCGAGGCCGTGCGTTCGCCCGCGTGGACGCCCCGCGAGGGCGCCTGCACATGCTGTAACGACGCGGGCGCCGGGAGATGCCGATCCGGCCACCGCGCACCCCACCGGCCCGCGCCCCCGCCCGCGCCCCGACGCCCTCACCCCGCCACCGGCCCCCTCACTCCACGACCAGATCCGCGACCCGCCCCGCCGCCCCACCGTCGTCCAGATGACAAAACGCCCGCCGGAACTCCGCGTACGCCGCCGCACTCTCCCGCGCCACCGCCGGCAGGTCCCCCAACGCCTGGACCACCTCCTGGGTCGACGACAGCAGCGGACCCGGCACCCGCGCCTCGAAGTCCAGGCTGAAACCGCGCAGCGCATCGCGGTAGTGCGCCAGATCGGGCGTGAGGAACAGCATCGGCCGACCGGTCCCCGCGAAGTCCGCGGCCAACGACGAGTAGTCGGTGACCAACACGTCGGCGGCCAGCAGCAGTTCGGTCGCGTCCGGGTACGACGACACATCGCGCGCGAACGGCGCATGGTGCCCCGGCAACCGGTCCGGCACCTGCGGATGACTGCGCACCCACACCACGTGGTCCTCGCCCAGCGCCGCCCGCGCCACGTCCAGGTCCAACGGCAGGTGCAGCCGGTGGTGCGAGGCGTCGTACGCCACGTCGTCGCGCGGCGTCGGCGCGTACAGCACCACCCGCTGGTCCGGCCGCACGCCCAGGTGCGCACGGACCGCGGCGGCCACCTCGTCCCGGTCCGGGGCGTGCAGCGCATCGGTCCGCGGCAACCCCGTCTCGAACAGCTTGCCCGCATAGCCGAGCGCCGACCGCAACACCGGGGTGCTCGCGGCGTTCGGCGACAACAGCACGCTCCACTGCCGGCCCAACCGCGGCCGCGGCGCCAGGTGCGCCAACCCGCCGCACAGCGTCCCCGCCAGGTCCGCCCCGATCCGCTTCAACGGCGTCCCGTGCCACGTCTGGATCACCCGCTGCCCGGCCCGCCGCACGAACCACCGCGGCAGATGCGTGTTGGTGACGATCCAGTGACTGTGCGCCAGCGCCCCGTGCCAGGCGGCACTGCCCACCACCACCGGCCGCGCGCTCGGCGGCACCGGCGTCTGCGCGTCCCGCACCGCCCACAGGTGCTCCACGTCCAGCCCCCGCCGCACCAACTCCTCGTGCACCGCCCGCGGCGAATCCCCGTACGCCCGGCCGCCGAAACTGCTGTAGAGGACGGTGTCCCGCAACGGCCGCGAGCGGTGCAGCGGATAGTGCTGCTCGCGCAGCACCCGCCGCCGGTACGGCCCCCGGTCCACCGGCGGCACCGCCGGCCCGGCCGCCACGAACACCTCGTCCTGCCGCAGCCGGTCCAACGAGAACGGCTTGCCACGCACCGTCCGCGACACCGGCAGCCCGTCGACGACCGACGGCGCGCACCGCACCGGCGGATCCAACGGCGACGCCACCGCCCCCCGCGCCCGCAGGTGCACCGTCCAACGGCCCTCCCGCAACGGCACCTCCCCGGCCAACGACGGCACCGCGGCCAACGGCAGCGCACCGTGGAACCGCCCACCGTCATGGGAAGCCGGGAACACCACCTCGGTGGCGTGCACGGTGTGCTTCAGGACCAGCTCCGGGGCGGCCGGCGCGGCGTCCGGCAGCGTCCCCGCCAGCAGCAGCGTGCCGTCCGCCCGCCACACCACCCGGTCCGCGTACGCCTGCGGCACCCGGTCCTGCAACACCAGCTCCCCGGCCGGCGACGCCGTCGCCACCACCTCCCGACCGTGCGGCAACGGGTGCGCCACCGGCACCATCCCCGGCGGGCAGAGCACCCGATCGGTGCCGCCGCCGGGCAGCACCAGCTCCGGCCACCAGGTCTCGGTGTGCGGCGGCGGCACCGCGGCCGGCTCCCCGTCCCGCACCGGCCGCGCCGCGGCCAACACCTCCAGCCGCACCCGCACCACGCACCGCGCCCCACCGGCCGCGCCGCTCCCGTCCGCCGGCCCCGCTCCGGCCCCGGGCGCGGCCTCCGCCGCCTCCGCCGTCTCCACCGGGAACGACACCACCGTCCCCGTGCCCCGATGCGTCAGACGCAGCCCCAGCGGCACCGGCCCGGGTGCGGCCATCGCCACCTCCAACGCGCCCCCCGTCACCCGTGGCGACCCCACCAGCCGCCGCAGCGGCCGGGACACCGCGATCCGCAACCGCCCGTCCACGTACCGCGGCGTCACCCGCACCCCGTCCGCACCCTCGTGCCCGACCGGCGCCGCCCCCGACCCGCAGTCCGGCGCCGCCAACTCCCCGGCCCGCACCGCACCCGCCGACGCCAGCAGCACCTCGACCCGCCACTCGCCCGGCACCAACCGCCCGGCGCGCCGCAACCGCGCCGGATCCAGCCGCACCTCGAACCCCGACCAGTCGTAACAGTGCAGCTCCTGCCCGGACGCCGCCGTCGCCTCCGGCATCGCCACCGTCCGCACCGGCAGCACCACCCGCCGCCGCCCGCACGACAACACCACCGTCCGCAGCGCCCCGTGCCGCGAGGCGACCGGCAGGTTCCGCACGTAGGCCCAGCCCCGCAACACCAACACCCCGCCCCGCCACACCGCCTCCCGCACCTCGGCCCGCACCGGGAAGTCCGACCGCTCCAACCGCACCACCCCCGCCGGCAACTCCACCGGCGGCGCCACCGGCAGCACCGCCCGCCGCCGCAACGGCGGCCCGGCCACCGCGAAACCCCCCGGATTGCGCGCCTCGTGCGCCAACAGCGTCCCCAGGTCCGCCAACCGCCCGGACCGCACCAGGTACCACCGCATCCGCAGCTCCACCGGCAACGCCCGCAACGTCCGCGGATCGGTCCGCGCCAGGAAGTCCCGCGCACAGTCCAAGAACGCGGTCCGCACCTCCGCCGCCGCCCCCGGCGCCGCCGCCACCAGGTCCAACAACCCCCCGGTCAACTGCGCCCGGTCATACGCCGCCCGCAGCCCGACGTCCACCCGGTGCACCGGATCGGCCAACAGCGCCCGCATCCGCGCCACCGCCGCGAACCGGTCCCGCACCCCCTGCGCACCCGGCCCCGCCCACCGCCCCCCACCCGACGGCAGCCGCCAGTAACAGACGTGCTCGTGCAGCACGTCCACCGCCTGGGCCAGCACGTGCGCCGGCAACGCCACCGCCGCACCGTCACACCCGTCCCCGTCGGGGAAGACGAACCCGTGCCGGTCCCAGAACGCCCGCCGGAACACCTTGTTCCGCACGAAGTGGTCACCGAGCAGCACCGGGTCCCGGCGCACGTGGGTGCGCAGCACCGTCTCCCGGGCCGCCGGATGGAACGCCGACTGGCTCCGCCCCGCCACCCCCAACCGGTAGACGTTCCCGCTCGCCAGATCCGCCCCCGACTTGTCCAACAGCCCGGTCAGGTCCTCGTACGCCCGCGGCAGCAGCACGTCGTCCGACGCCAGGAACGCCAGGTACTCGGTGTGCGGAAAGACGTGCCGGGCACCGACGTTCCACCCCCCGCCCCGCCCCCCGCCACCGTCGTCGTGCACCACCCGGAACCGCGGATCCCGCTCCACCCACCGCCGCCACCGGCCCGGCGGCGACGGCACCGCGCCCCGGGCCGGCCCGTCGTCCACCACCACCACCACGTCCAACGCGTCCAACGTCTGGGCCGCCACCGACTCCAGACACTCCTGCACATGGCGCGCGGACCCCGCTCCGCGCGGGACCGGGACGACGACGGTGAGCCGAGGCTTCATGGCGGACGAGCCTTTCCGGACAGGCGGACCACGGGACCGACCCCGCGCCACACACGCGACGATGCGGTCGACTCGTCCCTCAACTCGTCCATCGCCGACCCGGTCACCGACGCTGCGCTGAAAGGGTGAGGCGAAGGTGCGGCGGAGCGGCCCGACCCCCGCGATGGCGTAGACCGTGGACAACATGCCCGGTGCCCCACCCACCGGCCACCGGCAACCGTCCGCCGCCCAGGAAGGTGACCGCCCCGCGATGCCCGGCCGAACCGACAGCTCCGCCGCCACCGACCGCCCCGACACCGCGGCCCCCGCCCCCGGCACCCCCGCCGCCGCCCGCACCCCGCACCCCACCGGCACCGCCCCGGCCGCCTCCACCGCCCGCCTGCCCGCCCGCCACCCACGGCACCCCCTGACCCGGCTGCTGCCCGCCCGGCCCCCGTTCGCCCGGCAACTGCGCCGCATCGGACCCGGCCGCGTCCTGCAGATCGGCTGCGGCGACGGCGACACCCTCGCCGCCTGCGCCCCCGGCAGCGTCGGCATCGACCACGACCCGCGGTCCGTCGCCCACTGCCGCGCCCGCGGCCTGACCGCCTACACCGCCGACGCCTTCCTCGCCGGCCCGCACGCCCGCCCCGGCGCCTTCGACGCGCTGCTCACCGCCCACGTCCTGGAACACCTCGACGACGAACAGGTCGAGGAACTCCTGCACGCCTACGTCCCCTACGTCCGGCCCGGCGGCGGCGTCCTGCTGATCACCGCCCAGGAAGCCGGCCACCGCGCCGGCCCGGAACCCGTCCGCTTCACCGACTTCACCCTGCTGCGGGCCTTCGCCGAAGCCGCCGGACTCGCCGTCCGCCGCACCTACTCCCACCCGCTGCCCCGGACCGCCGGCCGCGTCCTGCGCGCGAACTCCTTCGTCCTGGTCGGCCAGGTCCCCCGCGGCTGAACCAGGACGGGCCGGCACCCCGCGCCGGCCCGCCCGCCCCACGCCCCGGCTAGCGCCCGCCGGGCCCCTGCGCCCGCGCCCGCTTGCGGGCCCGCACCAGCGCCCGCGTCACGACCGGCGGCAACACGTCCAACGCGACCCGGCGCAACGCACCCCGCGGCGCCGGCCGCCCGACCGCCGGCCGGGCCGCCTGCGCGGGCTGCACCGCCGCCTTCACCGCCCGCTCCGGCGCCGCCTCGTGCCGTGACACCGGATGCGCCGGCTCCTTCGCCCCCTTGGCGCTCAACCGCACCAGCGGCGCACCGTTGACCTCCTGCACCTCGTGCCACACGTCACCGCGCTCCGCCAACCACGCCAACAGCCCCGTCCGGTACGGCTCCGGGTCCCCCCACGTGCCGTAGAACTTCGTGCCGGTCACGCAGATCGGCCGCAACCCGTGGCCCGTCACCGCCTGCCAGGTGGCGGCCGCCACCCCAGGACAGTGCTCCGCCCGGTAGTCGTCCATCACCACCACCCCGGCACCGGTCAACAGCTCCCGCACCGCGAGGATGTCGCCGTGCACGTGCGCGTACAGGTGCGACGCGTCGATGTGCGCGAACCGCACGCTGTCCGCCGCCACGTGCTCGCTCACCGACGCGCTCAACCCCTGCACGACGACCGGCAACTCATCATGAAACGAAAGGTAGTTGGCCTCGAAGGCGCGACGCGTCAACGTCGCGTACGACTTCGCCATCTCCCGCGAGTTCGACGCGTCCTCGGCCGGCGAGTCGAACAGGTCGCAGACCGTGAAGCGCTCCTCCGGACGCAGCCGCGCACCCAGGAAGATCGCGCTCTTGCCCAGGTACGCGCCCAGCTCCAGCAGGTCGCCCGCCACCTCCCGGTCCTGCTGATGACGCAGGAACCAGTCGAAGAGCAACTGATCGGCGGTGAAGAACCAGCCCTTGACCTCGGACAACCGGGTCGGGCGCGGCAACTGGTCGGCACTGTGGTCTGCGGTAGCGGCGCTCATGTGCGGTCCGTCTCCAGACGGTCGGGAATCGATGGCGATGTACGACACGGGGGCACGGCACGGCCCCGGGATCCGGCCGGCTGCGCGCAGCACCCCGGTCGCACCATGCGTTTCACGGAGCGGCGCCATCGTGGGGCAGCAACATGAACGGAAGGTGAGCGTTGCCCCGCGCTCCGGTCATCTCCGCCGTCCGCCCCCGCAACCCGCCCCGCTGCCCGCCCCGCGCCCGCCCGCGGTCACTTCACCGCCCCCGCCATCACCCCCGACACGAACTGCCGCTGGAAGGCGAAGAACACGATCAACGGCACCACCATCGACAAGAACGCCCCCGGCGCCAACACGTCGATGTTGTTGCCGAACTGCCGCACCTCCTGCTGCAACGCCACCGTGATCGGCGGATGCCCACTGTCCGCGAAGATCAACGCGATCAGCATGTCGTTCCACACCCACAGGAACTGGAAGATCCCCAACGACGCGATCGCCGGCCCGCCGAGCGGCATCACCACCCGCGTGAACAACCGCAGCTCGCCCGCCCCGTCCAGGCGCGCCGCCTCCAACAACTCCCGCGGGATCTCCGCGAAGAAGTTCCGCAACAGGAACACCGCGAACGGCAACCCGAACGCCGTGTGGAACAACACCACCCCGGCCGTCGTCTCGAACAACCCCACCGCACCGAACAACTTCGCCACCGGAATCAGCGCCACCTGCACCGGCACCACCAACAGCCCCACCACCACCATGAACCACCCGTCCCGCCCCGGGAAGTCCAACCACGCGAAGGCATAACCCGCCAACGACCCGATCACCACCACCAGCACCGTCGACGGCACCGTGATCGCCGCCGTCGTCACCAGCGACCCCATCACCTTCCCGTTCGACAACAACTGGCTGTAGTTGTCGAACGTCAACTGCGCCGGCCGGGTCAACACCTCCCACCAACCCGACTCCGCGATCTGCGCCGGACTGCGCAACGACGACAGCAACAACCCCACCGACGGCATCAACCAGAACAACGCCACCAACACCAGGAACACCCGCACCGCACCACCACCGGCACGCGCCGCAAGCCGCGCACCCACCGACGGGCCACCGCCCGCCCGCCCCCGCGCGCGGCCCCCACGACCGGCCGCCCCCAGCCCCCCGCCCACGGTCGACATCGACGACGTCATCGACGGCGCTCCTTCCGTATCCGGCGCAGATTCACGTACATCACCGGCAGCACCAGCACCAGCAAGAACACCGCGATCGCACTCCCCAGCCCCTCGTCCACATCCGTCCCGAACGACGACTGGAACAACTGCAACGCCAACACGTTCGCCGACCGCAGACTCGACCCCGGCGCGATGATGTACACCAGATCGAAGATCTTCAGCACGTTGATCATCAACGTCACCAACACCACCACCAGCACCGGCGCCAACAACGGCACCGTGATCCGGCGGAACACCTGCCACTCACCGGCCCCGTCCACCCGAGCCGCCTCCAACAACTCCCGCGGCACCCCCGCCAACCCCGCCGCGATCAACACCATCGCGAAACCGGCCCACATCCACACGTAACTGCCGATGATCGCCGGCGTCACCAACGCCGGCCCCAACCAGTCCACCCCGTTGTACGCCGCCGCGAAATCCGCCGCCGGCAACCGCACCCGCGCCCCCACCGCCTGTGCCGCCGGCAACGCGAACGTCCCGTCCGCCGCGGTCACCGCCGACGCCACCACCCGACCGCCGCGCACCGCCTCCACCGTCAGCCCGGCCAACGCCTTCTCACCCGGATCGATGACGTTCGGCCGCCCCCCACCCCCACGAGTGAAGTCCAGCCACGCCGTACCCGTCACCTGACCCGCCCGCGGCCGCGCCACCACCGCCGACCGCGCCCCCCGCACGTCCGACGGCTGCACCGCCACCAACGGCACCGCCACCCGCACCCCCGCCCGCACCACCGACCGCGACGTGAACGCCCCGCCCCCCGACGGGCGCAACTCCCCGTTCGGCCGCGGCTTCGCCCCCGGGAACGGCGCCGGCTCCGCGAACGTGTCGTGCACCCCCACCCACACCGCATTGGCCACCCCGCGCTGCGGATCCTGGTCGTACACCAACCGGAAGATGATCCCGGCCGCCAACATCGAGATCGCCATCGGCATGAAGACGACCAACTTGAACGCGGTGCCCCACCGCACCCGCTCCGTCAACACCGCGAAGACCAACCCCAACGCGGTCGACACCGTCGGCGCCACCACCACCCAGACCACGTTGTTCCGCAACGCCGTCCGGATGCCCTCGTCCGAGAACATCGCCCCGTAGTTCCCCCACCCCACGAAGCCCTTGCCGGACGCATCGAACAGACTCCGGTACACCGAGAACCCGATCGGATACACCACCAGCGCACCCAACAGCACCAACGCCGGCAACAGGAACACCGCGGCAACCCACCACCGCGTCCCCGCCACCCCGCGCCGCCGCGCCCGTACCCGCCCCGCACCCGTACCCGCCTCGCTCATCGCCGACGAACCCCCGCTCCCGATCGAGGTGCCCCACCCAACGAGGTGCTGCCCGGCCCGCTCAGTGCCCGAAGGACTTGGCCGCGTCCTGCTCCAACCGCCGCTGCGTACCCGCCACGTCCTTGGGGTCCTTCAAGAAGTCCTGCAGGTCCTTCCACTCGCCCTGCCCCGGCTTCCCCCCGAACGACGCCGGCGCCTGATCCGACATGTCGAACCGGAAGTCGTCCCCCGCCGCGACCAACGCCCCCGCGATCTTCCGCATCACGTCGTCCGCGTACGCCGCCCGGTCCAACTCCCTGTTCGGCGACAGGAAACCGCCCGCCTGCGCCCAGATCTTCGCCGCGTCCGTCGACGCCAGGAACGTCAACAACGCCTGCGCCGCCTTGGAGTCCTTCAGCGCCACCGCCACGTCCCCACCGGTCACCACCGGCGACTTGGCACCCACCGCGGGGAACGGGAACACCTTCGCGTCCGTCCCCACCTTCGCCTTCGTCTGCGCGATGTTCGCCGCCGCGAAGTCCGCCGACGACACCATCGCCGCCTTCGGCGCGTCACCCCCGGTGAACGTCTGCGTCACCGACGTCGGGAAGTCCGTCTGCAACGCCCCCGCATTGCCACCCGCCAACAACTCCTTGCGGCCGAACAACTGCCCCAACGTGGTCAGCGCCCGCGTCACCGACGGATCCGTCCACTTCAGGTCGTGCTTCGCCAACCGGTCGTACTTCTGCGGCCCGGCCTGCGACAGGTACACGTTCTCGAACCAGTCGGTCAGCGTCCACCCGTCCGACCCGCCCACCGACACCGGCTCCACACCCGACTCGGAGATCGTCTGCGCCGTCTTCAAGAACTCCGGCCACGTCTTCGGCTCGGACACCCCGGCGTTCTCGAAGACCTTGGCGTTGTACCAGACCAACGACTTGTTGCTGGCCTTGAAGTACACCCCGTACTCGGTGCCCCCGTGGGCCCCCAGCTCCCGCCACCCCTTGCTGTAGTTCTTCGCCAACTGCGCCTTGGCGTCCGCCCCGAGCGGCTTGAGCCACCCCTTCCCGGCGAACTCGTTCAACACCCCCACCTGCTGCAACAGCGCCACGTCCGGCGGCCCACCACCAGCGATCTTGGACCCGACGAAACCCGCCATGTCATCACCGCTGGGCACGAAGTCGACCTTCGCCCCGGTGCGCTTCTCGAACTCCGCCAACACCTTGGTGAAGTTGTCCCGCTCGGCCCCCGTCCAGACCGCCGTCACCTGCAACCGCTGCCCGCCCAACTTCGGCAACGCCACCGAAGGCGCCGTACTCCCGCCCCCCGCCCCACCACTCCCACTACCCCCACCACTCCCACTACCCCCGCACCCGGCCGCCCCGAGCGCCACCACCGCCACGGCCGCCGCCACCCGCACACCCGCCCCAGCACGCCCGACCTGCCCGCCCCGCTCGACCCGTCCACGCATCCCCGTAGCCCCTCCATAGCCCTTGACCGAGCGCAAACCCAACGCTCCCGCCCAGCCCATCCGCCCACATACCTGAGTGCCTGAGTGCCCGACTGACCTGAGTGCCTGAGTGCTGTGCTGCCGTGCTCCGGTGCTGTGCTGCCGTGCCGCCGTGCTGCCGTGCCGCGGTGTGGTGCTGCCGTACTCCGCGATGCCACGGCGCCGCCGAGGTACCCGCGACGCTGCGTTCCCGCCGTTCCCGCGGTTCCCGCCGGCGCTGCTCGCGCCCAGGGCGCTCTCCGCGCTGTTGGCCTGCTGGTGCTGCTCCGTGAGCTTCGTGTGCTCCGTGCTGGTGGTGCCGCCTACACCGCCGGCCGCCAACCGCGCCGGCCCCCGGCGCAGACGCCGCTTGCCCATGCTGTCGTTACTGGCGGTGCTGGCCGTGCTTAGCGTGGTGGCGCTGTCCGTACAGGCGGTGCAGGTGGCACTGGTGGCGCTGTCCGTACTGGCGGTGCCGTCGTTCCGCAGCCGCTCTACCGGCCTCTACCGGGCCCGCCGGCGCCCGGTGCCCGGCGCCCCGCGGCTCCCGCCGGGGCCGCCCCGCCCGGTCCCATACCCTCCCGGAAACCACGACCGGGCCCGACACCGACACGACACCGCAACCGAGACCGGCACCGCAACCGACACCGGCACCGAGACCACCGAGACCAGGGTCACAAAGATCGACCCCTGGAGCGGCAACGGACCCGGCCCGCCGACCGGGACCGCGGCACGTGCGACAGTCCTACGCCCCCACCACCGGCTCCGCAATACCGCCGTCCACGCCAACTGCCCTTTTGTGATCGGCCTGTTACGGGCCTCAACCGGCCCGCCCTAGCCCCCCCGACCCAGGCGCCATCCCGGCAACCCCCGCCCCGCCCCGGGCCGCCCCAGCCCCAAACACCCCAGGCCCAGCCCCGAACCACCAGGCCCCCGAACCACCAGGCCCCCGAACCACCAGGCCCCGAATTCCCGGCCCCGAAGGCCCAGCCCCTAAATACCGCAGCCCCCCAACGGCCACAGCCCCCAACGTCCGCAGCCCGGCACTGGCCACAAGCCGGTACCGACCACCAAGCCACGCCGGACTTACGTCAACACGTCAACACCTCAACGGCGGCCTCGGCACCTCAACGGCGGCCTCGGCGCCGGCCGGCCTCACATCAGCGACGGCCCCGCCGGTGCGCCCGAGGACTGCGCGGCCCGCTGCAGCGCACTGGCCAGCAGCGCCAGGTCCGTCGGGCCGTTGCCTAGCTCGCGGAGCGGGCGCCGGGCCGGCGGGTCGCCCATCCGTTGCCACTCCAGGGGCACGACGGTCGGCCGCAGCGTGGACGTACGCGGTATCCGGCCGGTCACCCGACCCGCCTGGAACGGCGTGGACCCGCCGTCCTCCGCGCGGTGCAGCCACCCGCGGCCCGGCGGCATCGGCTCGGCGTCGGACGGTGCCGACCCGGCCGGGCCGGCACCGCCGCCGGCCGACGCGATGCGCCCCAACTGGATGCGCAGGGCGGCCCGTTCGGCGGTGTCGGTGCCTTCCGTGCGGTCCGGGTGACCGGTCGCCGCTATCAGGTGCACGCCCAGTGCTGCGCCGCTCCGGGCCACCGCCTCCAGGGCGCGGACCACGGAACCGGCGGCCGGGCGGCCCGTGCTGCCCAGCGCCGGGGAGACCAGTGCGTCGAAGTCGTCGACCAGGACGAAGAGCCGGGGCATCGGGGCGGACGCGTGGGCGGGCCCCGGCGTCGGCGCCGGGGATGCCGACGGGCCGGGCTCGGAGGTTTCCGGGCGGGTGCGGAGGCGCAGGGTGCCCGTGCGGGAGGGGTCCGCGGGCCCGGCCGTGGTGCCGCCGCCCTCTTCCTCATTACGGCAACGATTACGGAGAGTGAAATGTTCCGATGATTCGTTACTCGGTGTGAATGAGGTGGGTGGGGTGGGGGTGGCGTGCTGGTGCGGGGTGGCTGCGGAGGCGCTGGCAGCGGCGGGACGCGCACCGGAGGTGCTGGCGGTGCCTGAGGTGCTGCCGGTGCTGGCGGTGCCCGTGAGTCCGGGGGTGCTTGAGGAGGCGGAGGAGTTCGGCCCTGCCGCGTTCGCGGTGTGCGGAGCGGGGGCGTTCGGCGTGGCGGTGCCGGGGGTGGCGGTGCTTTCGGTGGAGCGTCGGGGGGCGACGATGCGGGGGGCCGGGAGGTGCTTGTTGCGCCACTCGGAGAAGGGGGTGCCGGCCAGTATTTCGGCGCGCCGCTTCAGTTCGGAGGACAGGGCCTGGGCGAATTCCCGCATCCGCACCGGGTCCGAGGCGGCGAGGTGCGTCGTGACGTGCGGCAGTTCCGTACAGGCCCGCAGGCCGTCGCCGCGCTCGGTGCCGGCGCCGTCCACCAGCACCAGCGACAGCCGGTCCGGGCGGTCCGCGGCGGCCAGCGACGCGGCGAGGGAGCGCAGCAGTTCGGTCTTGCCGGTGGCCGGCGCGCCTTCGACGAGGAGGTGGGCGCCGTCGGCCGCGAGGTCGGCGACCACGGGGCCGTGCGGTCCGGCGCCCAGCACCGCGGCGACGCTGGGGCGGTCGGTGTCCTGGGCCGCGGCCCAACGGGCCAGCAGGGACGCGGGAGTGGCGCGGGCCAGCCCCAGTTCGTCCAGTAGGCGCGTCGCGTCCGGCAGCGGCACCGCGGCGCGCGGTGCCCTCGGCCCGCCCGCGCCGGCGCCCGTCTCGGTCTCGCGCAGCGGCGCCAGCGACCGGGCGAACCGCTCGGCCCAGGCGGCGGAGACCGCGTCCACGGTCGCGACCGCGCCGTTCGGCCCCGAGCCCGGCTGGACCACCCGCAGGGCCGTGGCGACGTCGCCGCTGAGCACCGCCACCGCCCCGCACTCGCCGAACGCGGGTGAGGCGACGCGCGCCGCCTCGTACGTCGCGGCCAACGGGAAGGCGGGGGAGGCGGCCGGGGTCTCCGCCAGGCAGAGCACGTGGATGCCGGCCGCCGGACCGCCCGCCGCGAGCCGTGCGGTGGTCTCGCGCAGCGCCGACGAGCCGGGGTCGCCGTCCACGATCAGCAGGGTGTGCGGTCCGTGGTGGCGGGCGGCGGCCGCGGCCACTTCGGCGCGGTCGGCGCTGGGCCAACCGGGGCCCAGGGGGCCGTCGTCCAGGCGTCGCACCAGTTCGGACGTGCGGGCGGTGGCCTGTTCCTTGTCGTAGGCGAGCAGGAGGCGGCAGTCCTGGCCGCGGGCGGGACGGACGTGCGGCAGCCAGCCCAGCCAGGACCAGTCGGCCACCCGCTCCTCGGCGGCGTGCGCCCGGTCGGTGCCGATCAGCACGATCTCCAGCGCGCCAGGGGAGTGCAGGGCGGCGAGCTGCGCGGTGACGGACCGGGCGAGGCCGACGAGGCGCCCGCGCGGGCCGGCCAGCCCGAGGGCGCCGGCGCGGCGCAGGTCGATGGTGACCGGTGTGACGGTGCGCCCGCCGTCCCGCTCGGCGGTGCCCAGGCGGACGGTGAGCGCGTCGGGGTGGTCCGGGCCGCGCTCCCAGAGCCGGGGGCCCGGGCCGAGCACGGTGAGCAGGACCGCGGCGGCGTCCGGCCAGCGTTCGTGGTCGGCCGGGCCGGCGGCGGTGGGGGCGGCGCCGGCGGCCCGGCGGGGCGGCTCGCCGGTGGGTGCCGGCCCGTCGTCGTACGGCGTGCCGGGCTCGGGGGCGTCCGGGTCCGTCGCGGGGCGTCCGCCGGCCAGTCGGCGGGCCCAGGCGCCGATGCCGCCGCGCCGGCCGGCCTTGCGGGCCATCGGGTCGAGCGGGACCAGGGACTGCTGTCCGCCGTGGGTCTGCCCGTCCATGGCGGCGGCAGCGTGGCCGGACCCGGACCCGGACGCGGGGCCCGGCTGGTAGGCCGCCGCCGGATGGGTCGGTCCGGTGCCGTACGTGGCGTGGGTCGGTTCGTGGGGCGCGTGCGGGGGCGGGACGGTGGCGGGCGCCGCGAGGTCGGGTGCCGCCGGGGCGTGCGCGGCGGGCCCCGGGGTGGGCTGCTGGTGGGGCGCGGCGGGCGGGAACAGGCCGCCGCCCGCCGGTCCGCCCGGTGCCGGGGTGAGGGGGCCGGGCATGCCCAGGGGCGCGTCGGCGTCGTGTGCCGCGCGGGTGGTGGGGGCGGGGATGCCGCGCAGCGGGGTGTCCCGGCGTCCCGTGCCGGTGGTGGCCGGGGCGGGGGAGTGGCCGGCGCCGGCGTACAGGGCGCCCGAGGTGGTCGCCCCGGTGGCCGTGGCGCCGGGGCCCAACTGGCCGGGGGTGACGCGGAGGTGGCCCTCGCCGTCGGGGGTGGCGTTCAGGGCCGGGTCCGGGGTGTGCGGCGGGGACTGGAGGCGGAGCGCCGATTCGCCGATGCGCAGCAGGGCGCCGGGGGGCAGGGGGACGGCGCGGTCGCCGAGTTCGGTGCCGTCGACGGCGGTGCCGTTGGTGGAGCGCAGGTCGGCGACGTAGACCGCGCCGTCGGGCTCGACGGTGACGGCGCAGTGCAGGCGGGAGACGTCGGGGTCGTCCAGGGGGACGTCGGCGTCGGCGGAGCGGCCGATGCGGATCTGCCCGCCGTGCAGGAGGTGGACGCCGCCGGCGTCGGGGCCGGAGACGACGCGCAGGCGGGCGGAGCCGTGCGGCAGGCCGTGTGCGGGGGCGGGGCCGGGGCCCTGGAGGGAGAGCACCGCGCCGTCGATCAGGGGCGGCTCGCCGAGGGCGGCGCGCTGCGGGTCGAGGCGCTCGGTGCCGGCGTAGAGGATGACGGGGGCGCTGCTGCCGGTGGTGCCGACGTCCGCGCCGGTGCCCGCCACGGCCGCCGCGAGGGAGCCGGCCACCGTCGCCAGGGCGGTGCCGGCGGGGGCCGTCACGAGGACGTCGCAGGCCCGCGTGGTGGGGCCGCTGCGCGGCCCGAGGACGGTCAGCCGGATCTGCATCGCCGTCAACGGTCCCTTCTGCCGGGAATCCGGCCGGGGCTCCGCTCGCTCCCCCACCGCACCCCGGGCACGTCGGCACGGACATGTCCCATGCACGTCGCGACAGTGACCGCGCGCCCCCACCGCGTGCGTGCTGGGATGCATCCTCGCACCTGCCGCTGACAACACGCCCGTCGACCGCCCATTAATGATCTTGATTGGTCGACGCCCGGCGGAAAACTGCCTGCTTACCCGCAGTGAACCGGCCGATTTCGATCATCGGATGCCGTGGAAGCGATCAGTGGGGGACGGCACCCGGACCGCTGAAGCGGGTTCCGGCCGAGTTGACGCGGCCGTCGCCCGCCCCGTGGCCGCCGGGCCGTGCGGCGCCTGCGACCCGGGCAACCAACGGCCCGGAACCGGCGTCTTCCCGAGGAGCCCCGCCCCGTCCGGCGCACCGAAATGTTTGTGCGACGGCACTACAGTGGGGCGGACGGGCCGCGAGCTGACCCAGCGGGCCAGGCAAGGATCCACCACGACCAGGGAGCGCATGACGTGCGGCCGGTAGGCAGCAAGTACCTGCTTGAGGAGCCGCTGGGACGCGGCGCCACGGGCACCGTCTGGCGTGCCCGCCAGAGGGAGACGGCGGGTGCCGAGGCCGCCGTCCCGGGGGAGCCCGGCGAAACGGTCGCGATCAAGGTCCTCAAGGAGGAGCTGGCGTCCGACGCGGACGTGGTGATGCGCTTCCTGCGGGAGCGCTCGGTCCTGCTGCGGCTCACCCACCCCAACATCGTCCGGACCCGCGACCTGGTCGTCGAGGGCGACCTGCTGGCGCTCGTCATGGACCTGATCGACGGTCCCGACCTGCACCGCTACCTGCGCGACAACGGCCCGTTCAGCGCGGTGGCGGCGGCGCTGCTCACCGCGCAGATCGCCGACGCGCTGGCCGCCAGCCACGCCGACGGCGTCGTCCACCGCGACCTCAAGCCCGCCAACGTCCTGCTCGCGGGCTCGGACGGCAGCGGCGAGATGCACCCGATGCTGACCGACTTCGGCATCGCCCGGCTCGCCGATTCCCCGGGGCTGACCCGGACGCACGAGTTCGTCGGCACCCCCGCCTACGTGGCGCCGGAGTCCGCCGAGGGGCGCCCGCAGACCTCCGCGGTGGACGTCTACGGCGCCGGCATCCTGCTCTACGAGCTGGTCACCGGCCGTCCGCCGTTCGCCGGGGCGACCGCCCTGGAGGTCCTGCACAAGCACCTCGCCGAGGAGCCGCAGCGCCCCGCCTCGGTCCCCGATCCGATGTGGACGGTCATCGAGCGCTGCCTGCGCAAGCGCCCCGAGGAGCGCCCCAGCGCCGAGAACCTCGCCCGCGGGCTGCGCGCCGTCGCGGCCGGCGTCGGCGCGCAGGCCACCCCGGAGCAGGCCCAGGCGGCACTGGGCGTCGCCGCGCTGCTCGCCCCGGACCCGGACCCCGCCACGGTCCCCGGCACCGACGGCTCCCAGGGGGCGGGCGCCGCGGCGCCCACCCAGGTGCTGCCGACCAACGCGTCCTCCTACGACCCGGGCGCCCCGACCAGCGTGCTGCCGGCCACCGGCGCCGGTGGCCCCGTGGGCCAGGGCCCGGCGCCGACCCGCGCCATGCCGCCGGTCCCCCCGATGCCGGTGGGTTCGCCCGCCGGTCCGCCGGAGCCCGAGGGTCCGCACCCGTGGGAGTCCCAGCTGCGGGCCGCCCGCGACCGCAACGACCAGACCCAGGTGCAGTACCTGAGCCCGCAGGACGACCCGCTGCGTCGCCGTCCGCAGCGCCGCCCGGGGCCCGCCCCGCAGCAGCAGCCCCAGTACGGCGGCCAGCCGGCCGGCTACGCCGCGCAGCGCCCGCTGGCCCCGCAGCGCCGTCAGGAGCCGCCGCCGCAGCGCTACGAGCCGGCCCCGCCGCCCGCCCGGGAGCCGCGGCCCGCGCGCGAGCCGCGCCAGCGCAGCGCCAACCCGATGCGGATCCCCGGCCTGGGCTGCCTGAAGGGCTGCCTCTTCACCCTGCTGCTGTTGTTCGTGGCGGCCTGGCTGGTCTGGGAGTTCACCCCGCTCCAGGAGTGGATCGGGACGACCAAGGGCTTCTTCCAGCAGATCGGTGACGTCTTCACCAGCGTGAAGGACTTCGTACAGAGAGTCGGTGGCTGACGGCCCGTACGGACGGAGCGGTGGCGGCATCATCGCTTTGTCGACTTCCGGCCGGTGAATTCGCGGACAGAAGTGACGGTTGCCGCTATTGGGGGCACTGAACCCTCTGGCGCCCGCGTAGCTTTGACGCCAACCTCAGCCCCCGCAGGACGCCTCGGGGGCCCGACACGTCGGAGCAGTCTTGGCACGGAAGATCGGCAGCCGGTACACCGCCCACCAGATCCTGGGACGCGGCAGTGCGGGCACGGTATGGCTGGGCGAGGGTCCCGAAGGGGCCGTGGCCATCAAGCTGTTGCGTGAGGACCTCGCCTCCGACCAGGAGCTCGTCGGCCGCTTCGTGCAGGAGCGGGCGGCACTGCTGAGCCTGGAGCACCCGCGCGTCGTCGGCGTCCGCGACCTCGTCGTGGACGGCGCCGACCTCGCGCTCGTCATGGACCTGGTCCGCGGTACGGACCTGCGCACCCGTCTGGAGCGCGAGCGGCGGCTGGCCCCGGAAGCCGCCGTGGCCATCGCGGCCGACGTCGCCGACGGCCTCGCCGCCGCGCACGCCGCCCGGATCGTGCACCGCGACGTCAAGCCGGAGAACGTCCTGCTGGACATGCAGGGACCGCTCGGCCCCGGTGGCGCGCACCCCGCACTGCTCACCGACTTCGGCATCGCGCGCCTGGTGGACTCCGCCCGCCGCACCCTGCCCCAGTCGTCCAGTGGGGGCACCACCCTCTCGCTCCGCTCGACCAAGGTCATCGGCACCCCCGACTACCTGGCCCCGGAGATCATCGAGGGGCTTCCGCCGCGCGCCTCGGTGGACGTCTACGCGCTGGCCACCGTCCTGTACGAGATGCTCGCCGGCTTCACGCCCTTCGGGGGCGGCCACCCCGGAGCGGTGCTGCGCCGCCACGTCACCGAGAGCGTCGCCCCGCTGCCCGGCATCCCGGACGAGCTGTGGCAACTGCTGATCCAGTGCCTCGCCAAGGCGCCCGCCTCCCGGCTGCGCGCCCCGGAACTGGCCGCCCGGCTGCGGGAGATCCTGCCCGGCCTGGTCGGCATCCCGCCGCTGGACATCGACGAGCCCGGGGACGAGCCGCCGGCGGACGACCCGGAGGGCGGCCCCGCCGGGTCCCGCCAGGAGGCGCACTACCCGACGACGGAGCCGGAGGGCCCGCCGCGCGGCGCGGTCCCCCTCGTCCAGGGGGCCACCCCGGACTCCAGCCGGGAGACGCACACCAGCATGCGGGTGCCCGAGCCGGACGAACTGGCCGGTGGCGCGCACGGCACCGCCCGCGCCCCGCGGGCCGCGGGGGAGCGCCGGGCGGGTTCGGCCCGGCACCGTTCGTCACCGGAGGCGGTGCGCCGCCGCCGGATCAAGGTGGGCGTGGTGGCCGCCCTGGTCGTCGTGGCGGCCACGATCGGCGGTCTGCTGGCCTCGGGCGGCGACGAAGCGGGCGACGCCCGGCCGGGCGTGCACCAGTCGCACACAACGCCGTGACCTGGGCCGGACGTCGCCGCGGCGCGGGCGCGGGCACCGCGCGCGGGCGCGGCGGCGGGCCCGCGGCACCCGGCCCCGCCTCGGCCGGCGGGCCGGGGCCGGGGCACATTGTCGGTGGCAGCCGTTAGGCTGGGTGCGTGGCAGTCGTCGATGTATCCGAAGAGCTGAAGTCCCTCTCCTCGACCATGGGGTCGATCGAGGCCGTCCTGGACCTCGACAAGATGAGGGCCGATGTCGCCGTGCTTGAGGAGCAGGCCGCGGCGCCGTCCCTGTGGGACGACCCGGCGAACGCGCAGAAGATCACCAGCCAGCTGTCCTTCCTCCAGGGCCAGCTGCGCCGGGCCGAGGAACTGCGCGGCCGTGTCGACGACCTCGAGGTGCTCTTCGAGCTCGCCGAGGCCGAGGGCGACGAGGAGACCCGCGTCGAGGCCGAGCGCGAGCTGACCGACGTCCGCAGGGCGGTGGACGAGCTGGAGGTCCGCACGCTGCTGTCCGGCGAGTACGACGCCCGTGAGGCCCTGGTGAGCATCCGCGCCGAGGCCGGCGGGGTGGACGCCGCGGACTTCGCCGAGAAGCTCCAGCGGATGTACCTGCGCTGGGCCGAGCGCCACGGCTACAAGACCGAGCTGTACGAGACCTCGTACGCCGAAGAGGCCGGCATCAAGTCGACCACCTTCGCCGTCCAGGTGCCCTACGCCTACGGCACGCTCTCCGTGGAGCAGGGCACGCACCGCCTGGTGCGCATCTCGCCGTTCGACAACCAGGGCCGCCGCCAGACCTCGTTCGCGGGCGTCGAGGTGCTGCCGGTCGTCGAGCAGACCGACCACATCGAGATCGACGAGAGCGACCTGCGGGTGGACGTCTACCGTTCCTCCGGCCCCGGCGGTCAGGGCGTCAACACCACGGACTCCGCGGTCCGCCTGACCCACCTGCCCACCGGCATCGTCGTCTCCTGCCAGAACGAGCGCTCGCAGATCCAGAACAAGGCCTCCGCCATGAACGTCCTCCAGGCGAAGCTGCTGGAGCGGCGCCGCCAGGAGGAGCAGGCCAAGATGGACGCCCTCAAGGGCGACGGCGGCAACTCCTGGGGCAACCAGATGCGTTCGTACGTCCTGCACCCCTACCAGATGGTCAAGGACCTGCGGACGGATTGCGAGGTCGGCAACCCGCAGGGCGTGCTGGACGGCGACATCGACGGCTTCCTGGAGGCCGGCATCCGCTGGCGCAAGCAGCAGGAGCAGCAGGCGAAGTAACCGCCGACGCAAGCGGACAAACGCCCGCGAAACCTCCTGGCAACTGCCTCCCTAGGGGAGGCAGTTGCCTTTTGTCGTGGCGGTTAGGTCACAGTCGTACGTCCATGTATCGCCCAACTCATGGCAATTCAGGCATCAAGCCTTTATTCGGCCTTGACGATGTTCCGAGAACTGGGAAGGCTGAGCGCGGCATGCGTGTGTCATGGGGCGCGTGCAGGAACGGGGAGGCGAACGGTCCGCAGGCGCTGCGCGGCCGTGGTGTGCACAACCCCATCGGTCGTTGCCCCGTGCGGCGGTGCTCCAATGACGAGTTCAGCTACTGGGGGTAGCAGTACATGACGAAGAAGACGCGACTGCGCGTTGCGCGCATTGCGGCCGGTGCGGTGATCGCGGCCGGTGCGTCGCTCACTGCGGCCGGCGCGGCATCCGCCGCCGAGACCGGACAGGGCCAGGCTGCAGGCAAGGTCTGCAAGCCGTGGGACGTGCTTGAGCTGTTCTGCCACGACACCAGCGGTGGCACCTCCACCGGTGGCGAGTCGACCGGCGGCGAGTCCACCGGTGGTGACAGCACCGGCGGTGAGATCGGCAGCCAGACCGGTGGTGAGTCGACCGGCGGCGAGATCGGCAGCCAGACCGGCGGCGAGTCCACCGGCGGCGAGACCACGGGTGGCGACACCACCGGTGGCCACACCTCCGGTGGTCAGACCTCGGGTGGCGAGACCACCGGTGGCGACAACTCCGGCGGTCAGACCTCCGGTGGTCAGACCTCGGGCGGCGAGACCACGGGTGGCCACACCTCCGGTGGTCAGACCTCGGGTGGCGAGACCACCGGTGGCGACAACTCCGGCGGCCAGACCTCCGGTGGTCAGACCGGTGGCAGCAGCACCGGCGGTCACTCGGGCGGCAGCACCGGCGGTCACTCCGGTGGCAGCAGCACCGGTGGTAGCCACTCCGGCGGCGGCAGCACCGGCGGCGACAGCACCGGTACCGGCACCGACAACGAGGGCTCCAAGCCGATCGAGCAGCCCGGCCAGGGCAAGGAGCAGGTCGTCGACACCCCGGGCCAGGCCAAGCAGCAGGCCAAGGGCGGGCAGCTGGCGGAGACCGGTTCGTCCGGCACCACCTTCCTGCTCATCGGTGCGGCCACGATGATCGCCGGTGGCGTGGGCTTCCGGGTCCTGCCCCGCCTGATCAACAAGAACGGCGGCGGCGCGGCGGCTGCCTGACGCTGACGCGACGCACGACGAGGGGCCCGGGACGGTAGACCGTCCCGGGCCCCTCGGGCGTACGGCTGAGGCGTGCACGGATCCGAACACGCTGGGCGGCGGCGCCGTCACGCCATGGCGCCGCGGTCGAGCGCGGGACCGTCACACGGCCTGGCGGAGCAGCACCGCGACCGCGATCAGCGCGATCAGCAGGGCCGCCAGCACCACGGGATTGAGCTGGCCGAAAATGCCTGCTTGCCGCTGGAGGCGTTCCCTACTGGCCCGGCACACGGGGCAGCGGCCCTCGCTCACAGGGGCCGCGCAGTTGGCGCACACCAATCGGTCGTACGTCATGCGACCTCCTTACTCACTGCACCAACGCACCGGGAAGCGCGTCGGTTCCCTCTACCACTGTGCCAGCTCCGCGGCCGGACGGCGCGCCCCACGGACGGCGACCTGTCCTCCGCCCCTCCCCTGCGAGCGGATCTGGCCGTCCCCTCCGCGCCGCTCGCCCGAAATTGTGCGCGTTTTGTCCCATAGGCGCCGTGAACAAACGCACCAACCCCCCACAGCGGCTTCGCCCCCACCCGAGGTTCGCGTATGGTCACGCTCACCGACGGGAGCCGTGAACGGCAACCCGTGCCCCTACCCAGGTCGACCGTGGTGCATCTGTGATCCGATTCGACAACGTCTCCAAGACCTACCCGAAGCAGAACCGCCCCGCCCTCAGGGACGTCTCCCTGGAGATCGAGCGCGGCGAGTTCATCTTCCTGGTGGGCTCCTCGGGCTCCGGTAAGTCCACCTTCCTGCGATTGCTCCTGCGCGAGGAGCGCGCCAGCCATGGCGCCGTCCACGTACTGGGGAAGGATCTGGCCAAGCTCTCCAACTGGAAGGTGCCGCAGATGCGGCGCCAGGTGGGCACGGTCTTCCAGGACTTCCGGCTGCTCCCCAACAAGACGGTGGGACAGAACGTCGCCTTCGCCCTGGAAGTCATCGGCAAGCCGCGCGGCCAGATCCGCAAGACGGTGCCCGAAGTCCTCGAACTCGTCGGCCTCGGCGGCAAGGAGGAGCGCATGCCGGGCGAGCTGTCCGGTGGTGAGCAGCAGCGCGTCGCCATCGCGCGGGCCTTCGTCAACCGCCCGTTGCTGCTCATCGCCGACGAGCCCACCGGCAACCTCGACCCGCAGACCTCCGTCGGCATCATGAAGCTGCTGGACCGGATCAACCGCACCGGGACGACGGTGGTCATGGCCACCCATGACCAGCAGATCGTCGACCAGATGCGCAAGCGGGTCATGGAACTCGAGAAGGGCCGGCTCGTACGCGACCAGTCGCGCGGCGTGTACGGCTACCAGCACTGAAAGGACGCCATGCGCGCCCAGTTCGTCCTGTCGGAGATTGGTGTCGGTCTCCGCCGAAATCTCACGATGACCTTCGCCGTCATCGTCTCCGTAGCCCTCTCGCTCGGCCTGTTCGGCGCCTCGCTGCTGATGCGCGACCAGGTGAGCACGATGAAGGGCTACTGGTACGACAAGGTCAACGTCTCCATCTTCTTCTGCAACAAGAACGACGCCGAAACGGCCGCCAACTGCGCCAAGGGCGCGGCGACCGAGCAGCAGAAGAACGACATCCTGGCCGAACTGCACCGGCTGCCGCTGGTGCAGAACGTGGAGCACGAGACCAGCGACCAGGCGTACAAGCACTACAAGGAGCAGTTCGGCGACACCCCCGTGGCCGGTCTGGTGACGCCCGACCAGCTGCCGGAGTCCTTCCGGGTCAAGCTCAAGGACCCGACGAAGTTCGATGTCATCAAGTCGGCGTTCTCCGAGCGGCCCGGCGTCGAGCAGGTGCAGGACCAACGGGACACCGTCGAGCCGCTGTTCCGTCTGCTGGACGGCATGCGGTACGCGGCCCTGGGCGTCATGGGCCTGATGCTGGTCGTGGCGCTGATGCTGATCGTCAACACCGTGCGGGTCTCGGCCTTCAGCCGCCGCCGGGAGACCGGCATCATGCGGCTGGTCGGTGCGTCCAGCTTCTACATCCAGCTGCCGTTCATCATGGAGGCCGCCATCGCCGGCCTCATCGGTGCGGTGTTCGCCTGTGTGCTGCTGGTCGGCGGCAAGTACTTCATGATCAACCAGTGGTTGGCCAAGCAGATCCAGGTGGTCAACTTCATCGGCTGGGACTCGGTCCTGGCGGTGCTTCCGCTGGTCCTGCTCATCGGCCTGTTGATGCCTGCGCTCGCCGCGTTCTTCGCGCTGCGCAAGTACCTCAAGGTGTGAGCTTCACCAAGGGCGCCGTACGGGCAACTCCCCGTACGGCGCCCTTTCGTCGCCTAGACTCACCGGCATGTCGGGCCCGTGTTCGTACGACCGGCCCCGCCGCATCCGCCGCGGGGCGGCCCTGACGTTGTTCCTCGCCGGCGTGCTCGCCGCGGGCGCGGCCACCGGCACCTGGGACGACGCCGGCGACGTCGCGGAGCCCGCCGCCCGCAGCCGGCCGGCCGGTGGCGCGGTCGCCGGGCGGGCCACCGCCGACCGGGCCGCACGGGCCGCGGCGCAGGCCGCCGCGGACGGCAAGTCCGGTGCGCAGGCCGCCGCCGAGGTCGTCAGTCGCAGCGGCGACCGGTGGTCGACGGTCTACACCCACGGCGAATTCGAGGACTTCCAGGCCCAGTTGGGCGGCGCCTACGTCGGCGTCGGGCTGTGGGTGCGGCAGCAGGACGACGGCGCGATCACCGTCTCCCGGGTCCAGCCCGGCGGCCCCGCCGCCCGTGCCGGCATCGCCGTCGGCGACCGCCTCGATGCGGTCGACGGCCGGCCCGCCCGAGGCCGCCCGGTCACCGAGACCGTGGCCCGGCTGCGCGGCGACGGCCCCCAGGGCTCCGGCGCCGCCGCCGGCACCCCGGTCCGGCTGGACCTGCACGGCGGCGAGCGCGACTGGAGCGTGACCCTGTACCGCACCCGCCTGCGCACCCGCAACGTCACCGTGGACCGCCCGGCCGGCGCGGACGGCCCGACCCGCATCAAGATCACCGCGTTCGCCAAGGGCACCGGGGCCGCGGTCCGCCGCGCGGTGCGGGCCGCCGATCCGCGCGACGGGCTGCTGCTGGACCTGCGCGGCAACACCGGTGGCCTGGTCACCGAGGCGGTCGCCACCGCCTCCGTCTTCCTCGACGGCGGGCTGGTCGCCACCTACGACGTGCACGGCAGCCAGCGCGCCCTGTACGCCGACGGGGCCGGTGACACCCGGATCCCGCTGGTCGTGTTGGTGGACGGGGGCACGATGAGCGCCGCCGAGTTGCTGTCCGGCGCCCTCCAGGACCGTGGCCGGGCGGTCGTGGTGGGGGCTCCGACGTTCGGCAAGGGCTCCATCCAGATGCCCAGTGAGCTGCCGGACGGCTCGGTCGCCGAGCTGACCGTCGGGCACTACCGGACCCCGGCCGGCCGGGCCGTGGACGGCGCCGGGATCACCCCGGACCTGATCGTCGAGGACCATGCGGAGAAACGGGCCCGCACAGTATTGAGTGGCCTCGGCACCGGTGCGTAGTGCGAAAATGGCCGCACTATGGCTACCAAGGGCAAGGGCAAAGAGAAGAACGACGGGCGCAAGCTCGTCGCGCAGCACAAGAAGGCGCGGCACGACTACCACATTCTGGACACCTTCGAGTGTGGTCTGGTGCTGACCGGCACCGAGGTGAAGTCGCTGCGTCAGGGCCGGGCGTCGCTCGTGGACGGGTTCGTCCAGATCGACGGCGGGGAGGCGTGGCTGCACAACGTGCACATTCCGGAATACGCGCAGGGCACCTGGACGAACCACAGTGCCCGGCGGAAGCGGAAGCTGCTGCTGCACCGCGTCGAGATCGACAAGCTGGAGTCGAAGTCTCAGGACTCGGGTCACACGATCGTGCCGCTGTCGCTGTACTTCAAGGACGGGCGGGCCAAGGTCGAGATCGCGTTGGCCAAGGGCAAGAAGGAGTGGGACAAGCGGCAGACGCTGCGCGAGCAGCAGGACCGCCGGGAGGCGGAGCGGACGATGTCGGCGGTCCGACGCCGGCAGCGGGCCTGAGGCACCGGCGGCCGGCGGGGCGTCCGCGACGGCCGCCGGGAATGTGCTGGCACCCGCGCGTGTTGGTCACGTACGATGGGGACACACCCCGCGAGGGTGTGGCACCACCTTGAAAAGAAAACATGGGGATGATCGGTTTCGACAGCGGATGTCGAAGCAGGGGAAGCGAGTCGAGGAAGCGGCAATGATCTCGTTAACCATATGCCGAAACCTATAATCGCCAACACCAAGCGCGATTCCTTCGCCCTCGCTGCCTAAGTAGCGACTTGCGAAGTGTCAGCCCGGGGCCGTTCCCGTCCCGGATCCTGGCATCAGCTAGGGGACTTCACTTCTGAGCCCGGTCACGGGGTCCAGAAGGACATTTAACAGTGACTGAGCCCGTCGGAGACTTGTCCGCGTGATCTCCGGGGCTGAGAAAATCGAAGCGGACTGCACTCGGAGAAGCCCTGATTCTGCACCGTTGGACGCGGGTTCGATTCCCGCCATCTCCACAATTCCCATGTGAATGACAGCCCTGCTGTTCCGGAAACGGAACGGCGGGGCTTTCGTTTTGCCCGCCCGGCGCAGGCCCCGGCCCCGGCCGGCCCTCAGGGCCGCCGGGCGGTGACCGCCGTGGCCGCCGCGGTGATCATCAGGGCCAGGGCCGCGGCCACGGCCGGTACCCCGTACCCGGCGGTCGGCGACGGCAGGTGTTCGGCGGCCCAGCCGCCGGCCGCCGAGCCGGTGGCGATGCCGGTCAGCAGCGCGGTCACCGCCAGCGCCAGCCCCTCGTTCAGCCGGCCCGCCGGGATGCGGGACTGGACCAGGCCCATGCCGGTGACCATGGCCGGGGCGGTGGCGGTCCCGGCCGTCAGCAGGGCGGCGGCGAGCAGTACCGGTGCGCCGGTCGCGGCGGCCGCCAGCGGCAGGGTGAGCAGTGCGGCCATCGTGGCGACGCAGCCGAGGAACCGCCGCCCGGGCCGGGCCGCCGGGGGTAGCAGCCCGAGCAGCAGTCCGGTCGCGCCGGAGCCGGCCGCCTGGAGGGCGAGCAGGCCGCCCGCCGCCGGACGGAAGCCGTGCGCGTCCGCGTAGGCGACGGTGACCACTTCGAGGGAGCCGAACACCGCGCCGGTGGCCAGGAAGGTGAGCAGCAGCGGGGGCAGGCCGCGGGAGCGCAGCGGGGCGGGGGCCTGTTGGGCCGACGGCAGGGGCAGGGTGCGGGTGGCGGGGGGCTCGGTGCGGCGCTGGGCCGCGAAGAGCAGGACGCCGGTGAGCAGCAGGGCCGCCGCGACGGCGGTGCCGGCCTCCGGGGCGACGCCGGTGCACAGCAGCGTGGCGAGGACCGGGCCGAGCAGGAAGCACAGTTCGTCGGCGGCCTGCTCGAAGGAGTTGGCGGTGTGCCGGGCGGCGGGGTCGTCGTGGAAGAGGTGCGCCCAGCGGGCGCGGGACATGCCGCCGGTGTTGGGGGTGGTGGCGGTGGCCGCGTAGGAGGCGAACAGGGTCCAGTTGGGGGCGCCGGTGCGGACGCACAGCAGCAGCGCGAGCGAGCCGAGGACGGCGAGGGCGGTGGCCGGGACGGCGATCCGGGCCTGACCGTGGCGGTCGACGAGCCGGGCGGTCACGGGGCCGACCAGCGCGGTGGCGGCGAGTCCGGTGCCGGTGACCGCGCCGGCCAGCGCGTAGGAGCCGCGGCTGCCGGCGATCATCAACAGGGCGCTGACGCTGAGCATCCCCATCGGGAGCCGGGCGAGGAGGCCGGCGGCGGCGAAGGCGCGGGTGCCGGGGACGGCGAAGAGCCGGGCGTAGGGGGAGCGGCGCCGGCGGCGGGGCGGGCGGACGGGCGGGGCGGTGACCGGGCGGGCGGCGAGGAAGAGGATCACGCCTGCCACGATCGGGGCGCGGGCCGGTGGCCGTCCAACACCTGGTCGGAGCGATTCACGCAGTGCTGTTGTGAGTGCCGGGCGGGGCGTTCAAGGGGCAGGGGAGCGGTGTGAGGATGGGGCGGTGCCGTACGACATCGACCCCCGGCTGCTGCGGGCCTTCACCGCGGTCGCCGAAGAGTTGCACTTCACCCGGGCCGCCGCCCGGCTCTACGTCGCCCAGCAGGCGCTCAGTCGTGATGTCCGGCGGCTGGAGGGGGAGTTGGGCGCCCAGTTGTTCGTGCGGAGCACCCGGCAGGTGGCGCTGACCGCGGAGGGTGAGCGGCTGCTGCCGTACGCGCGGCGGGTGTTGGCGGCGCACGAGGACTTGGCGGCGGCCTTCCGGGCGGAGCCCGCGCGGCCGTTGGTGGTGGACGTGGGGGCGCCGGTCGGGACCGCGCACCGGGTGCTGGCGGAGGCCCGGCGGCGGGTGCCGGAGAGCTGCGAACTGGTGGCGCGCTTCCACAGCGGGCTGACCGGTGCCGCCGCGGCGTTGGCGGCCGGGCGGCTGGACGTCTCCTTCGGGCGGTTCGCGGGGTTGCCGGCGCCGGCCCGGGCCGGGCTCGACCACCAGCCGGTGCGGTTGGAGCCGATGGCGGTGCTGCTGCGCGCGGACCATCCGCTGGCCGGCGTCGCCGCCGTACCGCTGGGCGGGCTGGCCGGCGAGATCCTCTACGCGGCCGCCGGGAACCCGCACACCGCGGAGTGGACGGACCTGGCGGCGCGCCTCTTCGACGGGCGGGGGATCGCGATGGCGGAGCCGTTCCCGGAGATCGAGGGGGCGGACGAGTTCGTGCGGGTGGTGCGCAAGCGCGGCTGGTCGGTGCTGGCGAGTACGGAGTTCATCGAGGTGCCGGGGATGGTGCTGCGCCCGTTGGTGGACCCGGTGCCGTTGTCGCCGGTGGGGATGGTGTGGCGGAGGGGGCTGAGGCATCCCGGGTTGGACGCCTTGCGCGCCGCCGCGCGGGAAGTGGGCGCCCGGGAGGGCTGGCGTGCGCTCCCCGACGTCGACTGGTGGCTGCCGGCGGCGGACGGCGCGGCGATGGGCGTGGTGAGGGGGGCGGGGGCGGCGGCGAGGGGCGGTGCGGCGGACGGGGCCGGACCGGGCGCCTGAGGGCCGCAACTCCCGCCGGGCGCCCATCGAAGGAGGGGGCCGGTGCCGCCGTGACGTGACCGACGTCTCCTTACCTGGCGCATATCCATCCCCGGTGCAGGCAACCAACGGCACCGGAATTCCTTCCTTACGGAAAGACATCGTGTGCGAACGATGTGTGCGAACAGGACAATCGGATGGAACAGGGGGGGGAGTCGTGCAGCGACGTTCCGTGCTCGCGACGACGATGGCCGCGCTCGCCTTGACCGTCACCGCCGGACTGGCTCTGACGGGTTGCGGATCGGGGCGGATGGCGGCCCTGCACGCCAACTGCAAGACCAGGGGCCTGAGCTGGAAGATCACCGTCCTCCAGGCGGCGCCGCACAGCACCCACCGGGAGGCCCGCCTGTCGGGTGTGAACAAGGGCTCGCAGCCGTGCGTCTTCGACGGCTTCCCCACGTTCGCGGTCCACGTCGGCAAGGGGCCGGAGTCGGACGGCAAGGGGCAGGGCCGCACCATGCCGATAGACCTCGCGCGCGGGGGCATGGTGACCACCAGCCTGCGCTACAAGGACCACGGGCCCGGCATGACGCCCGCGGACTGCCTGGTGAGCAATGACGAGGCGATGGTGGGCGCGCCCCGCGACCACCACCAGAAGTCGATAAAGGTCCGGGACGAGAAGGGCAAGAAGACCCGGATGAACATCTGCGAGCAGACGATCTGGATGACTCCGCCGGCCGAACGGACCGGCTGACACCGAGCGGACCGGCTGACGTCGAACGGCCGGTGCGGTCGGTCGGCGGCGGTCGGGGAGTCGGCCACCGGTCGGCCCGCGCCGCGTGGTCGGCCAGGTCGTCGGTTGCCTCGTCGGCCGCTTCACCGGCGGCTGCGTCGGCCGTGTCGTCGGTCGGGCGCGGGTCAGTCGCCCTCGCCGGCCGGTGCGGACGTCCGGGCGGCGGGCGCCGGGACGGCGTCGTACGCGGCGGGGGCCGGCAGCGCCCGTAACCAGAACTCGGCGGCCAGCGTCGGGTCCAGCGGCCGCAGCGCACCGGTGTCCGGTTGCAGGGACGTCAGGACCGGACGCAGCACGTCCGGGCGGATCAGTCCCAATTCGGCCAGTCGGGAGTCCTCGCACAGTGCCGCCAGCGCCCGGCGGTTGCGGCGCAGCCCGGCGTGCAGCTCCGCGCTGTGGGCGCGCCGGCCGCCGCGGCTCAGCACCGGTCCGGGCACGGTGCCGCGCATCGCCGCGACCAGCACCGGTTTTCCGCCGCCGCCCGGCACCCGGTCGGCGAGCCGGACCGCCAACGCCGCCTCGATCACCGCGTCGTCCAGGAACGGCGCCTCGTAGGCGACCCCGTGCGCCGAGGTCAGTGCGTCGATGCCGCGGACCCGTTCGCCGGCCCGGACCGCGGCCGCGGCCAGTTCGTGCTGGGCGCGCAACGGGTCGACGGGCTCGGGCGCCGCGGCGGCGGCCTCCCGCAGCAGCCGGCGGACCGTGGCGAGGGCGTCCGGGTGGGCCCAGGGCGGCATCGCCGGCAGTTCCTCCCAGTCCGCCCGGCCGGGCCGGCGCCGCGCGCCGGGGACGATCCGGTCGGCGCCGGCGGCCAGCCACCGGGGGTAGCTGCGGCCGCCGAGCAGGGTGCGCAGGGTGGCCGGCAGCGTCCAGGGGGCGAGTCGGCGGGCCCGGCGGGCCAGTCGCGCGGCGGTGCGGAGGTCGCCGCGGGCGAGTGAGTTCAACGCCATCGGCCGGAGCGCGAACAGCTCGTCGCCGCCGACGCCGGCCAGGTGCATCCGGGAGCCGAACGTCGCGACCAGCCGCGCCTGGTGGATCAGCCGGGCCGCTTCCCGGACGGCGACCAGCGGCCCGGCGGGGTCGATGTGGTCGGGCTCGGCGGGCGGGGTGTACCAGGTGGGGGCGTCGGTGTAGGGGAGGGCGAGGTGGCGGCCCCCGTGGCGGACCCGGCTGAGGCGGTAGGCGCTGTGCGCGCTCCACAGAGGGTCGTCGTCGGCCGGATCGCGGCCTTCCCAGCCGGTGGTGATCAGTTCGGTCGTGTCGCGGGCGGCCAGGAAGCACACGCTGGTGGAGTCCAGGCCGCCGGAGAGGTCGGCGCTGAGGGTGGCGCGGCGCGTCCGGGCGTGCACGGCCGCGCCGAGTGCCTCCCGCACGGCCTCGGCGGCGTCCGGCAACGGGACGTCCGGTTGCGGCGGGTGCCACCAGCGGACCTCGCGGTACTGGCCGGCCGGGTCGTGGGCGGCGCAGTGGCCGGGGGGCACGGCGTGCACCGCGTGCCAGGGGGTGCGCAGCGCGAGCGGCAGCGGGGCGCCGGGTGCGAGCAACCGGGTGGCCAGCGCCTCCTCGTCGAGCGTCCCGGTCCGCGGGGCGCCGGGCAGCCCGGCGCCGGCCGCGGCGCGGGCCAGTGCGGCCAGGTCCTGCGGGCGGTTGCCCAGCACCGTGCGGCCGCCGAGGTCGGTGCGGTGCAGCCGGCGGACCGCGGAGAGGCTGCCCCGGGCGCGGACCTCGGCGCCCATGGCGGCCAACAGGAAGTAGCTGCCGGGGAGTTCGTGGCGCAGCCCGACGAGTGCGTCGAGCGCGTCGACGTCGCGCAGGCGGCGCAGGAGTCGCGTCAGGGCGTCCGTGGTGGCCGAGGTGGTGCCGAGCAGCACCGCGCAGCGCGGGCCGACGCGCGCGGTGACCAGCTCCTCGCGCCGCCAGTGCCCGACGATCCAGGGGCGGCCGGAGAGGTGGGCGACGGTGCGGGTGGCCCGGGTCCGGGGCAGGCAGGCGGCGAGCTGGTCGGTGACGGGGTGGTCGGGGAACACCAGGAAATCCACGGGGGGTTACCGCTCCTTGGCCTCGGGCGTGCGCGCCGGTGCCGTCGCGCGCCGGTGCCGGCGCGGGGGTGGTGCCGGTGCGGGTGGTGGGGCGACGGGTGGACGAGCACGGGGCCGGCCGGTCGGGGGCGACCGACCGGACCGGCCCTCGGTGCGTGCCGGGACGGGGAGGTGCCCGGCGGGGGGATCGCGCGGCGGGTGGGGGACGCGTCAGGAGCCGTCCGGTCCGCCGGTGATCCGCTGTGGTGTTCGGTGCATCGCATCCCTTCCTTCCGGTGTCCGGGGTGCCCGGCATCCCTGCGGGGGTGGGTGTGGCGCCCTGGCAGGGGCGAACGGCCGCCGCCGGACGGGAGGCGCCTCCGCGTCGGCGACGGAGCGTGGTGGGCTGGTCACTCCGTGCGTCGGATAAAAAGGCTGGCAGTGTCCGCGGCACGTGCCATTACCCCGTTCGGGTGAATGCGGGGGCGCGTGGTGCATCGCGGCGCACCGCCTGTGCCGCGTACGCCGCGCGTGTGCCGCGGTGGCTCACCGTGTGCATCCGCGGTGCGTGAGGGCAAGGTTTCGCGCTGGTCACGTGCGGCCACAGGGCGGTAATCCGTCGTCCCTAGCGTCGGGACGGACCCGGTCCGGGGGACCGGAGCGACCCTTGGGAGGCGCGATGACCGAGACGGCGACGGAGGCCACCGGCACCGGGACGGCGGGTGGCCGGGTGCGGAAGGGGCGGCGCTGGATCGAGCGCTGGGACCCGGAGGACGAGGTGTTCTGGCGGGAGTCCGGGGCGCGGATCGCCCGGCGCAATCTGGTCTTCTCCGTGATGACCGAGCACGTCGGCTTCTCGGTGTGGAGCCTGTGGTCGGTGCTGGTGCTGTTCATGGGCCCGGAGTACGGGATCGACCCGGCCCGGAAGTTCTTCCTCGTCGCCGTGCCGACGCTGGTGGGGGCGGTGCTGCGGGTGCCGTACACGTTCGCCGTGGCGCGGTTCGGCGGGCGCAACTGGACGGTGTTCAGCGCCCTGTTGCTGCTGGTGCCGGCGGTCGCGGCGGCGGCGGTGATGCGGCCGGGGACGTCGTACGGGACGTTCTTGGCGGTGGCCGCGCTGGCCGGGGTCGGCGGCGGCAACTTCGCCTCGTCCATGACCAACGTCAACGCCTTCTACCCGCTGCGGAAGAAGGGCTGGGCGCTGGGGCTGAACGCCGGCGGCGGCAATCTGGGGGTGCCGGTGGTCCAGTTGCTGGGGCTGCTGGTCATCGCCACGGCGGGGGCCGCGCACCCGCGGCTGCTGCTCGCCGGCTACCTGCCGCTGATCGTCCTCGCGGCGCTGCTGGCCGCGCTGCGCATGGACAACCTCGCGCCGGTCGCCAACGACACGGGGGCGGCCGTGGCGGCGGCCCGGGACCGGCACACCTGGCTGATGGCGCTGCTCTACGTCGGGTCCTTCGGGTCGTTCATCGGCTACAGCTTCGCCTTCGGGCTCGTCCTCCAGGGCCAGTTCGCGCGCACGCCCCTACAGGCGGCGTCGCTGACCTTCGTCGGGCCGCTGCTGGGCTCGCTGGCCCGGCCGGTCGGCGGCTGGCTGGCGGACCGGTGCGGCGGGGCGCGGATCACCCTGGCGAACTTCGCGGCGATGGGCCTGGCCACCGGGGTGGTGCTGGTCGCCTCGGCGGTGCGTTCGCTGCCGCTGTTCCTCGTCGGCTTCACCGCGCTGTTCCTGCTGACCGGCCTCGGCAACGGCGCCACCTACAAGATGATCCCGGGCATCTTCCTGGCCCGGGCGCGGCGCCGCGGGCTGACCGGCGAGGCGGCCGTGGCGGCCGGGCGGCGGCTCTCGGGGGCCGCGATGGGGCTGATCGGCGCGGTGGGGGCGCTCGGCGGCCTGGGCATCAACCTGGCCTTCCGGGAGGCGTTCGCGACCACCGGTTCCGGGGTGCCGGCGTTCGCCGCGTTCCTGGCGTTCTACGGGGTGTGCGGGGCGGTGACCTGGGCGGCGTACCTGCGCCGCCCGGAAACCGGGCCGACCACCGCGGATCCGGCCGGGGCGGCGGTCCGTCCGGCGTACGCCGACGTCTGAAAACCGTGCCCCAACAGGCGCGTCCGTAACAGGCGGGAAATACTGGCGCACCGGGTCTGTCATGTGCCGTTGGCAGGCTCGACACCTTGCCCGGGTGCGCCGGATCCGCGGCGTCACCAGGGCGAACGACGGACGGGAGCGCCGGCGGCACCGCAAGGCGCGGCGCAGCAGACCACTCGGGCGGAGCGGGACGGACCGATGCACGATCAGCAGGAGGCGGCCGGGCGGGAACGGCCCGCGGAGCCGGAACGGGCGGTGCGCCCGTTGGACGGCTTCACGGTCGGGGTCACCGCGGCCCGCCGGGCGGACGAACTGGGCGCGCTGTTGGAGCGCCGCGGCGCCCAGGTGGTGCACGCCCCGGCGCTGCGCATCGTGCCGCTGCCGGACGACAGCGAACTGCTCGCCGCCACCCGCGCGCTGACCGACGATCCGCCGGACGTGGTGGTGGCCACCACCGCCATCGGGTTCCGCGGCTGGATCGAGGCGGCGGAGGGCTGGGGGCTGGGCGAGGCGCTGCTGGACCGGCTGGCCGGGGTGGAACTGCTGGCCCGCGGCCCGAAGGTGCGCGGCGCGATCCGGGCCGCCGGGCTGACCGAGAAGTGGTCGCCGGCTTCGGAGTCGATGGCCGAGGTGCTGGACCGGCTGCTGGCGGGGGATGTCGCCGGGCGGCGGATCGCCGTCCAACTGCACGGGGAGCCGCTGCCGGGGTTCGTCGAGGCGCTGCGGGCCGCCGGCGCCGAGGTGGTCGGGGTGCCGGTGTACCGGTGGATGCCGCCGGCCGACCTCGGGCCGGTGGACCGGCTGTTGGACGCGGTGCTGGCGCGCGGCGTGGACGCGGTGACCTTCACCAGCGCCCCGGCCGCCGCCTCGCTGCTGCGTCGGGCCGCCGAGTGCGGCCGCCAACCGGAGGTGCTGGCCGCGCTGCGGCAGGACGTGCTGGTGGCGTGCGTGGGGCCGGTGACGGCGCTGCCGCTGGAGGCGCTGGACGTGCCCACCCGGCAGCCGGAGCGGTTCCGGCTGGGGCCGCTGGTGCAGCTGCTGTGCCGGGAACTCCCGGGCCGGGTGCCGCCGTTGCCGGTCGCCGGGCAGCGCCTGGAGATCCGCGGCCGGGCCGCCGTGCTGGACGGTGCGCTGCGCCCGGTGCCGCCCGCCGGGATGGCGCTGCTGCGCGCCCTGGCCCGCCGTCCCGGCTGGGTGGTGGGCCGCGCCGAACTGCTGCGGGCGCTGCCGGGCACGGGCCGCGACGAGCACGCGGTGGAGACCGCGATGGCCCGGTTGCGCACCGCCCTGGGGGAGCCGCGGCTGATCCAGACGGTGGTCAAGCGCGGCTACCGGCTGGCACTGGACGCCCCCGTGGACACCGACAAGTACGGCGGCCACTAGGAGCCGTCCCGGGGCCCCGAGGCCCCTGCCGTCAGGGTCCTCAGGCCGGGTTGCTCACCCGGATCTTGGACTGGCCGTGCGGCCGGGTCTCCCAGTCCTCCATGAACCGGGCCTGGAGCCCGTGCTTGCCGGCCAGCCGCAGCAGGGTCTCGGTCCGGTAGTAGAAGTCCTCGCGCAGCACCTGGTGTTCGGCGCCCTCGGTCCGGTCGAAGGTGAAGTCGAAGAACCCGCCGGGGGCCAGGATCCGACCGACGTGCGCCAGGCACTCGTCGATGACGTGGATCGGCGAGTGCGAGAAGACGCTGTGCGCGTGGACGACGTCGAAGTGCGCGGACGGCAGGAACTCCAGCGTCAGGTCCTGAGTGATCGTCAGGTGCGGCAGCTTGTGCTGGAGTTCGTAGGTGGTCAGGGTCCGCTTGGCGGCTATCAGGATGTCCGGCGAGATGTCGATGCCGTAGTAGTTGCCGGCGTCCAGGTGGGCGATGAAGCGCCAACCGGCGCGCAGGTTGCCGCAGCCGATGTCGAGCATCCGGTGCCTGGGCTCCAGCCCGTGCTCCACCAGGTAGTCGAACTGCATCTCGCCCAGCGCCAGCCAGCGCTCGTGGCTGCGGCTGCCGACCGCGGCCTCCGGGTTGCGGCCGGTGTCCGAGGCCATCACCGCGCGGTAGTACGCGACGTGGTCGGGGTGCTTCAGGCGCAGCCAGGTGTCGCGCGCTGTGCGCTTGACGTAGGGGGCGATCCGGGCCGGATTGCGGACCGCGTAACCGAGCTTGTGGGTCAGGCTGGCGCGGTTCTTGAGCAGCGGAGTGGACATGTCGCCGGACTATACAACACATGTATACGCGCCGTATCTACACGGGTGGTCTACATGCATGCTCTACATGCATGGTGTACGTCTGTGCCCGCGCCGACGCACGGCCGGTGGGCGGCTTCCCCGATGCTGCCGCCGCCCCTCCGGGCCAACGGGCCACCCGTCCCGCGGTCGGGTCCGCCACCCCGGCCGCGCACGGTGCGGCCGACGGCGGGGTTCCGGCGGGCGGCGCGGCCGGGCACCCTGGGAACGCTCCCGTACGCCCCCTCCGCCCCCTTCCCCACGCGCCCCCGATCCCTTCGCCCCCTTCCTCCCCCGATGTCGCCCCGCTTCTCCTGCTCCTCCTGCTTCTCCCGTTTCTCCTGCTTCTCACCGTCCCCCGCGCGCGTCCCCGAGGAGTGACAGCCCGATGGCAGCCCCCTACGGCCTCCGGTTCGACTGCGGGCGGACCAGCCTGGACCTGGCGGCCACCGCCGGCGGCGCGCCGTTCGCCGTCGAACGGCTCACCGACCCCGGGGCGTTGGCCGCCTGGCTCGTCGGCGCCGGCGTCGTGCCGCCCGGCACCCCGCTCGACGCCGTCGACGCCGACTGGGTCGCCCGCTTCCGGGCGCTGCGCGACCTGCTGGCCCGGACCGTCCGCGCCGAACTCCTCGGCCGGGCCGCCGCGGGGGACCTGGCACTGCTGAACGCCGCGGCCGCGGCCGCCCCGCCACCCGCCGTCGAGGTCGTCCGCGGCCCGGACGGCGCGCTCGCCGGCGTCCTGGCCGGCCCGCCCGACTGCACCGCACTGCTGGCGGCGGTGGCCCGGGACGCCGTCGCGCTGCTCACCGACCCGGCGGTGCGCGGGCAACTGCGCCCGTGCGCCGGCGAGGGCTGCGCGCTGGTCTACCTGGACACCTCGCGCGGCCGGCGCCGCCGCTGGTGCTCCAGCGAGGTGTGCGGCAACCGCGCCCGGGTGGCCCGGCACCGGCGCCGGGCCACCCGGACCCCCTGACGACGCCCGGGACCGCAGCCGGACGCGGTGCGTGACCGGATCCGTCGGACCGAACCGCGCCTTGAGTCAACATCCGACCGGCAACGTCCGGCTTTGTCCGTACCTCCAGGTGCGCGCGGTGCCGGCTTCGCGTACGGTTGACGGCTGCCTACGCACAGCAGAAGGGGGCCTGGGTGGCCGCGCACAACGCCACGCACGCACCGGACCACGCACCGGATTCCGTTCGCGACGGTGAGATCGAGTCCGAGCAGACGCATCTCGACCGCGTCTACCGGCGTCTTGAGGAGAAGATCCACGAGGCGGAGTTCCTGATGGACGACGCCGCCAAACGCGGCCAGGTCGGCACGCCCGGCGCGCTCGCCGAACGCGACGCCCAGGTCTTCCAGGCCGGCGTCCACCTCCACCGCCTCAACTCCGAGTACGAGGACTTCCTCTTCGGGCGGATCGACCTGCTCCAGGGGAAGGACGGCAAGAAGGGCCCGGACGGCGCCTACACCTCCGTCGAGCCCGCCGACGGCGTCATCCAGGACGGCCGCGCCGCCATCGCCGAGACGCTCCACATCGGGCGCCTCGGCGTCCTGGACGCGGACTACTCGCCGCTGGTCATCGACTGGCGGGCGCCGGCCGCCGCGCCGTTCTACCGCGCGACCCCGGTCGCCCCCGGCCGGGTCGTCCGCCGCCGGGTGATCCGCTCCAAGGGCCGCAAGGTGCTGGGCGTCGAGGACGACCTGATGCGCCCGGAGGTCACCGCGACGCTGGACGGCGCCGAGCTGCCGGCGGTCGGCGACGGCGCCCTGATGGCCGCCCTGGGCCGGGCCCGCAGCCACACCATGCGGGACATCGTCGCCTCCATCCAGGCCGAACAGGACCTGGTGATCCGGGCGCCCGCCGCCTCCGTCACCGAGGTCGAGGGCGGCCCCGGCACCGGCAAGACCGCGGTCGCCCTGCACCGCGCCGCCTACCTGCTCTACCAGGACCGCCGCCGCTACGCCGGCGGCATCCTGATCGTCTCCCCGACCCCGCTGCTGGTCGCCTACACCGAGGGCGTGCTGCCGTCGCTCGGCGAGGAGGGCCAGGTCGCCATCCGGGCGCTCGGCTCGCTCGTCGAGGGCGCCGAGGCGACCGCCTACGACCCGCCGGCGGTCTCCCGCATCAAGGGCTCGGCGCGGATGGTCAAACTGCTGCGCAAGGCCGCCCGCGGGGCGCTGGAGGCCCCGCCCGCCCCGCCGCGGGCCCGCCCCGCCGAGGACGCCCAGCTGTCCCTGGAGGACCTCGCCGCGGGGGCGGACGCCCCAACCGGCGACCCGGCCCCGCCGACCCGCCTGCGGGTCGTCGCGTTCGGCGCCCGGCTCGAACTCGACGAGGCCGAGCTGCGCGCCATCCGCCACTCCGCCCTGGGCGGCACCGCCCCGGTCAACCTGCTGCGCCCGCGCGCCCGCCGGCTGATCCTGGACGCCCTGTGGACCAAGTCCGACGCGGCCCGCCGCTTCCCGGACCCGGAGCTGGCCGCCGAGGCCCGCCGGGGCTTCGACGAGGACCTCGTCACCGAACCCGACTTCCAGGAGTTCCTGGTGGGCTGGTGGCCCGAACTCACCCCGCGCGCGGTGCTCGCCACGATGGCCGACGACCGCCGCCTCGGCCGCTGGGCGCGCCGCCTGCTCAACCCGCGCGAGGTCCGGCAACTCGCCCGCTCGCTGCGCCGGTTGGGCGACGACGGCCGCGGCCCGCTGTCGGTGCACGACGTCGCGCTGCTGGACGAGCTCCAGCTGGTCCTGGGCGCCCCGGCCCGGCCGGCCCGCCCCCGCGAGGCCGACCCGCTGGACCACCTCACCGGCCTGGAGGAGCTGACCACCTACGCGGACCGGTTCTCGTCCGGCCGCGGCCGGCGGGAGCGCCTGGAGGAGGAGCGCACCGACTACGCCCACGTCATCGTCGACGAGGCCCAGGACCTGACGCCCATGCAGTGGCGGATGGTCGGCCGCCGCGGCCGGCACGCCACCTGGACCGTGGTCGGCGACCCGGCGCAGTCCTCCTGGTCGGACCCGGACGAGGCCGCCGAGGCCCGCGACGAGGCGCTGGGCACCCGCCCCCGCCGCCGCTTCACGCTCACCGTGAACTACCGCAACCCGGCCGAGATCGCGGAGCTGGCCTCCAAGATCCTGGCCCTGGCCATGCCCGGCGCCCCGGCCCCGCGGGCGGTCCGCTCGACCGGCCTGGAGCCGCGCTTCGCCGTCGTGGACGGCACGGACGCGGCCGGCTCGGGCGGTGCGGCCGACGGGGCGCTGGAGCGGGCCACCGTCGCCGAGGCCGCGCGGTTGCTGGCCGAGGTCGAGGGCACGGTCGGCGTCGTGGTGGCGATGCACCGCCGCGCGCAGGCCCGCACCTGGCTGGCCGGGCTCGGCGACCGCGTGGTGGCGCTGGGCTCCCTGGAGGCCAAGGGCCTGGAGTACGACGCCACCTTGGTGGTCTCGCCCGCCGAGATCGCTGACGAGTCGCCGGCCGGGCTGCGGGTGCTCTACGTCGCCCTGACCCGCGCCACCCAGCAGCTGACCGTGCTCTCCGCCACCCCGGACGACCCGGACGCGGACGGGGTGCCGGACCTGCTGCGGGACTAGGGCGTTCCGGGGCCGGCCGTGCTGCCATCCGAGGGGTTGTGAAATCAGTCGTGCGGGACGGGATTCGCTTGCCGGGATGGTTTGTTAGCCTTGGTGGCGGCACCGGCTCGATCCAAGCCCCCGGGCCCAACCATCGTCGCTACGAGCGACCACTTGCCGCGAGGCGAGCATGGCGGGTCGGTGTCATAAGCCCTTGAGGCGCGGGCGCCCCTCCTTCGGGAGGGGCGCCCGCGGTCGTTTTCCCGGCCGATGCGGGCCCGGAGCACGGCATGGCTGATTCCCGCCGCCCGAGGGGGTTCCGCTCAGCCGGGCAACTCTCGTATGGTGGAAGAGTCTTTCCGAAATTCGTAGCTGGTTACCGTGTACCGGCTGGTAGGTGGGACGATCGAACGACGCGCTCCGGCTCGGGCACCCCTGAGTCCCGGAGCCGCTTAGAGCCAAACCAGGGAAAGCAGAGGAAGTCGGCCATGGCAACGGCGCCTAGCGTCTCGTATTCGATGACGGTGCGACTGGAAGTTCCCGCAAGCGGCACCGCCGTCAGCCAGCTCACCACGGCCGTGGAGTCCTCCGGCGGGTCGGTCACCGGCCTCGACGTGACCGCATCCGGTCACGAGAAGCTCCGGATCGACGTCACGATCGCCGCGACCTCCACCGCGCACGCCCAGGAGATCGTCTCCAAGCTGCGCACCATCGAAGGCGTCTCGCTCGGCAAGGTCTCGGACCGGACCTTCCTGATGCACCTCGGTGGCAAGATCGAGATGTCGTCCAAGCACCCCATCCGCAACCGTGACGACCTGTCCATGATCTACACCCCGGGCGTCGCGCGGGTCTGCCAGGCGATCGCCGACAACCCCGAGGACGCCCGCCGGCTCACCATCAAGCGCAACAGCGTCGCGGTGGTCACCGACGGTTCCGCGGTCCTCGGCCTGGGCAACATCGGCCCCAAGGCCGCACTGCCCGTCATGGAGGGCAAGGCGGCCCTCTTCAAGCGCTTCGCCGGCATCGACGCCTGGCCGATCTGCCTGGACACCCAGGACAGCGACGCGATCGTCGAGATCGTCAAGGCCATCGCCCCCGGCTTCGCGGGCATCAACCTGGAGGACATCTCCGCGCCCCGCTGCTTCGAGATCGAGGCCCGGCTGCGCGAGGCCCTGGACATCCCGGTCTTCCACGACGACCAGCACGGCACCGCCATCGTGGTGCTCGCGGCGCTCACCAACGCCCTGCGGGTGGTCGGCAAGAAGATCGAGGACGTCCGGGTCGTGATGTCCGGCGCCGGTGCGGCCGGTACCGCCATCCTCAAGCTGCTGCTGGCCGCCGGCGTGCACCACGCGGTGGTCGCCGACATCCACGGCGTGGTCCACGCGGGCCGCCCCGACCTGGTCGACGCCGACCCCGACTCGGCGCTGCGCTGGATCGCCGACAACACCAACCCCGAGGGCGTCACCGGCACCCTCAAGGAGGCCGTGGTCGGCGCCGACGTCTTCATCGGCGTCTCGGCCCCCAACGTCCTCGACGGCGACGACGTGGGCCAGATGGCCGAGGGCGCGATCGTGTTCGCGCTGGCCAACCCGGACCCGGAGGTCGACCCGGCGATCGCCCGGCAGACCGCCGCCGTGGTCGCCACCGGCCGTTCCGACTTCCCGAACCAGATCAACAACGTCCTGGTGTTCCCCGGTGTCTTCCGCGGGCTGCTCGACGCCGCCTCGCGTACGGTGAACACCGAAATGATGCTGGCAGCGGCCGGCGCCCTCGCCGACGTCGTGCTGGATGACGAGCTCAACGCGAACTACATCATTCCCAGCGTCTTCAACGAGAAGGTCGCGGGTGCGGTGGCCGGCGCGGTGCGTGACGCGGCGAAGGCCGCGGGCGAGGCTGTGACGGCTGCCACGGGCGTCTGAGACGGCGCGTCGCGGGACCTGCCCCCAGCGAGCCACCCATAGGGTGGCGGGTGACCCTCCAGGGTGCCGGATTGGCTTTACCGCCGCAGGTGGGGGCAGGATGCTCTCCCAAGGACAATGTCCAGGGGGACCTCAGGCGCGAGGGAGCTGAAGGACGGACCCGGTTCGGTGGGCCGTCCGAGGGCCCTGGCAGCATCGGCTTCGATCTCACGCCGCATTGGCAAGAAGAACACGGGAGTACATACATGAACCGCAGTGAGCTGGTGGCCGCTCTGGCCGATCGCGCCGAGGTGACCCGCAAGGACGCCGACGCCGTTCTGGCCGCGCTCGCCGAGACCGTCGGCGAGGTCGTCGCCAAGGGCGACGAGAAGGTCACCATCCCCGGCTTCCTGACCTTCGAGCGCACCCACCGTGCCGCTCGCACCGCCCGGAACCCGCAGACCGGTGAGCCGATCCAGATCGCGGCCGGCTACAGCGTGAAGGTCTCCGCGGGCTCCAAGCTCAAGGAAGCCGCCAAGGGCAAGTAAGGCCCTTCCGACGGCACCGAAGGCGGCCACCCCTCCCGGGGGTGGCCGCCTTCGTGCGTGCCCGCGTACGGCGGGCTCAGGGCCGTTGTCGGGCCTGGGCCGGCCGGGGCCGGGGCCCGTCCGGACCGTCGGGCCCCGGCCGTGCGGTGTTTCGCCGCCTCGGGCGGGAGGCGGGCGGGCAGAGCGAAGGCGCCGCACGGTCCTCCTGCGAGGACCGTGCGGCGCCTTCGAAAAATCCGGCGCGGCCGGGGCCGGTGGGCGTCAGCCCCGCGGGTTGCCGTTCGGCAGCTCCACCTTCGCGCCCAGCTCCACGAGCTTCTCCATGAAGTTCTCGTAGCCGCGGTTGATCAGGTCGATGCCGTGCACCCGGGACGTGCCCTGCGCCGCCAGCGCCGCGATCAGGTACGAGAAGCCGCCGCGCAGGTCGGGGATGACCAGGTCGGCGCCCTGCAGCCGGGTGGGGCCGGAGACGACCGCGGAGTGCAGGAAGTTGCGCTGGCCGAAGCGGCAGGCGGAGCCGCCCAGGCACTCGCGGTAGAGCTGGATGTGGGCGCCCATCTGGTTGAGCGCCTCGGTGAAGCCCAGCCGGGACTCGTAGACCGTCTCGTGGACGATCGACAGGCCCGACGCCTGGGTCAGGGCGACCACCAGGGGCTGCTGCCAGTCGGTCTGGAAACCGGGGTGGACGTCGGTCTCCAGGGCGATGGCGTTGAGCGAGCCGCCCGGGTGCCAGAAGCGGATGCCCTCGTCGTCGATCTCGAAGGCGCCGCCGACCTTCCGGAAGGTGTTCAGGAACGTCATCATCGAGCGCTGGTGCGCGCCGCGGACGTAGATGTTGCCCTCGGTGGCCAGCGCCGCGGACGCCCAGGAGGCGGCCTCCAGGCGGTCCGGGAGGGCACGGTGGTTGTAGCCGTCGAGCCTGTCGACACCGGTGATCCGGATGGTCCGGTCGGTGTCCATGGAGATGATCGCGCCCATTTTCTGCAGGACGCAGATCAGGTCCTCGATCTCCGGCTCCACCGCGGCGTTCGACAGCTCGGTGACGCCCTCGGCCAGGACGGCCGTCAGCAGCACCTGCTCGGTCGAGCCGACCGACGGGTACGGCAGCCGGATCTTGGTGCCGCGCAGCCCGCGCGGCGCCTCCAGGTACTGCCCGTCGTCGCGCTTCTCGATCTTGGCGCCGAACTGGCGCAGCACGTCGAAGTGGAAGTCGACCGGCCGGCCGCCGATGTCGCAGCCGCCCAGGCCCGGGATGAAGGCGTGGCCCAGTCGGTGCAGCAGCGGGCCGCAGAACAGGATCGGGATCCGCGAGGAGCCGGCGTGCGCGTCGATGTCGGCGACGTTGGCGCTCTCCACGTGCGACGGGTCGAGGACCAGCTCGCCGGGCTCGTCGCCCGGACGCACGGTCACGCCGTGCAGCTGGAGCAGCCCGCGCACCACACGGACGTCCCGGATGTCCGGAACGTTGCGCAGTCGGCTCGGACCGCTGCCCAGCAGGGCGGCGACCATGGCCTTGGGCACAAGGTTCTTCGCGCCGCGAACCCGGATCTCGCCCTCGAGCGGGGTGCCGCCGTGGACAAGCAGTACGTCGTCAGTAGAGACGGTCATGGATCTCGCGTTCCTGGAGTCGGTCAGGGCCAGGAGAAATGGTAAGGGCGGCCGAGGGGGTGTCCGTTGCGGTGGCCCTGGTCCGGCCATGTAATGGCTTTGTCACAACACGCTCCGCTACGGTCGGCCTTTGATTCGTAATCACCTTTTGCCCGGAAAGCGTCTAATGTCGCGAATAGGACATCCGGGTACGGAGCGTGTGCGCCGGGGCCTGCCGCCGTACGCCGGCCCTGCTCTCCCGGCGGGTCCGGGCGTTGACTCCCCCTCCGGGCCGGAAGTGCGGGATCATGTGGCCATGACCGAGGTGTCCTCGCTCACAGGCCGGCTGCTCGTCGCCACGCCCGCGCTCGCCGACCCGAACTTCGACCGCGCGGTGGTGCTCCTCCTCGACCACGACGAGGAGGGCTCCCTCGGTGTGATCCTGAACCGTCCCACACCGGTCGGCGTCGCCGACATCCTCGCCCCCTGGGCCGAGCTGGCCGGCGAACCCGGGGTGGTCTTCCAGGGCGGCCCGGTGTCGCTGGACTCGGCGCTTGGCGTGGCCGTGGTGCCCGGCGGACCGTCCGGCGAGGGCGCCCCGTCGGGGAGCGGCACCCGCACCGGCGGCGCGGTCGGCGGGACGGCCGGCGCGCCCCCGGGCTCCACGCGCCGGGGCGACCCGCAGGCCACCGACACCGCGGGCGGCGCCGGGCCCGGCGACGAACCGCTGGGCTGGCGCCGGGTGCACGGCGCGATCGGGCTGGTGGACCTGGAGGCCCCGCCGGAGCTGCTGGCCGCGGTCCTCGGCAGCCTGCGGATCTTCGCCGGGTACGCCGGCTGGGGGCCCGGCCAGTTGGAGGACGAGCTGGTGGAGGGGGCCTGGTACGTCGTCGAGTCCGAGCCGGGTGACGTCTCCTCGCCCGATCCGGAGCAGCTGTGGCGGGCCGTGCTGCGCCGGCAGCGCAACGAGCTGGCGATGGTGGCGACGTACCCCGACGACCCGTCGTTGAACTGACCCGCGCATCGGGTGCCGGGCCGGTTGTCGGGACGCGTCCGGCGCCGCCGCGCGGCGCGTGTCGCACGCCGCGCGCCGGGTGGTGCACCCGGGCGATCGTCGGGGCATTTTGTGACGGCTTCGTCATGGGGAATTGTCAGACCCCGTCGCTATCGTTCGGGGTGGCAAGAACGTTGCGCGGACGCGTCCCCGAACCCTGAGCCTCGCGCGAGCAGGGGAGCTCGCGACCGCGACCGAAACTGACGGGGGAGAGCACCATGCACAGGCCGAGCGTGCCCGAGGACCTGGACCATCCGGAGCAGGTGTGGGCGCGCGCCGCGACACTGGCGGTGGTGGCCGCGGCCATGAACGACGGGGACGAGTACTCCTGGGGCCCGGACGGTCTGCACTGCTGGAACTGCGGCGGCTCGTACTGGTGGCGGCTGAAGCTCTACGACGACGGCCGCGCGCTGCTGTGCGGCCAGGACTCCGACGGGAGCTACACGCACAACGGCGACAAGCAGATCGACTTCCTGGCCGGCGGCCCCGCCTGGCTGCCCTGGGGGCAGCTGCGGGACGACGCCGACGGCAACCTCCTCGGCTTCGCCTACTGGTACGAGGACGGCGCCTGGGCCCGCGCCGCCTACCCCGCGGCGCTGCCGGACGACGGCCTGGAGATGGCGATGAGCTGGGCGGCGCCCGGTGACGCGGCGGTCCAGGAGATCACCGAGCACCTGGTGGCGCTCCTGGAGACCGACGTCCGCCCCGCGGCGACGGTCCGCGCGTTCATCGCGTCCGCCGCGGCCCGCGCGGTCGGCGCGGCGGACGTCTCGGCGCTGCTGGACGCGGTCTGCGGCCCGGACTGCTGGTACGAGGTCCGCCCGGAGGCCGCGTTGGCGTTCGCCGTCGAGCTGGGGCTGACGGCCGGCGACCGCGGCGGGGTGCCGGCGACGGCGTCGTAGTCGCGCCGCGGGGCGCGGCGGCGGATCCCCGAGGGCGAGCGGTGCCCGCGCCGGCCGTCAGCCCCGGTGCCGCCCGCCCAGGGTGAAGAAGCGCTCGGCGAGCGGCTCGGCGTCGCGGGCCGGTAGGGCGAGGTGCACGGGCACCGGCGGGGCGTTCTTCAGGCGGACGTAGCGGATCTGGGGGTGGGGGTGGCGCTCGGCCACTCCCTCCGGGGCCACGCCGACCCCGTGACCGGCCGCGACCGCCTCCAGCCACTCGTCGAAGTTGCCCGCGGTGCAGGCGAGTCGGGGGCGTCGGCCTTCGGGCCACAGCTCGGGCCGGGTGGTGCCGGTGACGGTGTTGACCACCAGCGGCAGCTCGGCGAGTTCGGCCCAGTCCAGCACCCGCCGGCGGGCCAGGCTCCCCGGGGCGGCGGCGCGCGGCACGGCGGCGACCCGCGGTTCCTGGAAGAGCAGCGCGGTGCGCAGCCCGGCGTCCGGCGGCACGTCGCCGCGGAGCACCGCCACGTCCGACTCCCCGGTCTCCAGTCCGGCCAGTGGGGTGTCCCGGCGGACGAGCCGGACCTTGGCGCCGGTCGCCGCCTTGAACTCCGCGATCAGCGTGCGGCCGGCGGCCGGCAGCAGCGAGGTGAAGCCCAGTCGCAGCGTCCCCGGCCCGGTGGGCGAGCGCAGTGCGGCGGCGAGCCGGGGGAGCAGGGGGGCGAGGTCGGCGTAGAGGCGGCGGCCGGCGTCGGTGAGGGCGACCCGGCGGGTGGTCCGGTCCAGCAGCCGCACGCCGAGCGCGGCTTCCAGGGCCCGCACGGCGCGGGTCAGCGCCGGCTGGCCGGTGCGCAGCCGGTCCGCGGCGTGGGTGAAGCTGCGCTCCTCCGCGACGGCCAGGAAGCCCCGCAGGTGGCGCAGTTCGACCCCGTCGAGGACCGGGTCGGCCAGCTGGTCGGGGTCGTGGGCGACGGGGTCGTCGCCGTCTTCGGCCGGTCCGGCCGGGGCGTCGGCGTCGTCCCGGATGCCGCGGTCACCATTCATGCGGCCCCAGCATAAGTGCTCCGTGCGGGCATTTCCCGGGCCATCCGGAGACTGCCTACGTTTCCCCGTGGCGGTCCGCTCCGGGCCCGGGGACGGTCCCCGGACCCCCGGACCACCAGGGGAGTTGAGCGCGGTGCGCAAGGTCTGGCTACTGACGCTGGGGGCGTTCGCCCTCGGCCTGGACGCGTACGTGATGGCGGGGTTGCTGCCGGTCCTCGCCGCGGACGTCGGCACCCGGGTGTCCCTCGCGGGCCAACTGGTGACCGCCTTCACGCTGGCCTACGCGATCTCCGCGCCGCTGGTCGCCGGGCTGCTCTCCGGCGCGCGGCCCCGGCTGCTGATCCTGGCCGCGCTGGCCGTCTTCACCGTCGGCAACGCGTTGACCGCGCTGGCGCCGTCGCTGGGCCTGCTGCTCGGCGCCCGGATCGTCGCGGGGGCCGGCGCGGGCGTCTACTCGGCGCTGTCCACCGCGGCCGCCGCCGCGCTCGTCCCCGAGGAGAAGCGCGGGCGGGCGCTGGCCCTGGTGATGGGCGGGATGAGCGCGGGCACCGTGCTGGGCGTCCCGATCGGGGTGCTGCTGGCCGAGCACGCCGGCTGGCGGGCCACGCTCTGGCTGGTCACCGCACTGGGCGCGGTGGCGCTGGGCGGGCTGGCCGCGCTGCTGCCGCAGGTGCCCGCGGGGCCCGCCGTCCCGGTGCGGGCCCGACTCACGGCCCTCGCCGACCGCGCGGTGGCGCCGGTGGTCGCGGTGTCCTTCCTCGCCGCGGTGGCCAGCCTCGGCCTCTACACCTACCTGGCACCGGTGCTGGCCGCGGCCGGCGGCGTCCACGAGGTCGCCCCGTACCTGTGGGCCTGGGGCGCCGGCGGCGTGCTGGGCAGCGTGCTGTCCGGGCCGTTGGTGGACCGGACCGGACGGGTACGGATGCTGGCCGGCGCGCTCCTGCTGGTGGTCGCCGTGGCCCAGGCCCTGCTGCCGACCCTGGCTGCGGTGGCGCTGCCCGGTGCGGTCCTCGCCCTGCTGGCCTGGGGCGCGGCCGGCTGGGCGTTCCAGGTGCCGCAGCAGCACCGGCTGCTCCGGGCGAGCGCGCAGCGCGGCACCGTCGCCCTCGCGCTGAACAACTCGGCGCTCTACCTGGGCAGTGCGGTCGGCTCGGCGCTCGGCGGGCTGGCCCTGGCGGCGGGGGTGGCGCCGGACGCGCTGCCCTGGGCGGCGGCCGGCGTGGCGACCCTGGCACTGGTGGTGCATCTGGTGACGGGCCGACGCTCCCGACCCGCGCCGCGCGTGAGTACCCTTGGCAGTTATGAGCACTCTTGAGCCCGAGCGCGGGGCAGGTACGGGGACCCTCGTAGAGCCGACACCACAGGTGTCGCACGGCGACGGCGACCACGAGCGCTTCGCCCACTACGTCCAGAAGGACAAGATCATGGCGAGCGCGCTCGACGGCACGCCCGTCGTGGCGCTCTGCGGCAAGGTCTGGGTCCCGGGCCGCGACCCGAAGAAGTACCCGGTCTGTCCGCTGTGCAAGGAGATCTTCGAGTCCATGGGCGCCGGTGGCGACAAGGACAAGGACGGCGGCGGCAAGAAGTAGCCGCCCGCCGCGGCGCCCGCCCGCTGGGCGCGCCGCCGCGGCGCCCCGCTCCGCGCCCGGGGTCCGCACGGGCCCGGGTCCCTGACGGGCCCGGGCCCGTCGCCGTACCCGCACCGTCGGGACCCACCGGCGCACCGGTCTCTTGAGGGCCGGCGGGCAAGGGTTTCCCTCCGCGGCGGCACGGTGAAGACTGACGTCGTGACAGATCTGGAGACCGCTGCCCATACGGGTCTGATCCCGGCGCCGCTGAGCCACGACCTGGGCGACGCCGGGGCCCGCCCCCGGACCGTACGGCTCGGCGCGCACACCGCGCTGGCCGCCGCCCCCGGCACCGAGGCCACCGCCCGCTGGCTGCGCGCCACCCTCGGCGCCGCCTTCGCCCTGCCGCTGCCGCCCGGCTCCGCCGAGGCCCCGGACACCCTGGCGCTCGCCCTCGACCCGGCCCTCCCGGCGGAGGGCTACCGGCTGGAAGCCGACGCCCGCTGGGGCGTGCGCCTCACCGGCGGCGGCCCGGCCGGCGTCTTCTGGGGCGCGCAGACGCTCCGTCAGCTCCTGGGGCCCGCCGCCTTCCGCCGCGCCCCGCTCGCCCCGGAGCGCGCCCCCGGCCTGCCGGAACAGACCGTCGAGGACGCCCCCCGCTTCGGCTGGCGCGGCCTGATGCTGGACGTCGCCCGGCACTTCCTGCCCAAGGAGGGGGTGCTGCGCTATCTCGACCTGATGGCCGCGCACAAGCTGAACGTCCTGCACTTCCACCTCACCGACGACCAGGGCTGGCGGATCGAGATCCTCCGCTACCCGGAGCTGACCGCGACCGGCGCCTGGCGCGAGCGCAGCAAACTCGGCCACCGCGACTCGCCGCTGTGGGACCCGCGCCCGCACGGCGGCTACTACACCCAGGACGACATCCGCGAGATCGTCGCCTACGCCGCCGAGCGACAGATCACCGTCGTGCCCGAGATCGACGTCCCCGGGCACTCGCAGGCCGCGATCGCGGCGTACCCGGAACTCGGCAACGCCGACGTCGTCGACACCGCCGCGCTGAAGGTCTGGGACACCTGGGGCGTCAACCCCAACGTCCTGGCCCCCACCGACACCACCCTGCGCTTCTACGAGAACGTGCTGGAGGAGGTGCTCGGCCTCTTCCCGTCGCGGTTCGTGCACCTCGGCGGCGACGAGTGCCCCAAGGACCAGTGGCGGGCGTCGCCCACCGCCCAGGCCCGGATCGCCGAGTTGTCCCTGGACGGCGAGGACGGCCTGCAGAGCTGGTTCATCCACCACTTCGACCGCTGGCTCACCGAGCGCGGCCGACGGCTCGTCGGCTGGGACGAGATCCTGGAGGGCGGACTGGCCGAGGGGGCGACGGTCTCCTCCTGGCGCGGGTACGCGGGCGGCATCGCCGCGGCCAAGGCCGGCCACGACGTCGTCATGTGCCCCGAGCAGCAGGTGTACCTGGACCACCGTCAGGACGCCTCCCCCGACGAGCCGGTGCCGATCGGCTACGTGCGGACCCTGGAGGACGTCTACCGCTTCGAACCGGTGCCGCCGGACCTGACGGACGACCAGGCCGCCCGGGTCATCGGCACCCAGGCCAACGCCTGGGCCGAGGGGATGGACAGTCAGCAGCGCCGGGACTACCAGGTCTTCCCGCGGCTGGTCGCGCTCGCCGAGGTCGCCTGGTCCCGGCTGCCCGCCCCGAAGCTCCGCGACTACCAGGACTTCACCCGCCGGATGACCCACCACTACGCCCGCCTCGACGCCCTCGGCGTCGGCTACCGCCCGCCCGGCGGCCCCCACCCCTGGCAGAAGCGCCCCGGCATCCTCGGACGACCCTTCGAGGGGGCGCCCCCGAACGTGTGAGCCGCCGTGCAAGCGGGGCGCTCGTCCGGCCGGACCCTGGAACGGTGGTGTGGGGTGACCGCAACCGCCGGACGAAACCGGACCAGCGCCCTCTTCGAGGACGGAACACCGCTTCGCGGACCCTCGCGCGTACCGGGCCCGCGAAGATGTGCCAGAGTTGCCACGTCCGGGCCGTGAGCACGTACCGTACGGCGGAGCGGAACTGCCGGGACACCGGGGAAGGGGCAGCTGGGTTGACCACGCACGCACCGCACGCGTCGCCATCGGTGACGTTGCCGGCCTCGCTCGACGAGGCGGTGGCGGCACTGACCGCCATGCCCGCCGCCGTGCCGGTGGCGGGCGGCACGGACCTCATGGCGGCGGTCAACGCCGGACTCCTCAGACCGGCCGGCCTGGTGGGCCTCGGCCGGATCAGCGAGATCCGCGGCTGGCAGTACCTGGACGGCCATGCGCTGCTCGGCGCCGGCCTCACCCTCGCCCGGATGGGACGCCCCGACTTCGCCGCCCTGATCCCGGGCCTGGCCGCGGCGGCCCGCGCCGCCGGCCCGCCGCAGATCCGCAACGCCGGGACCCTGGGCGGCAACATCGTCAGTTGCGCCCCGACCGGCGACACCCTCCCGGTGCTGGCCGCCCTGGAAGCCACCGTGGTCATCGCCGGCCCCGGGGGAGCCCGCCGCGAGATCCCGGTCAGCCACCTGCTCACCGGCCGCGAGATGCTGAACCCCGGCGAACTCGTCGGCTTCGTCCGGGTGCCGCTGCTGCACGCCCCCCAGACCTTCCTCAAGGCCACCGGGCGCACCGGCCCCGGCCGCGCCACCGCCTCCGTCGCGCTCGTCCTGGACCCGGCCCGGCGCTCGGTGCGTTGCGCGGTCGGCGCGGTCGCCGCCATGCCGCTGCGCCCCCTGGAGGCCGAGCAGTGGGTGGCCTCCCTCATCGACTGGGACGGCGAACGCGGCCTGGTGCCCGAGGCGCTGGCCGCCTTCGGCGACTACGTGGCCGCCGCCTGCATCCCCGACCCGGCGCCGCCGCAGGACGGCTCCGAACCGGCGACCCTGCCACCGGCCGCGCTGCACCTGCGCCGTACGGTGGCGGCCCTGGCCCGCCGCGCACTTGGGAGGGCGCTCTCGTGAGCAACGAAGACCACCGTCACCCGCAGCAGCCGCACCCCGAGCAGGGGTGGCAGCCGCTGCCGCCGGGCGGCGAGTACGAGTCGGAGGCCACCGCCTTCGTCCAACTCCCCGAAGGCTTCACCACCGGCGCGTACGGCGCCGATTACCGCACGCCCGGCGCGGACCCGCTGGCCGCCCCCGGGCACGGCTACACCCCGCCGGCCTCGTTCCCCGCGCACTCCACCACGCCCCCCGTACCGGGGGCGGGCACCGACCCGGCGGCGACCGGGCAGTGGACGATGCCGTTCGCCGACCCGTCGGCCGGCTACGCCGACCCCGCCGCGGGCTACGGCGCCACGGGAGCGCACGCGAGCGCACCGCACCCGGACCCGTCCGCCGGCTACCACGCCAACCCGCCCGAGAACGCCCAGGCATGGCCCGGCGAGCAGGTGCACTGGCCGGTCGCCGGCAGCCCGGAGGCGGCCGGCGGCGCCTGGACCGTCCCGGCGGCCGACGACACCCTGGAGGAGTCCGGCGAGTACCTGGTCGGCGACGAGCAGCTGCCCGGACACGCAACCGCCGCGCCCTATCAGGACGGTGGCTACCCCGACGGCTACGAGGGCGCCGGCGCGACCGGCCCCGTTCAGACGGGCGCCACCGGCCACTGGAACTTCGCCGCCGGCCTCAACGCCACCAACGGGCACACCGGGACCGTCGAGCCGGGCGGCGCCGTCGACCCGGGCGCGGCCGAGCCGTTCCCGGCACCCGCCGCCGACCCGTACGCGCAGGGCCCCGCGGGGACCGCCCCGGGCGGGGCGACCGGCCACTGGTCGCTGCCCGCCGACGCGCTGGCCCAGTGGCCGCCGGCCGAGCACCCGACCCACCACGAGGACGTGACCGCCGGCCAGGATGCCGCCGAGGTGCCCGCCCCGGGCGGCGCCGAAGCGTGGTCGGTCCCGGTGGTGGAGGGCGAACAGTCCGACACCACGGGCGAGTTCGTCCTCGACGCCGGTCACGGCGCCGCCGTCGCCGACCCAGTCGCCGACCCCGGCACCGCACCCGCCGCACCGGTCGAGGAGCGCGTCCCCGCCGAGCACGGGGCGCCCGTGGCCCCCGAGGCCCCGGCCGCTGCGCCGCCGATGGCGGAGCCGCCCGGCGCCGCCCAGGAGCCCGTCGCGCCCGCTCCGCACCCCGCGGAGGCCGCGGACGCCGGCCACCCGGTGGAGCCCGCCGCGGACGCCGCCGCGCCCGTCGAGCCGGTGCCCGCCGAGGCCGCCGCGCCGACCGACCCGGACGTCCACCCGGCCGAGGAGGCCGCGGCGACCGCCGCGCCCGAACCGGCCGCCGCCGACGTCGAGGCCGCGCCGGACGCCCCCGCCGTCCTCGACCACCACGACGAACACCCCTCCGCCTCCTACGTGCTGCGCGTCAACGGCGCCGACCGGCCGGTCACCGACGCCTGGATCGGCGAGTCGCTGCTGTACGTGCTGCGCGAGCGGCTCGGCCTGGCCGGCGCCAAGGACGGCTGCTCCCAGGGGGAGTGCGGGGCCTGCTCGGTCCAGGTGGACGGGCGGCTGGTCGCCTCCTGCCTGGTGCCCGCCGCCACCGCGGCCGGCAGCGAGGTCCGCACCGTCGAGGGCCTGGCGCAGCACGGCGTGCCGTCCGACGTCCAACAGGCGCTCGCCGCCTCGGGGGCCGTGCAGTGCGGCTTCTGCGTACCGGGCATGGCGATGACCGTGCACGACCTCCTGGAGGGCAACCACGCCCCCACGGAGCTGGAGACCCGCAAGGCGCTCTGCGGCAACCTCTGCCGCTGCTCGGGGTACCGCGGCGTCCTGGACGCCGTAGCCGAGGTCGTGAAGTCCCGTACCGAGGTCGTCGAACCGTCCGCGGGTGCGGAGGCACCGACCGCGACCGCCCGCATCCCCCACCAGGCGGGGCCCGCCGACCCGATGGACGGGGCACCGCACCACCAGGATCCGCAGCCGGGAGGCGCTGGATGAACGAGCGCAGCACGGGGGTCCGGGTCCCGGGGGCCGAAGGCCGGGGCGGAGTCGTCAACAGGTGCGCGTCTCGCGCGTGCGCGGGTGAGCGGAGCGAGGTCTCGGCATGAGCGGTACGACCGACGGCGCCGCCGTCACCGCGACGCCCCCCGCGGGCGTCCAGATCCCCGAAGAGCCGCCGCCGCACGGGCTGGGCGTCTCCCTGACGCCGGCCGAGGCGCCGGCCAAGACCGAGGGCACCTTCCCGTACGCCGCCGACCTGTGGGCCGAGGGGCTGTTGTGGGCGGCGGTGCTGCGCTCCCCGCACCCCCGGGCGCGGATCCGGTCCGTGGACGTCCGGCACGCCACCGAGATGCCGGGCGTGCGCGCCGTCGTCACGCACGAGGACGTGCCCGGCGACAAGGGGCACGGCCGAGGCGTCGCCGATCGCCCGGTGTTCGCCAGGGACGAGGTCCGCCACCACGGCGAGCCGATCGCCGCAGTGGCCGCCGACCACCCCGACACGGCCCGGTTGGCCGCCGCCGCCATCGTGGTCGAGTACGAGGTCCTGGAGGCCGTCACCGACCCCCAACACGCCTTCGAGGCCGAGCCGCTGCACCCCGACGGCAACCTCATCCGGCACATCCCGCTGCGCTTCGGCGACGCGGAGGCGGTCGGCGAGGTGATGGTCGAGGGCTTCTACCGGATCGGCCGCCAGGATCCGGCGCCCATCGGGGCCGAGGCCGGCCTGGCGGTGCCGCGGCCGGACGGCGGGGTGGAGATCTACACCGCCTCCACCGACCCGCACGGCGACCGCGATCTGGCCGCGGCCTCCTTCGGCCTGGATCCGGCGCAGGTCAAGGTCGTGGTGACCGGCGTGCCCGGTGCCACCGCCGACCGCGAGGACCCCAGCACCCAGCTGTCCCTGGGCCTGTTGGCACTGCGCACGGGGTGCCCGGTGAAGCTGGCCGCCACCCGTGAGGAGTCCTTCCTCACGCACGCCCACCGGCACCCGACGCTGCTGCGCTACCGCCACCACGCGGACGGCGACGGCAAGTTGGTGAAGGTGGAGGCGCAGATCCTGATGGACGCCGGGGCCTACGCGGACACCTCCGCCGAGGCGCTGGCCGCCGCGGTGTCGTTCGCCTGCGGCCCGTACGTCGTCCCGCACGCCGTCGTCGAGGGCTGGGCGGTGCGCACCAACAACCCGCCGTCCGGCCACATGCGCGGCGAGGGCGCGCTCCAGGTCTGCGCCGCCTACGAGGGGCAGATGGACCGGCTCGCCGCCCACCTGGGCCTGGAGCCGGACGAGATCCGTCGGCGCAACGTCATGGCCACCGGCGACCTGCTGCCCACCGGGCAGACCGTCACCTGCCCCGCCCCCGTCGCCGAGCTGCTGCGGGCCGTCACCGAGGCGCCGCTGCCCGAGCTGCCCAAGGACACCCCGGAGGCGGAGTGGCTGCTGCCGGGCGGCCCCGAGGGCGCGGGGGAGCCGGGCGCGGTCCGGCGCGGCGTCGGCTACGCGCTGGGCATGGTGCACATGTTGGGCGCGGAGGGCACCGACGAGGTGTCCACCGCGACCGTGAAGGTCAGCGGTTCGGTGGCCACCGTCATCTGCGCGGCGGTGGAGACCGGTTCCGGGTTCGCCATGTTGGCGCGGCAGATCGTCCAGGAGACCCTGGGCGTCGAGGAGGTGCACGTCGCGGGCGTGGACACCGACCAGCCGCCGGCCGGTCGGGCCTGCCACGGCCGGCACACCTGGGTCTCCGGCGGCGCCGTCGAGCGGGCCGCGAAGATGGTCCGCACCCAGCTCCTGCAGCCGCTGGCCCACAAGTTCGGGATGTCCACCGAGCTGCTCCAGATCACCGACGGCAAGATCACCTCGTACGACGGGGTGCTCAGCACGACCGTCGCCGAGGCGCTGGACGGCAAGGAACTGTGGGCCACCGCCCAGTGCCGGCCGCACCCCACCGAGCCGCTGGACGAGACCGGCCAGGGCGACGCGTTCGTCGGCCTCGCCTTCTGCGCCATCCGCTGCGTCGCCGACGTGGACATCGAGCTGGGCACCGTCCGGGTGGTGGAGATGTCCGTGGCGCAGGACGTCGGCCGGGTGCTCAACCCGCGTCAACTGCAGGCCCGCATCGAGGCCGGGGTCACCCAGGGCCTGGGCGCCGCGCTGATGGAGAACCTCCGCACCACCCGCGGTCAGGTCCGCCACCCCGACCTGACCGGTTACGCGCTGCCGACCGCGCTGGACGCGCCGGACATCCGGATCGTCAAGCTCGTCGAGGAGCGCGACGTGGTCGCGCCGTTCGGCGCCAAGGCGGCCAGCGCGGTGCCGGTGGTGACCTCGCCGGCCGCGGTGGCATCGGCGGTCCGGGCCGCCACCGGACGGCCGATCGGCCGCCTGCCGATCCGCCCGCAGGCGGCGGTGGCGCAGCCCGTGCAGTCGGCGCAGGGCACGCAGTGACGCCGTCGCAGCGCCGCGGTGGCGGCGACGGGTCCGTGCCGATGCCCGCGCACTGACCCCGCGGGACGCCGTGCCGTGCGGGCCGCCCGGCCCGCACGGCGGCCCGCCCCTCGTCGCGTCCGCCCGCCCGCCCGCTCCTCTTCCGTTCCCTCCAGCGCCCGACCTGCGATTTCACTCTCCGTCACGGGTGTTGTCAGTGCCGTCACTTACCGTTATTTCCAGCGCGCGATTCCGTGCGCGACGCCGGGCGGTGACCGGCGGGGACGACTGGTGGCGGGCGTCACCAGGGGGCGGAGGCGAGTGGGATGCGCGGGGAAGAGTGGGCAGGCCGGGGACGCGGGGGAAGCGGAAGACGCCGGGACCGCTGGGGACGAGGCACGGCGGGGGCGATCGGGGTGTGGACGCGCCTGGAGGCGGCCCCCACGGTGCTGGGGGCCGCCTCCAGGTGGCAGCGCCGAAGCGCCCGCGCGCTGCCCGTCGGGACACTGCGCTTACGGAGGCCGTGGCGGGAATCGAACCCACGTAACTCGCTTTGCAGGTTTGTCTGTGCTGGTCAGAGTGTGATCCGGGCGGGTTCGCGCGCGTTCAAAGTCGTTCAGGCGTTGTGAGCACCGGTGCATGTGGACAGCTTCGGACGCCTGCGTACGGCGATGAACGAGACGGAAACTGAGACGGCGATGCCCCACTGCGGGTGGTGCTCATAGGCGGAGGTGCCGCCGTGCGATGGTTAGGCGGAGTCGGGCTGCTCGATCGGTCGCCGCCACCACTCCGTGGATTTGAAGCAGCCCATCAGCCAGTGTGCTTCCGCGATGTCGAGGATGACGTGGCCGACCGACGGGATCGGCTGGAAGCGGAGCATCCCTTCCTGGATCGGCACTGGCTCCCAGTCAAGATCATGGTGGAGCAGGACCGCGTAAGGCTGGCCGCGGCGCTGCCAGAAGACCATGGGTTCGTAGACCTCGTTCTCGAAGGGTTTGACGATGTCGTCCGGGGCGAATTCGACATCGGCCATGTCTGCCCACCTTCCAACTCCGTCGCGTTCCCGAGCCAGGTAGTGCCGCATGTCCTGCACGAAGGTGTTGAGGCTCGCGTCGGTTAGTACTGACTCCCGGGAGACGACGATGGACTTCGCCGTTTTGCGTAGCGCCCTGGCTCGACGAAGTTGACGGGTCGCATTGGCCCAGAAGAGGCCGCCCCTCTCGGCATCGTGGACTACGCACAGCACGGGCAGGGTGCCATCGCGCCAGTTGTCTCCATGATCTCCGACTGGGACGCGGTGCCCGCGCCTGGTCCGGGTCGAAACCCCGCCCTTAACCTGCATGGCTACGGAATCTTCTGTCCGCTGCCCGTTCTGGACGAAGGTGACGTGTAGATCTTCGCCGTGGTCGTTACCGCCATCGATCTCCTGCACGATGTGGCCGTGCCGCTCGAGCAGAGCACGCACCTCATTCACTGCCATGCGTCCAATACGCCGGCTCTCGGGCACCCTCGGCATCGATCCCCCTCAAGTTGTATGGGGATCAGGTTACGGCCAGCTACTGACACGCTGACTGCCTTCGGAGACTATGGAGTGCATCGAACCTTAAGTCCATAGCTTTACAGGTTTGTTCGGTCTGAGTGGAGCGTGATTCATGAGGGTTCGCGTACGTTCAATCCCGCATGGCGGCTTCGCCTGCAGTGATGGGGCGAACGATCCTGAATGGCCGCGTACGGCGATGCACGAGACGGAAGCTGAGACGGGCCGCGCGACGCCGTCCGGCGACGAGCGGGGGCATCCAGCGGGCCAAGACCTGCTGCAATAGGGCCGGATTCGCCCCACGGTTCAGCCGGTTTCACTTGCCCAGAGCCTGGCCGGATGGTTTACGCCTCGGGCGGTCATCTCAGTGCCGCTATTTGGGCCGCGCCCGGTCAACGGCTTCTATCTCCAGCTGTGCCAGAGTCTCGTCGGCTCGGGGTACTTAAGTCTTCCTGCTCGTCGGTTGCCGAAGGCCGCAGATCGGCACCGCAACTCCACGCGCTGGGCGGTCGCCCTCGCACTCGGGCTGCGGCAGGGGGAAGTGCTGGGCCTGAAGTGGGTGGACATCGACCTGGACGGTGGCTTCCTGATGGTCCGACGTAGCCGGCATCGGCCGCAGTACGCCCATGGGTGCGCGGAGCCCTGCGGACGGAAGGCCGCCGGGTATTGCCCGCAGAAGCGACGCACCAACCCGGAGACGTCCACCACCAAGTCGCGGGCCGGTCGCCGGTCGGTTGGTCTTCCCGAACAGCTTGTGGACCTGCTGCGTGCTCACCGCACGGCGCAGGATGCCGAGCGGGAGTCGGCAGGGGAGGACTGGGAGGAGGGCGGTTGGGTGTTCCCCAACGAGTACGGCCATGTCCCCTCCCATCGTGAGGACTGGACGGCATGGAAGGCGCTGCTGGCCGAAGCGAAGGTGCGTAACGGGCGCCTGCACGACGCTCGCCACACGGCCGCGACGGTGCTTCTCATCCTCGGCGTGCCCGAACGCGCCGTCATGGGTCTCATGGGCTGGTCGACCACGGCCATGGCGGCCCGCTATCAGCACATGGTCAACGAGGTGCGGACCGGCATCGCGAAGCAGGTGGACGGGCTGATCTGGAAGGCCGAGGAGGACCGGCCGGACGATGACGACGGTGCGGCCGGCGCCCTCGTGCCGGCCAACTGAGACGGGAATCGAGACGGACGCGCGTAAGGGTGGCGCTCTCGGAGGGCGCCACCCTTACGAATTGCCTGGTGAAGGCAGTGGAGGCCGTGGCGGGAATCGAACCCACGTAACTCGCTTTGCAGGCGAGTCCCTAAACCACTCGGGCACACGGCCGGGGTGCGGTGCTGTCCCGACTGTAGGCCGCCGGGTGGGGGGCCGGGCAAGGGTGGCGGGGCGACTGCCACGAGGCTGCAACACGCGGTTCACGAAAGGGCGGCGGGCGCCGGTCCGGCGGCCTCAGGAGGCCCGGAGGAACTCCTCGACCAGTGGGCGGAAGAGGTCCGGCTCGTCCACCCAGGGGTAGTGCCCCACGAGGTGCAGCGGGCGCACCTCGGCGCTTGGGAAGGCGGCGGCCACCAGTTCGCCGGCGCGCATCCCGACCACCCCGTCGCGGTCGCCGGTGACCACCAGGACCGGGCAGTCGACCCGCCGCAGCCCCGCCAGCAGCGCCTCTCGGGTCGGCTCGTCCACGCCCTGCCAGAAGCCGGCCCGCGGCACCGGCCCCAACTGTTCGCCCTCGGTGGCCGCATGGGCCCGCTGCGGCTCGTCCCACCGCCCGTAGGCCAGCGGCGCCGCTGCGTACAGCAGGTCGCGCACCTGCGCCAGGTCGGACGCCTCGGCCAGCTCCTGGACCGCCACCGAGGCCCGCGGCCACCACTCCTCGTGCATCCGGGAGGTGAAGATCTCCTGGGCGTCGTCGGGGAGTTCGCCCTGGAGGCGGGAGCCGGGGCAGACCAGCACCAGGCGGGTCAGCCGCTCCGGGTGGGCCGCCGCGTAGGCCTGCGCCACCGTGGCCCCCGCGTCGTGGCCGAGCAGGGCGAAGCGTTCCAGGCCGAGGTGGGCGCGGAGCGCCTCGACGTCCGCGGCGAGGTGCGGGAAGGCGTACCGCGCGGGGTCCGCGGCGGCCGGGGAGGCGCCGGTGCCGCGATGGTCCGGGACGATCAGCTGCCGGTGCCGGGCCAGCCCTCCCAGGTCCGCCAGGTACGCGGCGTCCCGCCCGGGGCCGCCGGCCAGGCACACCAGGGGCGGCCGTGCGGAGTCGGCGGGGCCGAGCACGCGGTAGTGCAGCTCGGCGTCGTCGTAGGTGCGGAAGTAGGGCATGCGGACAGCTTGCCGGACGGCGCGGGACGGGCGGGTGCCCCGGGCACCGCGGCGGGCGGCGGGGGCGGCCCGCGGCGTAGGACCGACGGCCGAGGCGATCCCCGCCTCCGGACAGGGGCGCACCTGCCCTACGGCCCTTACGCTGGCCCGATGACCGCTGACCCTTCGAGCCCCGCGGACGTGGCCGCCCCCGTCGCGACGGGCCGCACCATCGCTCCCGCCCCGGCCGGCAGCACGCCCCCGGCCGGCTCCGGCGGCGTCCTCGGCCGGGAGCACCGGGCGCTGACCCTCGGCATCATCTCCGTCGTCTCCCTGATCGCCTTCGAGGCGAGCGCGGTGAACACCGCCATGCCGGTGGCGGCCCGGGCCCTCGACGGCATCGGGCTCTACGCCTTCGCCTTCTCGGCGTTCTTCACGGCCAGCCTCTTCGCGATGGCGCTCGCCGGCGTGTGGAGCGACCGGCGCGGTCCGCTGGCGCCGCTGTTCAGCGGGATCGCCGCGTTCGGCGCGGGGCTGTTGGTCGCCGGTGGGGCGCAGGGCATGGGCATGTTCGTCGCCGGGCGCGGCGTCCAGGGGCTGGGCGGCGGCCTGGCGGTGGTGTCGCTGTACGTCGTGGTCGGCCGCGGCTATCCGGAGCGGTTGCGGCCGTCGGTGATGGCGTCGTTCTCGGCGGCCTGGGTGGTGCCGGTGATCGTCGGCCCGTTGGTCGCGGGGACGGTGACCGAACAGTTCGGCTGGCGCTGGGTGTTCCTCTCCATACCCGTGCTGATACTCCTGCCGCTCGGGGTGATGCTGCCGGCGCTGCGCAAGCTGCCGCGCAGTGCACCGGGGCCGGACGCCGGCCTCCGGCGGATCCTCGGCAGCCGCCGCTGCCTGCTGGCCCTGGCGGTCGCGGTGGGCGCCTCGCTGGTGCAGTACGCGGGGCAGCACCCGAGCTGGTTCGCGCTGCTGCCGGCCGCGGTCGGGTTGGTGCTGGTGGTGCCGGCCATCGTGCGGCTGCTGCCCCGCGGCACGTTCCGGGCGGCCCGGGGGTTGCCGACGGTGGTGCTGATGCGAGGTCTGGCGGCCGGGGCTCTGGTGGCCGCGGAGAGCTTCATCCCGCTGCTGTTGGTCACCCAGCGGGGCCTGTCCGCCACCCTCGCCGGGCTCTCGCTCACCGGCGGCGGCCTGACCTGGGCGCTCGGCTCGTACGTGCAGAGCCGCCCGCGCATGGACCGGCACCGCGAGCGGTTGATGGGCCTGGGCATGGCGCTGCTGGCGGTGGCGATCCTGCTGGTGCCGCTGGTGCTGATCGACGCGGTGCCGGTCTGGACGGTGGCCGCGGCGTGGACGATCGGTGGGTTCGGGATGGGCCTGAACATCTCCAGCGGCGGCGTGCTGCTGCTGAAGCTGTCGCGGCCGGAGGAGGCGGGGAGCAACTCCTCCTCCCTGCAGATGTCCGACGCGCTGGGCAACGTGACCTTCGTCGGGGTCAGCGGGGTGCTGTTCGTGGCCTTCGGCGGCGGTTCGATCGCCGCCGCCGGCACCGCGTCGGCCGCCTCCGCGGGCGCCGCCCCGGTGAGCCACCCCGCGGCGTTCCTGGCGGTCTTCGCGGCGATGGCGGTGGTGGCGGCCGCCGGAGCGCTGGTGGCCGCCCGGCTGCGGCCGGAGACCGAGACCGAGGGCGAGCTCGAGGCCGAAGTCGAGTAGGGGTGCCCGTGGCTCCGTCCCGCCGCAGCCCGGCGCAGCCCGGCGGACCGAGCCCGACGGACATCCGGGGGCCCAGGCCGAGCGCCGAGTGCCCAGGCCCCGGCCCGTCCGTGCGCTCCTGGGCCGGAGTGCGCCCCCGGTCGCCGTAGAAGGGGTGTGACGTCGCTCCCACCCCGGGGCGGGAGCGGGCGTTCGGCGGCGGGCGGAAAGCGGGGCACCGGTAGGCTGACGCGGTTGCCGATCGCCGACCTCAGCCGACGGAGACCGTGACTACTACCACCAGCGCCACCAACAGCCATCACCTGTCCCCGGCGTTCCCGGGACGGGCCCCGTGGGGTACCGCGAACAAGCTGCGCGCCTGGCAGCAGGCGGCCATGGACCGCTACCTCCAGACCCAGCCGCGGGACTTCCTCGCCGTGGCCACGCCCGGCGCCGGCAAGACCACCTTCGCGCTGACGCTCGCCTCGTGGCTGCTGCACCACCACGTCGTGCAGCAGGTGACGGTCGTCGCGCCGACCGAGCACCTGAAGAAGCAGTGGGCGGAGGCCGCGGCCCGGATCGGCATCAAGCTCGACCCGGAGTACAGCGCCGGGCCGCTGGGCCGCGAGTACCACGGCATCGCGATCACCTACGCCGGTGTCGGGGTCCGCCCGATGCTGCACCGCAACCGGATCGAGCAGCGCAAGACGTTGGTCATCCTCGACGAGATCCACCACGCCGGTGACTCGAAGTCGTGGGGCGAGGCGTGCCTGGAGGCGTTCGAGCCGGCGACCCGACGGCTGGCGCTGACCGGCACCCCGTTCCGCTCGGACACCAACCCGATCCCGTTCGTGGCGTACGAGGAGGGCAACGACGGGATCCGCCGGTCGTCCGCCGACTACACCTACGGCTACGGCAACGCGCTCGGCGACGGCGTCGTCCGGCCGGTCATCTTCCTCTCCTACAGCGGCAACATGCGCTGGCGCACCAAGGCCGGCGACGAGATCGCGGCGCGGCTGGGCGAGCCGATGACCAAGGACGCGGTCTCCCAGGCGTGGCGCACCGCGCTGGACCCGCGCGGCGAGTGGATGCCGAACGTGCTGCGGGCCGCCGACCGGCGGCTGACGGAGGTCCGCAAGGGCATCCCGGACGCCGGTGCCCTGGTGATCGCCTCCGACCAGGAGCAGGCCCGGGCCTACGCCAAGCTGATCCGCGAGATCACCGGCGAGGGCGCGACCCTGGTGCTCTCCGACGACGCGGGCGCCTCGCAGCGCATCGACGACTTCTCGTACTCCGACGACCGCTGGATGGTCGCGGTCCGGATGGTGTCCGAAGGCGTCGACGTGCCTCGCCTCGCGGTCGGCGTGTACGCCACCACGATCTCCACCCCGCTGTTCTTCGCGCAGGCGGTCGGCCGGTTCGTGCGGTCCCGCAAGCGCGGCGAGACCGCGTCCGTCTTCCTGCCCACGGTCCCGTCGTTGCTCGGCTTCGCCAACGAGATGGAGGTCGAGCGCGACCACGTCCTGGACAAGCCGAAGAAGGACGGCGAGGAGGACCCGTACGCCGAGTCCGAGAAGGAGCTGGACGAGGCCAACAAGGAGCAGGACGAGGACACCGGCGAGCAGGAGCAGTTCTCGTTCGAGGCGCTGGAGTCGGAGGCCGTCTTCGACCGGGTGCTCTACGACGGCGCCGAGTTCGGCATGCAGGCGCACGCCGGCAGCGAGGAGGAGCAGGACTACCTCGGCATCCCCGGGCTGCTGGAGCCCGACCAGGTGCAGATGCTGCTCCAGAAGCGGCAGGCCCGGCAGATCGCGCACAGCCGGAAGAAGCCGGACGCCGAGGCGGACCTGCTGGAGATGCCCGCCGAGCGGCGCCCGGTGGTCACGCACAAGGAGCTGCTGGAACTGCGCAAGCAGCTCAACACGCTGGTGGGCGCCTACGTCCACCAGAGCGGCAAACCGCACGGGGTGATCCACACCGAGCTGCGCCGGGTGTGCGGCGGCCCGCCGAGCGCGGAGGCGACGGCCGGGCAGCTCCACGAGCGCATCAAGAAGGTGCGGGAGTGGGCCACCCGCATGCGCTGAGCGCGTCCCGGTCCCGGCCCCGGTCCCGGCCGGCCGCCCGGGACCGGTGAGGCCGCGGGCCCGTCGGCGGTGCCGGCGCCGGCCCGGCTGAGTCGCCGGCCCAGGTGAGGGGCCGGCCCGGGTACGGGGGCCGAGCCGGGGAGATGCCGTGCGGGTCCGGTGCGGAAGTGGTGTGCGTGGCGCGGCGCGGGCGTCCGGCCGGAGCGCGGCCGCTTGATAACGCCATGGTCACGGTGGCGCGACTCGAACCCCGTCGGAGGGGACCACTGTACGGACGAGAGCGGATATTCCGGGCGCGAAAGCCCGGATTCTGGACGCGCTCTTCCGCTGACCGGAGTGGCTCGCTACTGTCCCGGTCACGCACACGCCCCGTGGCAGCGCCGCCGCGGAGCGCAGCCGGTGCAAAGCGGCCGGCGGCTCTTGCGCGCTGTTCCGGGACGAGCAGTGCGCCGCGCACGGACGCCGCCAACTCACTCCAGGAGGGGGCGTCGTGACCGCAGAGACCTCCCAGACGCTCGACCGAGGACTGCGCGTCCTCAAACTGCTCGCCGACACCGATCACGGGCTGACCGTCACCGAGCTCTCCCACAAGCTCGGGGTCAACCGCACCGTGGTCTACCGCCTGCTGGCGACGCTGGAGCAGCACGCTCTGGTGCGCCGGGACGCCGGCGGTCGGGCCCGGGTCGGACTGGGCGTGCTGCGCCTGGGACGCCAGGTCCACCCCCTGGTCAGGGAGGCCGCGCTGCCGGCGCTGCGGTCCCTGGCCGAGGACGTCGGCGCCACCGCCCACCTCACCCTCGTCGACGGCACCGAGGCGCTGGCGGTCGCGGTCGTCGAGCCGACCTGGACCGACTACCACGTCGCCTACCGCGCCGGATTCCGTCACCCGCTGGACCGCGGGGCCGCCGGGCGGGCCATCCTCAAGGCCCGCCAGGGCCGCCTCCAAGACGGTGGGATCGCCCTGACGCACGGGGAGTTGGAGGCCGGCGCCAGCGGTGCCGCGGCACCGCTGCTCGGGGTCAGCGGCATAGAGGGCAGCGTGGGCGTGGTGATGCTCACCGACTCCGTCGCGGAGCAGATAGGCCCGCGCGTGCTGGACGCGGCCCGGGAGGTCTCCGAGGCCCTGCGCTGACGCCGCGGGCCCCGCCGCCGGCCGCCGGATCGCCGGCCGGCGATCGGTGTGCTCGCGTGCCCCGTGTGGGGACCCTGTGGCGCTGCCGTGTGACCAGGGCGCCGCACGGGGCGGCCGGGGCGGGGGTCATTTAGGGTGGCGGGGTGTCCTCACGCGCCCGTGCCCTGTTGGTCTGCACCGCCCTCGTCCTCGCCGTCCTCGTCACCGCCGCCCTGGCCCCGCTGCCGTACTCGGTCGCGTATCCGGGCATCACGGCCAACGTCCTCGGCGACGACAAGGGCAAGCCGGTGATCACCATCGCCGGCGTCCCCACCCGCGGCACCAGCGGGCAGCTGCGGATGACCTCCATCACGGCCACCGGACCGGCCGCCTCCGTCCACCTGCCGGACGTGGTCCGCGCGTGGTTCCGCACCGACGAGGCGGTGATGCCGCGGGACTCGGTCTACCCGGTGGGCAACAACACCGAGGAGATCGCCGAGCACAACGCGGAGCAGATGAAGCAGTCGCAGGACAGCGCGACCCGGGCCGCGCTGAACCGGCTGGGGAAGTCCCCCAAGGACGTCAAGGTCACCTTGAGCCTGGCGGACGTCGGCGGGCCGAGCGCCGGCCTGATGTTCGCGCTGGGCATCGTCGACAAGCTGGACGGGGACGGTGCCGGGCACGAGCTGACCGGCGGCCGTACCATCGCGGGGACCGGCACCATCGACGCCGACGGCGCGGTCGGCGCGGTCGGCGGGGTGGCCCTGAAGACGCAGGCCGCGCACCGCGACGGCGCGACGGTCTTCCTCGTCCCGCGCAAGGAGTGCACGGACGCCCGCGCCGAACTCCCGCGGGGCATGCGACTGATCCCGATCACCACCTTGGCCGGGGCGGTGGACTCCCTCAAGGCCCTCAACGCCGGCGGCGCGGTGCCCAGCTGCACCGACTGAGCCGAGGGCCCGGCGGCCGTGCCCACCGGGTCGCGGTGGCCTCCCGGTCGGCGTGGTCGCAGACCAGCCTGTCGACCTTGAGGCTGCCCGCCTCGCGACGTCGCGGAGGTCCGTCGGCGGCGCCCTAGCGCCCGCCCTCCTTGATGAAGCCCTCCTTGAGCAGCCACTCCTTGGCCACCGCGTGCGGATCCTGGCCCTCGACGTCCACCTTGGCGTTGAGCTTCTGGGCGACCTGGTTGTTCAGGGCGGCGGTGACCGGCGCGAGGACGGCGGCGATCTGCGGGTGCTTGCGCAGGGCGGCGGCGTTGATCTCCGGTGCGGCGTTGTAGTTCGGGAAGAAGTGCTTGTCGTCCGCGAGCACGGTCAGCCCCATGGCCTTGATCCGGCCGTCGGTGGTGAAGACCTCGCCGAAGGTGCAGGACGTGCCCTTCGCCGTCTCGGTGTAGACGACGCCGCCGGTCATCCGCCGGACGTTGCCGGGCGGGATGTTCATGCCGTACGCCCTCGCCATGCCGGGCAGGCCGTCGTTGCGGGTGGCGAACTCGTTCTCCACGCACAGCGTGACGGCGCCCGGGTCCTTCTTCAGCAGCGCGGCGACGTCGGAGAGGGTGCGCACCCGGTACTTCTTCTCGTTGGCGGCGTTCAGCGCCAGGGCGTAGGTGTTGTTCAGCCGGGACTGCGGCAGCCAGACGATGCCGTTGCGCAGGTCGGCGTCGCGCACCGCCTCCCACTGCCGCTGCGGGTCCGCGATGGGCGTCACGTGGCCGAGGTGGGTGATCCAGCCGGTGCCGGTGTACTCGTACATCCCGTCCGCTGTGCCGGTGCGCACGGCCTCCCGGGCGCCGATGGTGCCCTGGATGTTGGTCTTGTCGATGACGGTGGCGCCGGCGGCCTTGAAGACCAGCCCCATGATCTGGCCGAGGACGATGTTCTCGGTGAACTCCTTCGACGTGACGGTCAGCTCGGCGCCCTTGAGGGGCAGCCCCCGGCCGACCGTCCCCGGGACGACGTCGTCGCTCATCGGGCTGCCGCTGACCAGCCCGCAGCCGCCGAGCAGCGCCGCCGCCAGCACCACCGCGGCGACCGCCGTCCGCGCGCCCCGGCGCTCCCGCCGCCCGCAGGGCCGCCCCCTCACGTGGCCACCTCCAACCCGCGCGGCCGCAACAGCAGTTCCACCAACGAGGCGAGCCACTCGACCAGCAGCGCCAGCGCCACCGTCAGCACCGAGCCCAGGATCAGCACCGGCATCCGCTGGGTGATGATGCCCGCCGAGATCAGGTCGCCCAGCCCGCCGCCCCCGCCGAACGTGGCCAGCGTCGCGGTCCCCACGTTCAGCACCAGCGCGGTGCGCACGCCGGCCAGGATCAGCGGGACGGCCAGCGGGAGTTCGACCCGGCCCAGCACGCCCAGCGGGGACATGCCGATGCCGCGGGCCGCCTCGGTCAGCGTCGGATCGATCCCGCGCAGCCCGGCGATGGTGTTGGCCAGCACCGGCAGCACGGCGTAGATCACCATGCCCACGATCGCCGAACGCGCCCCGATGCCGAGCCAGATGACCAGCAGCACCAGCAGGCCGAGCGCCGGCACGGCCTGCCCGAGGTTGGCCAGGACCATCGCGAACGGGGTGGCCCGGCGCAGTCGCGGCCGGGTCAGCGCGATGCCCAGCGGGATCGCGATCACCAGCACGAAGAAGGTGGAGACGGCCGTCAGTTGGACGTGCTGGCGCAGCGCCAGCCACACCTTGCCGTGGTCGACCGCCTGGTGGGCGATGGAGTCCAGGTGGGCGCCACGGAACCACAGCCAGGTCGCCAGCAGCGCGGCGGTCAGGAACACCGGCATGCACGTCCACTTCTGCCAGCTGATCCGGCGCCGGCTGCCGGCCGTTGACCCGCTGGGCGCCGTTCCGGCCGCCAACTCCCCTTCCGCGTCCGCCGCGTCGTCGGGGAGGGTCGCCCCGCCGGGCCCGCCGGCGGGCCCTGGAGGGCCCCCGCGGTCCGGGGACGTGCCCGGCGTCACGCCCGGCCCCCCGGGCCGCCGTCGGCCCCGCCAGTGCCCTCCAGGCCCTCCTGGGCGAGCTGGGTCCGGTGGGCGCGCAGTGTCTGGAGGTCGTGCTGGTGCTCCAGGGCCTCCAGGCGGTCCGCTTCGAGCAGTTCGTGGACGTTGTTCATCAACGTCTCCATGTCGACCACGCCGAGGAACTCGCCGCGCCGGCCGGTGACCGCGACCCGCCCCGCGCTGTCGGTCAGCACCGCCTCCAGCGCGTCGCGCAGCGTCGCGTCCCGCGTCACCGTGTCGGTGACCAGGGTGCCGGCCCGGGCCAGCGACTGCTTGGCGCGCGAGAGGTCGCCGCGGCGCAGCCACTTGTACGGGCGGCGGTGCCGGTCCAGCAGCAGCACCTCGTTGGTGGCGCCGTCGCGCAGCAGGTCGAAGATCGACTGGAGCGGGTCGTCGACCTGCGCGGTGGGGAAGTCGACCACCGCCACGTCCCGCACCCGGGTCAGGTTGAGCCGCTTGAGCGCCGCCCCGGCGCCCACGAAGCCGGAGACGAAGTCGTCCGCCGGATTGGTGAGGATGGCCTCGGGGGTGTCGAACTGGGCGATGTGCGAGCGCTCGCGGAGCACCGCGATCCGGTCGCCGAGCTTGATCGCCTCGTCGAAGTCGTGGGTGACGAAGACGATCGTCTTGTGCAGTTCGTGCTGGAGCCGGATCAGCTCGTCCTGGAGGTGGTCGCGGGTGATCGGGTCGACCGCGCCGAACGGCTCGTCCATCAGGAGCACCGGGGGATCGGCGGCGAGCGCGCGGGCCACCCCGACCCGCTGCTGCTGGCCGCCGGAGAGCTGGCGCGGGTAGCGGTCGTGGAACTCGCCCGGGTCCAGCCCGACCAGGTCGAGCATCTCCGCGACCCGCTCCCGGGTGCGCGCCCTCGACCAGCCGGTCATCTTCGGCACCAGGGCGATGTTCTCCGCCACCGACATGTGCGGGAAGAGCCCGGACGCCTGGATCGCGTAGCCGACCTTGCGCCGCAGCCCGACCGGGTCGATGGCGGTGACGTCCTCGTCGCCGATCCGGATGCGGCCGGACGTCGGCTCGATCAGGCGGTTGATCATCTTCAGCGTGGTGGACTTCCCGCAGCCGGACGGCCCCACGAACACCACCGTCTCGCCGGCCTTGATCTCCATGCTGACGTCGTCCACCGCCGGCACGGGGCTGCCGGGGTACGCCTTCGTCAGGTGCTCCAGCTGGATGGCGGCGCCCGTCGAAGGGGCCGGCCGGGCGGCCGCCCCCGTGGCGCTCCGGTCGCTCGCGGGCGGCTCAGGCACGGATCCCCCTGGAAATGGTCAGGCGTCCGATCAGGACGTAGGCGGCGTCGAAGAGGAGGGCCAGGACGACGATCCCGAGCGTCCCGGAGAGCACCTGGTTGAGCGCGTTGGCGCTGCCCAACGAGGCGATGCCGCGGAAGATCTCGTTGCCCAGGCCGGGCCCGGAGGCGAAGGCGGCGATGGCCGCGATGCCCATCAGCATCTGGGTGGCGACCCGGATGCCGGTGAGGATCGGCGGCCAGGCCAGCGGGAGTTCGACCCGGAACAGCCGGGCGGTGCGCGACATCCCGATCCCCTTGGCGGCGTCGACCAGTGCCGGGTCCACCCCGCGCAGCCCCACGATGGCGTTGCGGACCACCGGCAGCAGCCCGTACAGCGTCAGGGCGACGACGGTCGGCGCGACGCCGAGGCCGACGATCGGGATCAGCAGGCCGATCATGGCCAGGGACGGGATGGTCAGGATCGTCGCGGTGGTCATGGTGGCGAGCGCGCCGGCCCACTCGCTGCGGTAGGTGGCGACGCCGAGCGCGACGCCCAGCACGGTGGCGAGCACCATGCACTGGAAGACGGCGCTGGCGTGCTGATACGTGTCCGTCAGCAGCTGGGCGTGCCGGCTGCCGACGTACTCCCAGAAGCTCACCCGTCGCCTCCTCGGTCCGTCACCGTTGCGGCCGGCCCGCCGCGGTTCAGTCGCCGGCGGCCTGCTTCACCAACGGGATGAGCCGGAGCGGAACCGGATTTTCCATGACGATCGCCGTCGATGCCCGCACGATGCCATCAAAGCCCACGACCCGGTCGATCACCCGCTGGAGATCGGCGTTCGACCGCGCCACCAACCTGCAGAGCATGTCCCCGTGTCCGGTCGTTGTATGCAGTTCCAGCACTTCCGGTACGCCGGCCAAGTGGGCCCGCACGTCGTTGCCTTGGCCCTGCTTGATCTCCAGCGTCGCGAACGCGGTCACCGGATAGCCCAGCGCCGCCGGGTCCACGTCGGGCCCGAAGCCCCGGATCACTCCATTCGACTGAAGCCGGTCGAGCCGCGCCTGCACCGTCCCGCGGGCCACCCCCAGCCGGCGGGACGCCTCCAGGACGCCGATCCGCGGCTCCCGGGCGAGCAGTTCCAGCAACGCTCCGTCCAAATGATCGATCGCCACGGCCGTAGCCTCCGATTTCGATGGTCATCGTGTACAGATCGCTCGGTGGTTTCCGTGAATGCCTATACACACTGCCCAGTGATTGCGTGAACTATTGCGCACCTTGTGGATCGGCGGGACTCTGCGGACATGGCAGACACCACGATGCACACCCAGCCCACCACCCCGGCCACGGCCCGGCAGGCGGACCCCTTCCCGGTCAAGGGGATGGACGCGGTCGTCTTCGCCGTCGGCAACGCCAAGCAGGCCGCGCACTACTACTCCACCGCCTTCGGCATGAAGAGGGTCGCCTACCAGGGCCCGGAGACCGGTAGTCGCGAGACGGCCTCCTACGTCCTGGAGTCCGGCGGCGCGCGGTTCGTCTTCACCTCGGTGGTCAAGCCGACCACCGACTGGGGCCGCTTCCTCGCGGAGCACGTGGCCGCGCACGGCGACGGCGTCGTCGACCTGGCCATCGAGGTGCCGGACGCCCGCGCGGCCTACGCCTACGCCGTCGAGCACGGCGCCACCGGCCTCACCGAGCCCTACGAGACCACCGACGAGCACGGCACGGTCGTCCGGGCCGCCATCGCCACCTACGGACAGACCCGCCACACCCTGGTGGAGCGCCGCGGCTACGACGGTCCCTACCTGCCCGGCTTCGTCGCCGTCGAGCCGTTGGTCGCCGCCCCGACAAAACGTTTCTTCCAGGCCATCGACCACTGCGTCGGCAACGTCGAACTCGGCAAGATGGACGAGTGGGTGGCCTTCTACAACGACGTCATGGGCTTCACCAACATGAAGGAGTTCGTCGGCGACGACATCGCCACCGAGTACTCGGCGCTGATGTCCAAGGTCGTCGCGGACGGCACCAAGAAGGTGAAGTTCCCGCTCAACGAGCCGGCCCTCGCCAAGAAGAAGTCGCAGATCGACGAGTACCTGGAGTTCTACGGCGGCCCCGGCGTCCAGCACATCGCGCTGGCCACCAACGACATCGTGGCGTCGGTCCGCCAGATGCGGGCCGCGGGCGTGGAGTTCCTCGACGTGCCCGGCTCGTACTACGACACCCTCGGCGAGTGGGTCGGCGAAACCCGGGTCCCGATCGACGAGCTGCGCGAGCTGAAGATCCTCGCCGACCGGGACGAGGACGGCTACCTGCTGCAGATCTTCACCAAGCCGGTCCAGGACCGCCCGACGGTCTTCTTCGAGATGATCGAGCGGCACGGCTCCCTGGGCTTCGGCAAGGGCAACTTCAAGGCCCTCTTCCAGGCGATCGAGCGCGAGCAGGACCGCCGCGGCAACCTCTGAGCCGGCGGCTCCGGCCGGCGCCGTCCCGCCGCCGGAGCCCCGGTCCGTGGGCCGTGGACGATCTTCCGTGTACGGCCCACGGATGCGAGGCTGAGGGCATGGACCTCATCGCACGCCTGCGCGCCGGGCTCCCCGGGGAAGCGCTGCTCACCGACCCCGACGTCACCGGCTCCTACGCCCGGGACATGGCCAACTTCTGCGACGCCGGCACCCCCGCCGTGGTCGTCCTGCCGCGCACCGTCGAGCAGGTCCAGCACGTGATGCGGACCGCGACCGCACTGCGCGTCCCGGTCGTCCCCCAGGGCGCCCGCACCGGCGTCTCCGGCGCCGCCAACGCCACCGACGGCTGCATCGTGCTGTCGCTGGTCAAGATGGACCGCATCCTGGAGATCAACCCCGTCGACCGGATCGCGGTGGTCGAGCCGGGCGTCGTCAACGCCGTCCTGTCCCGCGCGGTCAACGAGCACGGCCTCTCCTACCCGCCCGACCCCTCCAGCTGGGAGACCTGCACCATCGGCGGCAACATCGGCACCGCCGCCGGCGGCCTGTGCTGCGTGAAGTACGGCGTCACCGCCGAGTACGTGCTCGGCCTGGAGGTGGTCCTCGCCGACGGCCGACTGATCAAGACCGGGCGGCGCACCGCCAAGGGCGTGGCCGGCTACGACCTCACCCGGCTCTTCGTGGGCTCCGAGGGCAGCCTCGGCGTCGTGGTCCGCGCCACCCTGGCGCTGAAGCCAGAACCGCCCCAACAGCTCGCCCTGGTCGCCGAGTTCGGCTCGGTGGCCGCCGCCGGCGACGCGGTCTGCCGGATCATGGCCGAGGGCCACGCCCCGTCGCTGTTGGAGCTGATGGACCGCACCAGTGTCCGCGCGGTCAACGCCATGGCGCAGATGGGCCTGCCGGAGACCACCGAGGTGCTGTTGCTGGCGGCCTTCGACACCCCCGATCCGGCGGCCGACCTGGCCGCGGTCGGCGCGCTGTGCGAGGCCGCCGGCGCCACCCAGGTCGTCCCCGCCGAGAACGCCGCCGAGTCCGAACTCCTCCTCCAGGCACGCCGGTTGACCTTCACCGCGCTGGAGCGGATCAAGCCCGCGATGCTCATCGACGACGTCTGCGTGCCCCGCTCGCAACTCGCCGCGATGCTGGAGGGCGCCGCCGCCGTCGCCGAGGAGTACGACCTGACCATCGGCGTCTGCGCGCACGCCGGCGACGGCAACACCCACCCGCTGGTCTGCTTCGACCCGGCCGACCCCGACGAGGAACGACGGGCCCGCGAGTCGTTCGACGCCATCATGGCGCTCGGCCTCCGACTGGGCGGCACCATCACCGGCGAACACGGCGTCGGCGTCCTGAAGAAGGACTGGCTGGCCCGCGAACTCGGCCCGGACACGGTGGAGTTGCACCGCGGCATCAAGCAGGTCTTCGACCCCCTGGGCCTCCTCAACCCGGGCAAGCTGTTCTAGGCGCGCCCCTCCCGCCACCCGCCCGCGGGCCCCGCCGTGGTCCAGCGGTGCACCCGTCCGTCCGGGGCGGTGTACCGCAGGCTCTGCTCCGTGGGGGTGACCTCGATGCGGAACCACTCGCGGCGGGGGCACCGGAGTTCGAGCCACCGTCGGTAGGCGCTCTCCACCGGCCCCCACAGGTCACGTGGCCCCCCGGACATGAGCTGCGGGGGGCCTTCGGGCCCGTCCTCGACGCGGGCCGTCGAGCCGTCGGCGGGGTCGTGAAGGGTCGTGACGTGCACACCGTCGTCGTTGGTCCCGAACGTGCGGACGAGGTTCGGGGGCAGGTGGAGTTCGGCGAAGAACGAGAACGCCCAGTCGTCGAGCACCCGGGCCGAGACCTCGGCCTGTGTGCTCGGGCCGTCGGGGACGAGGGGCGACGGGGCGGGCTGCTCCGGTCCGCTCCGCAGCGGCATGAACGCCGCGGGCGAGTGCAGGACGTGGCCGGCCGCGGTCCCGTCGGGGAGCTTCGTCAGACGGGCGACCATCCCACCGGCGAGCGCGCCCTTGAGCGGCACCACCATGAGGCCGCCGGGGCGGAGCCGCGCCAGCCAGGCGGGCGGGACCCGGCGCACGGAGGCGGTGGCGATGATCCGGTCGTACGTGGCGTCGCCGGGGAAGTCCCGCGCCGCATCGCCGTGGACGACCAGCGGACAAAAGCCCACGGAGCCCAGCCGCGGACGGGCCCGGTCCGTGAGGGCGCCGGTGCGGTCGACGGTCGTGACGTGCCGGTCCCCGGCGAGGAAGCACAGGAGGCCGGCGTTGTAGCCGGTGCCGGTGCCGGCTTCGTAGACCTCGTGCCCTTCGTGCACGTCGAGGGCGTCGAGCATGTCCGCCATGAGGCTCGGCGCCGTCGACGACGACGTGGGGACTCCGGACAGCCCTTCGGGAGCGGCGTCCTCGGCGTGGACGCCGGCCACTTCGGTGAGGAGGGAGTCGTCCGCGTAGACGGCGTCGAGCCACGCCTGCGCATCGCCGTCGGAACCGCGCCAGGGCAGGAACCGTTCGCCGTGGCGGCGGTAGAAGACGGGCACGAAGGGGTGCCGGGGGACGTTGAGGAAGGCGCCCGCCAGACGGGCGGACAGCACCACGCCTCCGCGGTCGATCTGCTGGGTCAGGGCGACGCGAGCGGCGATCAGGCGCCGCTCGTCACCGACGGTGGGGGTCACTGGTGGTTCCCTTCCAGGTAGTCGCAGATCGCGGCCGTGATGGGCAGCCCGGTGGCCTGTTCGACGAACCCGTACTGGCCGCTGGGATTCACTTCCAGGAAGTGCCAGTCGCCGTCCGGCGAGACCACGAAATCGAATGCCCCATAGGGCAGTTGGAGCCGGTCGAGCACCCGGAGCACGCCGGCCGCCACGTCGTCCGGCGGCTCGCAGATCCGGTACGTGTGGCTGTCGTAGTCGCTGCGCCAGTCGATGCGACCCGCGTCCGAATCGGCGTGGATCTCGGCCGCGAAGATCCGGCGGCCGACGACCGTCAGTCGCACCTCGTGCGCCTTGGGCACCCACTCCTGGAAGAGGTGGGCGGTGGTTGCGATGTCCGGGTGGGGGAGGTCTCCGGGAGGGACGATGCTGGCGTACACGGCGGCAGTCTGCCCGTGCACGGTTCCCCGCACGGGGAAGAACGGCTTGTAGACGAGGGGGCCGCCCGTCGAATCGGCGAAATCCCGTGCCGCGTCGGGGTCGTTGGTGATCAGGGTCCCGGGGACGCGTAGGCCCGCTGCCGCGGCGACGCGCAGTTGCAGCGGCTTGTACTCGGCGTCGGCCGCCTTCCCCGGCGGCGGGAGCCACCGGCACGGCAGGGCGGACAGCAGCCCGCCGAACCCCCACCGCGCCTCGGTCTCCGCGACCTTGCGGGCTTCCGCAGTCAGCTGCGCGGGGAACGCCGGACGGGTGGGACGGCGGTAGTAGACGGAACGGACCGACGCCAGATCGAGCGTGCGGCGGTCGTTGCGCAGCGTGCCGTGCCAGCGGTTCCCGCTGAGGCTCGCGGCGAGCGTGAGCCTCAGCGGGAATTCGGCCAGGTCGGCCCGGAAGACGGGCACGGCACGCCGGTTCAGCTCCTCGACCACCAGATCGCAGGTCGGATCGAAGCGACCCGCCAGGACGAGAACCTGTCCGGCTTCCGTCATCAGTCGTCGCTCGGTCCGGGGTCGTCCGGTGCGTCCATCTGCCCGGTGGGCTGGGTGGGGCCGTAGGTCTTCGGCGGGTTCTTGGTCATGTAGACGCCGGGCGGCAGGTCCTCGTAGGTCCCTGTCTGGGTGTCCTCGTCGTAGGCCACGTCGGACGGCAGGATGCCGCCCGAGGCCGTCACCGGTACGAGGAAACGGAACGCGAACGGCGACGGTCCGCGGCCCGTGAGGAGTTCGGGCAGGGGCGTGGCGCCGCCGGTGCTCAGCGGCAACCGCAGCTCCGGCGCGTCCAGTGCCAGGCCGATGGGGCGGCGCTCTGCCAGTTCCGTACGGGGCATGGCGCTCTCCTTCCTTCCAGGTGGGGAGGTGCTCGTACGTCCCCACCCGTACGGGGCGGGGAGTTCTTCGGGCCCCGCTGTCGGGGGCCGGGCGGCGCGCCGAGCTGCCCCGCGGGAGTGTGTGGCAGCCCGGCGCGCCGGCGTGGTGGCGTCCCTCACCGCCCGGGGGCGGCACCCCGCGTCACGGGGGCGGACGGGGCGGGGCGAACGGCACGGCTGCCGTCGTCGCGCTGCTTCCCGTCGGGGGACGCCACGTCTGGGGCGGGCCCGTGGCCCTGTCTAGGGTCGGTGCCGCTCGTCGTCGGGAGCGTCCTCGGGATCGTCGTCCGGGTCGTCGTCCGGCTCGTAGGCGGGCCCCGGCAGCCGCGCCCCGCGGCTTTCCGCGACCCGATGGGTGGTGACCAGCGAGTTCTTCAACTCGACGGTGAGCAGATGGAGTTCACCGGGCGTCCAGGACCGTGCGGCGAGGATCCGCTCCGCGTCCTCGATGAGGACCGCGGCGGAGCCGAGCTGTTCGGCCTCCCAGCGGTCGGCGAGCCGGGAGACGTACCCGGTCCCGTCGCTGGGGAGCAGGAAGCACGGGTTCCCCTCCGGGGTCGTCCAGGGCAACAGCCGCGGCGCGCGGTCGGCGTGGTCCCTCATGCCGCGACCGCCACCCCGTGGATGCGGCGCGGCTCGACGTCGACGCCGTGCACGGCGAGCCACAGGGCCCGCCGCCGCCCGCGCCGTAGCCGCCGCTCCGCGCGTTCCGCCTCGGTGAGGACGTACGGCCGGACGAGCGGGACGTCCGCACCACGGAGCAGCACCGGCAGCCGCGCGGCCGGCCGAAGCGGCACGATCGCCGACTGCGGGGCCGCGTGGGGCGGGGCGGGGGGCGACGGGGGCGGGGTGCCGGGTGTCCGGTGCCGTCCGGCGGCCGGAAGTAACAGCCGCAGCAGCGGCAGGAAGAGGCTCACGGTACGGTGCATCACGTCGTCAACTCCGTTGTAGTTGATGGCCACGCCCCCGGACCGGTTGCACGGTCGCGGGGGTCTTGTGCGAATGGCGGGTCGCGCCGCCCTGGGCCCGTTACGTTGGGTAGGTAGAGCGTTGCTCTGCGGAGTGCCGGGGTGCAATGCCTGACGCGTGCCACTTGCCGACTGTCACAAAGGGGAATGCGTGAACCGACGCAATGCCACGGGGGGAACGGCCGCCACCAACGCCGCCGTCTTCGGGGAGGTCCTGAGGCACTTCCGCGAAGCGGCCGGACTCACCCAGGAGGACCTGGCGAGGAAGATCCCGTGCGATCGGTCGCACGTGGCGAGAGTCGAGCGGGGAACGCGGGTCCCGCACGAGACCTCGGCCGAGAAGTGCGACGAACTGCTCAGCACGGGTGGGGTGTTGAAGCGGCTGTGGGGGCGGATCGACTGGTATCCGGAGGTCGCGCATCCCGATTGGTTCAAGCGGCGAGCGGAGATGGACGCGGAGGCGGTGGCGCTGCGGGAATATCAAGAGCGGGTTATCCCGGGTTTGTTGCAGACGCCCGACTACGCACATGCGCTGTTCAGTCGCCGTCCTGCGAGTATGGAGGAAGTCGGGGAGCGTGTCAGAGCCCGACTGAGCCGGCAGCAGCGTTTCTTGGTAGACGACGGTCCGCTCTACGTCGCCGTCTTGGATGAGAGCTGCCTCCGCAACGGGGTGGGAAGTGCAGAGATCATGCGTGACCAGTGCGCCCATCTGCTGAGAGTTGGAAGGCACCCCAACATCCGTATCCAAGTTGCCCCGGCGGGCGTCACTGGGTTCATCAGGCCAAGAGGTTCCATGTCGTTGATCGAGCTGCCCGACGGGCACCGGTGGGTCTACTCGGAATCTCTTGACCGTGGCCATTTCAACGATGATCCAGCCACCTATGCGCGTCATGCCCAGACCTATGATGTGCTCAGGGCAGACGCTCCGTCAGCCTGCGAATCCGCCGCTCTGATCAGCGACGTGATGGAAGGGTACGGGCATCATGGACAGGCACGAACTCGGCGCGGCGACCTGGACCAAGAGCAGCTACAGCGACGACAACGGCGGCAACTGCATCGAGGTGGCCCCCGGTTTCCCCGGCGTCGTCCCCGTCCGTGATTCGAAGGATCCGCGCGGTCCCGTGCTGATGGTTTCGTCAGACGGCTGGTCGTCCTTCGTTGCTGCCGTAAACGGCGGGGAGTTGACCGCCTGAGGTCGGTGTGCGGTTGCTCCACTCCAGAGGGAAGGGCACAGGCTTGATGGACGCGTACGAGTTCAACTCGGCGACCTGGACCAAGAGCAGCTACAGCGACCGCGACGGCGGGGACTGCATCGAGGTGGCCCCCGGTTTCCCCGGGATCGTCCCCGTTCGTGATGCGAAGGATCCGCGTGGTCCCGTGTTGGTGGTTTCGTCAGACGGCTGGTCGTCCTTCGTTGCTGCCGTCAAGGGCGGAGAACTGCCCTCCTGAGCCCTGGCGGGTCGGCTCCGGGCTGCGCCCCGCCGCACGCGCGAGGGGGCGGCAGGCCGCCCCGCCGTCCCCTTCGCTATGCCGAAGCTATCGAGGGAAGCGCACGCCGAACCCTGCGAAGAATGGGCCGTATCCGCATGGGCCCTTCGGGTCGCTTCACGGTGTGCGGCTACGCCCGCGCGACGGCGAGCATGTGCGAGCTGGCCGCGAGGAGGTCCGGGTGTGCTTCCACCAGTCGCGTGGCCTCCAGGGCCGAGGTGAACAACGGGGCGTCGTCCGGAACGGATTGGCCGGTTTACTGCTCGGTCGCCTTCAGCGCACTACACACTGGGCCTTCGACGCCGTACACCCGTACGTTCACGAGCTTGGCCGCGGCCATCTCCGCGGCCAGTAGCCCGGCGGCTTGCCGGCCCCACCCTCCGCGCCGTGGGATCCGTTGCCCACGGTCGCTTACGACGGCGGCGTGGTCCTGCTCTCTCCCGAGCTGGCCGGATTCAGCGACAAGCGGTTCGGGGACTTCACCACCGGCAACGCGCTCCACGACGGTCTGGACGTGCTGGTGGCGGAAGCCGAGGAGCGCACGCCCTGGATCGCCGAATTCTGGAACGGCGTCGACGCCTGCCGCGCCACCTGCCCGTACTTCGCATTCTGCGGCGGGGCGCTTCCTGCCAACCGGTACTTCGAACACGGCGGCCGGATGGATGGCACCCGGACCCGCTACTGCACCACCGCGAAGATCGCTCTGCTCGAAGGAGTTGTGCGCCATGTCCGCGAACACCGCCATTGACATCGTGCTGGCCTCGGCCCCCGGCTTCCAGTCCCTCCTGGAGGCCGCGAAAACCGAGCCCACGACTTTGTTCGACAACCGACCCACGTGGGACAACCAGGGATCAGCGTTTGACAACCGTCCCACCTGGGACAACTGGAACAAGAAATAGCGCCCCCGCCAGACCGCGGGCGTTCCCGCCACCCACGGCAGCGTCCCGTTGCCTCTTGGAAGGACCACCATGGCCAGCCGGACTTTCGGGCACGTCACCGTCACCACCCCCGACTTGGACGAGCCGGGCCTCTACCTCTCCCGCGTCAACACCCTCGACCCTCCACGTGGCAGCGTCCGGGACTTCTCCTACGGAGAGGCGAACCTGCGGTCGCTGGACCTCGAGGACACGCAGCTCATCACCGGCCGCATCAGCGATCTCCGGTGTGAGCGGGTGGAGTTCGAGGCACTGAACCTTCATGGTGTGGAGATCGTCGGCAGTGATCTCGGCGCCGCCCGCTGGAGTGAGAGCAAGCTGACGCGCGTGGTCTTCCGCGATTGCAAGCTCATGGGAGCCGTGCTGCACCGTCTGGTGCTGGACGACGTCCTGTTCGAAGGCTGCCGACTGGACTTCGCCACGTTCGAGAAGATCCGTGCGGCCGGCCCCGTCGTTTTCGCTGGCTGCGCTCTCACCGAGGCCACGTTCGCCGACTGCGACCTGACCTACGCCGTCTTTCGCGATTGCATGCTCACCCGTACCGAGTTCGGCCCCGGACGCTACCGGGACACCGACCTGCGCGGCAACGACATCGCGGCGGTGCGCGGGGTCGCCAACCTGTCAAAAGTCCTCATCGGTCCGGAGCAGCAGCCCGACCTCGCCCACGCTCTGGTGGCCGAACTCGGCATCAGTGTCGGAGACGACTGAAGCCAGGGGGATCCATGCCTTTACGCGTAGCCGTCACCGACCTGGACGCCCTCCGAGAACGGTGCGACACCGCTGTCGTCCGCGCCGTCCGGAACACGTCCGAGTTCGAGGACGGAGCGATCATCCCGTCCGGAGCCTGGAAGCCACTGACGGCGGCGGCCGGCCGTGCGTTGGCAGCACCACCTCACACCTCACCCGCCACCCTCGTGGAGGTCGTCAAACTGCCCGCACCCACTGGCGCTGACCTGGAAGGTCTGGCGAAGCCGTTGGGCGACGAGCAGGCCCAGTACCTCGGGCAAGCCCTCGCCGAACCCGGCATGACCACCACCACGAACAACTATCAGGACGGCCGCCTGATCGGCCTCCACCTCGACAACTGGGACAAGCTCGGCTACGCCGGCAGACCTGGTGCCCGTCGACGGCTCGCCCTCAACCTTGGCCCCGGCAACCGGTACATCATCCTCGGCGCACTCGATGCCCAGGCGGTCTGCCGGGCCGTTCACCCCCGGAACTACGCCCGCAGATCACCCCACACCGACGACTACCGGGCGTACGTCGCCGCCGGCCACCGCCTCGCCTGCATCCGCGTCCGGATCAGTCCCGGTGAGGGCTACCTCGCCCCGACGGAGTACCTCCTGCACGATGGCTCCACCCAAGGCGTGAACCTGCCCTCCGCAATCGCCTTCTGGCTCGGCCGGTGGCCCCGGGGGACGCTGCCGCCTGCGATCTAGTCGGCGGTACGACAGCCCGAGCAGGCGAGCACGGTTGTGGCTGGCGCTGCGACGAGGGTGAGTCGAACTGCTGTGGGAGCAGCGGTAGTTGGTCTCGCCGTCAACGGGCGACCCTGAGCTTGCATTGTGGTTTTGGGCACCCGAATCCTCTACCGTCTTGAGCCCGTCCAGCCCATGGAAAGGCCAGGAGGTTTTCGTTGTCCTCGGCACCGCAATCCCCGAGTAGTGACCCGAACCCAACCCCTGACTCGGATTCCGAGCCTGCGCCTTTACCCCGGCAACGATCACGCATGCACCGGGCACGGGAGTGGTTCGGCGGTCTGACCGAAGCCGGCAAAGTCGCTCTTGTCGCAGCTTTGATCACGACCGTCGGCGGCGGGGTGTTCGGCGTGGTCAGCGCCGCCACTTCGGCGTTGTCCGGTGGCGGGGGTGGCGCTGACGGCGAGGGAACGCCGCCGAAAGCGATCGCTGTCGAAACGCCTTCCGGGCACAAGACTCCTGATGGTCGGCCGGACACCGGCCCGTCCGCCCCTGACGCCGAGTGTCACGTCGAACGCAAGGTCCTGTACTGCACAGGCGATCAGGCCGGGATCGAGGTGTACAACGACCGCAACATCCATTCCGGGGTGGCCCACACACTCACCGGTAACTCCAGTCGGTATGCGTGCTGGGGGCGTGGCGCCAACCACTCGGGAGGCAACAACATCTGGTATTGGACACAATTCGAGGGCCAGGGTTTTCGGGGAAATGTTCCGGCGTCGGACGTGGGCACGAAGATGGACCCTGCCCCCGGCCTTCCTCAGTGCGCGTGACCCTCCACCCGAGTGGGCTGGCGAAGGGCGCGGTTCCTTCGGGACGACCCCGTGCGGTGCGATCTCCGCAGGGGAGAGAATCTCGCCGTCATCCTCGGCGGCGTGGAGGTCCGGGACGTGCCGGAGTGCCAGGCGCGAGGTAGTCGGTAACTTCCCTGCTTCGTCGATCCGTTGTGCTCCGGGGCGCGCCCGGCCCGGCGGGCGGGCGGAGCGTTTCGCACCCCCGCACGTGCTTCACGACACGCGCTCCCGTCAGGCGTTTTACTCTTTCTTCATGGATACAACTCTCATTGCCGTGGCCGTCTTGGTGTTAGCGGTCGCCTTGCTCGCCTCCTCGCTCGACCGTCGTACCAAGCCGTTGGAGCGGCGCATGGCGCGGTTGGAGCAGCGGGTGGACCTGTTGATGGCGCACCTCGGGGTGGAGGAGCCGGCGGACCCGCGGATGGCGGAGGTCGACGCCCTGCTGGCGGAGAAGAAGCCGATCGCGGCGATCAAGGTCTACCGCGAGGTGACCGGTGCGGGGCTCGTGGAGGCGAAGGAGGCGGTCGAGCGCCGGATGCGGTGAGCGCGGGGCGGGAAGAGGATGGCCGTTAGGGCCGTGTGACCCCGGCCCACCCCTTGGGCAGCAGGGAGCGACCGCCGATGTCAGCGAACCGACCGACCGAAGCGACCGAAGAGAGCGCAGCGAGGGCGGCGTCCGGCGGTGACGGGGCCGCCCCCGACACGTACGACGTCATCGTGCTGGGCGGCGGGCCGGTCGGGGAGAACGTCGCCGACCGGGTGCACGCCGCCGGACTGAGCGCGGTGGTGGTGGAGCACGAACTCGTGGGCGGCGAGTGCTCGTACTGGGCGTGCATGCCCAGCAAGGCGCTGCTGCGACCGGTGACGGCGCGCTCGGAGGCGCGCCGGGTGCCGGGGCTGAGCGACGCGGTCGCCGGGCCCCTGGACGCGCCGGCGGTCCTCGCCCACCGGGACGCGACCGTCTCCTACTGGAAGGACGACGGCCAGGTCCGCTGGCTGGACTCGGTCGGATTGGACCTCGTGCGCGGCCGGGCGCGGCTGGCCGGGCCGCGGCGGGTGACCGTCGAGGGCGGGCGGACGCTGGTGGCCCGGCACGCGGTCGCGGTGTGCACGGGCAGTCGCCCGGTGTTGCCCAACGTGCCAGGGCTCGCCGCGGCCAAGCCGTGGACCAGCCGGGAGGCCACCAGCGCCAAGGCGGTGCCGGGCCGGCTGGTGATCGTCGGCGGCGGGGTGGTCGGCGTCGAGATGGCGACCGCCTGGCGGGCGCTGGGCGCGTCGGTGACGCTGCTGGTGCGCGGGGACGGGCTGCTGCCCCGGATGGAGCCGTTCGCCGGCCATCTGGTGGCCGAGTCGCTGGCCGAGGCGGGCGTGTTCCTGCGGACCGGCGTGGAGGTGAGCGAGGTGCGCCGGGAGGCGCCGGGCGGGCCGGTGACCGTGCTGCTCGACACCGGTGACGAGATCGTCGCGGACGAGCTGCTGATCGCGACGGGGCGGGCGCCGCGCACCGAGGACCTGGGCCTGGAGACCGTCGGGCTGACGCCCGGCGGGTGGCTGGAGGTGGACGACACCCTGCGGGTCGACGGGGTGCCCGGCGGCTGGCTGTACGGGGTCGGCGACGTCAACCACCGCGCCCTCCTCACCCACCAGGGCAAGTACCAGGCGCGGGTCGCCGGGGCCGTGATCGCCGCGCGGGCCCGCGGGGTTCCGCTGCTGGAGACCGACCGCTGGGGCGCGCACGTCGCCACCGCGGACCGGCACGCCGTCCCGCAGGTGGTCTTCAGCGATCCCGAGGCCGCGGCCGTGGGCCTGAGCGCCGCCGAGGCCGAACGCGCCGGGTACCGGATCCGCGTCATCGACCACGACCTGGGCGCGGTGGCCGGCGCGTCCCTGTACGCCGACGGCTACCGCGGGCGGGCCCGGATGGTCGTGGACCTGGACCGCGAGGTGCTGCTGGGCGTCACCTTCGTCGGGCCGGGCGTCGGGGAGCTGCTGCACTCGGCCACCGTCGCGGTCGCCGGGGAGGTCCCGATCGAACGCCTCTGGCACGCGGTGCCGGCCTACCCGACGATCAGCGAGGTCTGGCTCCGGCTGCTGGAGGCGTTCCGCGGCGACTGAGCGGGGGCCGGTCCGGGGTCGGGCGCGCGGGCGCGGACCCGGCCCCGGGCCCGCGCCGCGGTGGACGCCTTTGGGACGGGCGGTCGACGGGCCGGCGGTCGACGGGCCGGTGGTCGACGGGCCGGTGGTCGTGGGGCGGTGGAACGGCGCCACCGCTCACGCGCCGGGTTCGGGGGACTCCTCCGTCGGCCAGGGCCCGTTCGGCCCGGCGTCGTCCCGGGAGGCCAGTGCGAGCAGGGCGCTCAGCCCTTTGTCGATGCCCAGGTGGACGCTCTCGGAGCCGGGCGGCACGATCCGCAGGGTGCGCTCCAGCCAGGCGGACACGACGGCGGCCGACGCCTCCAACAGGGCCTCCCCGTCCGGCGAGTCCAGTGCCATGCAGACCAGGCTGCGGCCGTCCAACTTCGCCGGCCAGACCCGCACGTCGCCCTCGCCGGACGGCCGGAAGACACCCTCGACGAGCAGTTCCCTGGCGAACGTCCAGTGGACGGGGGAGTCCGATCCGACGTGGAAGGTGACGTGCACGGCATAGGGGTCATCGGTCCGGTAGGTCAACCGGGCCGGTACCGGAATGGTTCGCTCCGACGACAGCACCAGACCCAGTTCCAGCTCTCGTTCCACCACGGTGTGCATGGGTTTCCGCCTCTCTCCGAACGTCTCGCGCGGGACCCGAGTGCGGGCCCGCACCAGGAGAGAGCGGGCGGCGGCCGGACTCTTACACGACTTCGGGCAACTTTTTTCCGGGAGTTCTCCGGGAGTTGCCGACGGCTGCCGGGGCAGGGGAGGAACACGGTTACGACCCGGGGTCTGATAGATGTGGACGCCGCGTTGCGGCAGACTGCACCCCGACACCCACCAGGCCGAGAACAGATACGGGACTTCGGACATGAGCGCCCCTACCTCAGGATCCGCCGGCGGCAGCCCCACGCCAGGCTTCTACCCGGACCCGTCCATCCCCGGCTACATCCGGTACTGGAACGGTGCCGCATGGGCGCCGGGCACCAGTCGGCCGGCCCCCGCCGAGGGCGAGCCGATGCCCGCGCCGCCGCCCGGCGCGGCCCCCGCGCCGGCCGCCGTCGAGGAGACCGGCCCGGTCTTCCTGGACGGGGCGGACCCGGCCGGTTCCGGCTCCGCGATGCCGACCGTCCGCCCCCGCGGCGAGATGGAGGTGCCCGGCGCGAGTTGGGACGATCCGGCGCGGCTGCACGGCACCAGCCCGGAGGGGGCGCCCTCCTGGCAGGCCGACGCCTCCCGGCAGGCCGGCTTCGGCGAGGACGGCCGGATCTCCTGGGGCGCGCCCGGCCAGGCCCCCGCGGGCACTCCGGCCGGTGGCGCGGCCTGGGGCGGGCTGCCGCCGCAGCGCGCCGCGGAGACCGACGGGGCCGGCGCCGGTGACGCGTCCGGCACCGCGGGCCCGCCCGCGCCGGACGCCCCGACCGACGGGACGGTGACGATCCGCGCCGTCAACCCGGCGGCCCGCCGCGGGTCCGGCGACCAGGGGACCACCGCGATCCGCGCGGTGCGGCCCGGGAACCCGCCCGGCACCCCGGCCCCCACCCCGCCGCCCGCGGACCGGGGCACCACCGCCTTCCGCGCCGTCCGGCCGGACCCGGCCGGCGGCGACCGCCCCGCCGTCAAGAACGAGACGATGGCCTTCCGGCTCCCGGCGGGCGACCGGCCCACGGCCGGCCCGGCCGGTGGCGCACCGCAGTCCCTGCCCGCCACCGGGGCGCCCGCCCAACAGCCCCCGGCCCAACAGCCCCCCGCCCAACAGCCCCCGGCCCAGCCGACGGCCCGCCAGGCCCAGCCGCCGGCCGTCCCGACGAGCCCGACGGCCCCGACCTCCACGCCCGGTCTCCCGCCGCAGGGCGGTGCCGCCGGCGACGACGGCGTCATCCCCTGGAAGCCGCCGACCGCCGATGTCTTCTTCGCCGCCGCTCAGGCCGCGCAGGGCCACCCGGCGCCGCTCGGCCGCCGGCTCGCCGCCCGCCTGATCGACACCCTGGTGCTGGCCCTGGTCACCCTCGCGGTGGCACTGCCCATGTGGTCCACGGTCACCGACCACCTCGACGCCAAGGTCGAGGCGGCCAAGCAGTCCGGCCGTCAGGTGACGGTGTACCTGGTCGACGGCACCACCGCCCCCGTCTACCTCACGATCCTCGCCGTCATCCTGATCGGCGGCGGTCTCTACGAGGTGCTGCCGACCCTCAAGTGGGGCCGCACGCTGGGCAAGAAGCTCTGCGGCGTGCGGGTGCTGGACATCGAGAGCCACGACACCCCGGAGCTGGCCGGCGCCCTCAAGCGCTGGCTGGTCTACGGCGTGCTCGGCGTCGCGGTGGTCGGCGTGGTCAACGCCCTGTGGTGCGTGTTCGACCAGCCGTGGCGGCAGTGCTGGCACGACAAGGTGGCCCGCACCTTCGTCGCCTCCGACGCGGCGTCCGACTGACCGTCACCCGGTCGTTGCCCGGGCCGTCACCCGCCCTGACGGCCCGGGTACGCCGATCGGACCCCGGCGGATGCGGCGCCGGTCCGCAAGGGTTCGACTCGGGCCATGAGTACCGACCAGCCCCGGCCCGGCCCCGGTGAACCGCCGGAGCACGACCCGTTCCTGAAGCAGCCGCCGGGGCCCCCGGCGGGCGGCGCTCCGCACGACGGCGCACCGCGCAACGGCTCCCCGTACGGTGCCGGCCCGGGCGAGGGCGGCGGCCCCCCTGGCGGGGCCCCGCCCCCTCCCGGTGGTCCGCCGCCCCCGCCCCCGCCGCCCGGCGCCGGTCAGCCGCCGCCCTACGGCGGTGGCCCGTACGGCGGGCCCCCGGCGGGCGGTCCCTACGGGGGCGCGGGGGAGTACGGTGCCGATCCCCTGGCCGGGATGCCGCCGCTGGCCAACCGCGGCAAGCGGCTGGTCGCCCGGATCATCGACGCGCTCATCATCGGCGTCCCGGTCACCCTGATCATGAACGCGATCGTCGGCTGGGTGGACTACTTCAGCACCAGCAGCGTGGAGACCAGCAAGCAGGCGACGGTGTCCGGCGTGACGATGCTGGCGTACCTGATCTACGAGGGGCTGATGCTGACCAGCCGCGGCCAGACGCTCGGCAAGATGGCGATGCGGATCCGGGTGGCGATGCTCTCGGACGGCGCCATCCCGACCGCGCAGGCCGGTTGGACCCGGGCCGCGGTCTACACCCTGCCGGAGATCATCCCGTGCTGCGGCTTCATCTTCTGGCTGGTCAACGTGTTGTGGTGCACCTGGGACAAGCCGTATCAGCAGTGCCTGCACGACAAGGCGGCCCGGACCGTGGTGGTCGCCACGGACTGACGGTGTGACGGGGCGTCAACTCGCCGCGGGGCGCCCGTCAGCGGGTCCGCTCGCCGACCCGGGCGCGGGCCCGCTGCCGCGGCAGGCGCTCGGTCGGGGCGGGCACGGCCCGCAGCGGGGCGGGCCCGTCGGTGGCCGAGGTGCTCCCGCCGGCCCGGCGCGCCACCCGCGCCAGTCCCGGCATCGGCACTGTCATCGCCACCAACAGCCCCAGTCCGAGGCCGGCCAGGGCGATGACCGCGACCCCGATCCCGGTCTGCGTCTGGGAGAGCAGCAGCATCGCGAGGGTGGAGAGGAAGACGGTGGCCGAGCCGTAGACGAGCTGGGTGGCGGTCGGACGAGGCATGGCGGGATCCGTCCTCGGAGGGTCGGCGGGGTGTCGGGCGTCCGGCGACGCGCCACCGAACGAGCCTACGGTCCCTTGTGCCCGAGCGGAACGCCAGGTAAGCGTGACCTAACCCACCGGCCTGGAGCACGGGGGCGCACGGCGCGGTCGCGGATCCGTGCGACAAGTCGCCGGGTGCGCCGTCCGGCCTGTTGACGGCGGGGGCGCATGCCCGTCGGGCATATCCCCCCGCGGTGTTCCGGTGGCGCGCCAGGCTATTCGGAACCTGTGCGTCCGCTGTCCGATAGCTGTGACACGCAAGCCGGATAACGTACTTCGCTGTCCGCGTACACGTCAAGATCTGTCTTTTCTTCCCCGCATCCGGTCGAATGCCCTCCAGCATTGGGCAGTTGATGGGGAGGACTTGACCAAGTGAGAAAGCACCGAAGACTGTTCGGGACGGCCGCCCTGGCCACCGCGCTCGCCGCGACCGGGGCGGCCGTTCTCTCGACCGGAGTGGCCGCGGCCGACGCCCAGCCGGCCGCCGCGCCCACCGTCCGCACGGACCCGGCGCCCGAACGCGCCGACGCCCACGACCTCAAGGGCCCGTTCAGCGAGCGGCAGAAGGCGCAGCGCACCGAGGCGCTCCAGCAGGTCATATCCGGCGACGCCAAGGCGACCGAGCGCAACGGCTCCAAGGTCGTCAAGCTCGGCAAGGGCAAGTACGTCGAGTTGGCCCGGGAGAAGACCGACAAGATCTTCACCATCCTGGTGGACTTCGGGGACAAGGTCGACGACACCACGATGTACGACCCGGACGGCGACGGTCCGCTGCCGCCGGTCAAGAAGTACGGCGGCACCCCCGGCCCGGCGCACAACACGATCGCCAAGCCGGACCGGAAGAAGGACAACAGCACCGCCTGGCAGGCCGACTTCAACCGGCAGCACTACCAGGACCTGTACTTCTCGCACGACAAGAAGAAGGAGTCGCTGGCCAAGTACTACGAGCGGCAGTCCTCGGGCCGCTACTCGGTGAACGGCCAGGTCTCCGACTGGGTCCGGGTCCCGTGGAACGAGGCCCGCTACGGCTCCAACTACTGCGGCTCCACCAACTGCCCCAGCGCCTGGGACCTGATCCGCGACGCGGTCAACCAGTGGGTCACCGACCAGAAGGCCCAGGGCCGCACCGACGCCCAGATCAAGGCCGACCTCGCCCAGTACGACCAGTGGGACCGCAACGACTACAACCACAACGGCAACTTCAACGAGCCGGACGGGTACCTCGACCACTTCCAGATCGTGCACGCCGGTGAGGACGAGTCCGCCGGCGGCGGCGTCCAGAAGACCGACGCCATCTGGGCGCACCGCTGGTACGCGTACGGCACCGACGCCGGCAAGACGGGCCCCGCGGACAACAAGGCGGGCGGCACCCAGATCGGCGACACCGGCTTCTGGGTCGGCGACTACACCATGCAGCCGGAGAACGGCGGACTCGGCGTCTTCGCCCACGAGTACGGCCACGACCTGGGCCTGCCGGACGAGTACGACACCACCGGCAAGGGCGAATCCTCGGTGGACTTCTGGTCGTTGATGTCGGCCGGCTCCTGGCTCGGCCGCGGCAAGGACGCCATCGGCGACCTGCCCGGCGACATGAGCGCCTGGGACAAGCTCCAGCTCGGCTGGCTCAACTACGGCACCGCCAAGGCCGCGACGCCGTCCCGGCACACCCTGGGCGTCGCCGAGTACAACACCAAGAACAAGCAGGCGCTCGTCGTCGAGCTGCCCGCGAAGAAGGTCACCACCGAGGTCGTCAAGCCCGCCGAGGGCGCGACGCAGTGGTGGAGCGGCATGGGCGACGACCTGTCCAACACCCTGACCCGGCCCGTGGACCTCACCGGCGCCTCCCGCGCGGCGCTCACCCTCAAGGGCTGGTGGGACACCGAGAAGGACTACGACTACGTCTACGCCGAGGTCTCCACCGACGGCGGCGCCAACTGGACGCCCCTGGACGGCACCGCGAACGGCAAGGCGCTGCCGCGCGACGCCTCCGGCAAGCCCGCGCTGAGCGGCACCGTCACCGACCACCAGGACCTGGCCTTCCCCCTGGACGCGTACGCCGGCAAGAAGATCGACCTGCGCTTCCGCTACCAGACCGACGGCGGCGTCGCGCAGAAGGGCTTCACCGCCGACGCCCTGACCGTCACCGCGGACGGCACCCCGCTCTTCACCGACGACGCCGAGCACGGCGACAACGGCTGGACCAGCAAGGGATTCTCGCGGATCGGCGCGTCCTTCACCAAGGACTACGCGCAGTACTACCTCGCCGAGAACCGCCAGTACGTCTCCTACGACAAGACCCTCAAGTCCGGCCCGTACAACTTCGGTTGGAAGACCGCCCGACCGGGCTGGGTCGAGCACTTCCCGTTCCAGAACGGCGTGCTGATCTGGCTGTGGGACACCTCGCAGCGGGACAACAACGTCGGCATGCACCCGGGAGTCGGACGGATCCTCCCGGTCGACGCGCACCCGCGGGCCGAGCGCTGGGCCGACGGCACCCTGATGCGCAACCGCTTCCAGACCTACGACGCGACGTTCACCGGTGCCCGCACCGACGCCCTGACCCTGCACAAGGACGGCGTCGCGGTGAAGATCGCCTCGAAGCCCGGCGTGCGGGTCTTCGACGACCGCAACGGCGTCTACTACGACAAGGCGAACCCGACCGGCGGCGTCGTCGTTCCTGACACCAACACCAAGATCGCGATCACCAAGGAGGCCAAGGACGGCTCCACGGTGAACCTCACGGTGGGCCCCGCCGGTAAGTAAAAAGTAAAAGCCGCAGGTCATAGCGTTGTCGGCCGTCGCCCCCTAGCGGGCGGCGGCCGATAGGCGTTTAGATGCGTCTTGCAGTTCCTTGTTGACGCCGAGTCTCACGGGGGAGATATGACGATGACCAGAGGCGGCTTCACCAGGCTTCCCGGCGGGAGCGTGGTGGTCGCCCTCTCGCTGCCCAGACCGGGCCACGGCCCGCTCTGCGAACCGTACGGCGGCGGCTGCCGCATCCGGGTCCTGGTCCATGCGGTGAACCGCCAGCGCGCCCTGACCAGGCTGCGCAACCTCGGCCTGCGCGCCGTCTACCTGCGCGGCAACACCGCGCCGCCGACCCCCGACGAGATCACCGCGGTGCTCCACCACCCCGACGGCCTGGTCTGGCGCGAGGCCCCCGACGACGACACCGAGTCCTGGCACCCGATACGGGCCCTCCTGCGGCAGGAGGCCGCCCGGACCGCGGCGGCGGGCACCCCGACCGGCGGGTGAGGCGCACGGCCCTGACGGGCCCGCCAGGCGCCCGTCAGCCGCCGGCCACCACCGGCTTGCCGGTCAGCTCCGCGCCCGCCGCGCCGAGCTCCCCCAAGGCCGCCTCGGTGGTCTGCGGGGCGACGCCCGCCGTCAGGTCCAGCAGGACCCGGGTCCGCAGCCCCTCGGCGAGGGCGTCCAGGGCCGTGGCGCGGACGCAGTGGTCGGTGGCGATCCCGACCACGTCCACCTCGGTGACGTCCCGCTCCCGCAGCCACTGCGCGAGCGTCGTGCCGTGCTCGTCCGCGCCCTCGAAGCCGCTGTACGCGGCCGCGTGCGCGCCCTTGGAGAACACCGCGTCGACCGCGCCGGACGCGATGGCCGGCGCGAAGTTCGGGTGGAAGCCGCTGCCCTCGGTGCCGGCCACGCAGTGCACGGGCCAGGACGTGCGGAAGTCCGGCCGGTCGGAGAAGTGGTCGCCGGGATCGACGTGGTGGTCGCGGGTGGCCACCACGTGGCGGTAGCCGCTGCCGGCCGCGGCGCCCACCAGGTCGGTGATGGCCGCCGCGACGTCCGCGCCGCCCGCCACCGCGAGGCTGCCGCCCTCGCAGAAGTCGTTCTGTACGTCGACGACGATCAGTGCCCGGTGCATGGCGCGTGCCTTCCGGCTGGGGTTTCGGGGGGCGAGACGTGGTGTGACCGAGGGTAGCCACTGCCGGGGCGCGACGGGAGGGGCGGGCGCGCCCGCGCCGCACCCGCCCCGCCGCCCGGCGGGCGTCAGACGAACTCCGTGGGCAGCACCGGCTCCCCGCGCGACAGCTGGGTCGCCGACAGCGGCAGCCCGGCGCGGGCCGCGATGTGCCGGCTGCGGGACGCGTCCAGCGGCTCCCGGGCCACCACCTTGCCGCCGCTGATCAGCGGCACCTGGAGCAGCTGGTCGGTCAGGTCGGCCGGCACCGGGCCGGTGCCGACCACCTCCGCCTCGGCCACCCCGTCCTCGTCCAGCCGGCGCGCCGCCCACTTGCGGCCGCCGATCGAGGACTTGGCGCCCATCGACTTCTTCGCCACCGGCCGCAGCGGCGTGCCCGGCTCGTTGCCGTCGGCCCGCGCGACCAGCTTGTAGACCATCGAGCAGGTCGGGTGCCCGCTGCCGGTGACCACCTGGGTGCCGACCCCGTACGCGTCCACCGGCGCGGCGGCGAGCGAGGCGATGGCGTACTCGTCCAGGTCGCTGGTGACGACGATCTTGGTCTTGGTCGCGCCCAGCTCGTCCAACTGCTGACGCACCCGGTGCGCGATCAGCAGCAGGTCGCCGGAGTCGATCCGCACCGCGCCCAGGCCCGGGCCGGCCACCTCCACGGCGGTGCGCACCGCCTCGGTGACGTCGAAGGTGTCCACCAGCAGCGTCGTCCCGCTGCCGAGGGTGTCGACCTGGGCGGTGAAGGCGTCCCGCTCGCTGTCGTGCAACAGGGTGAAGGCGTGCGCGCTGGTGCCGACGGTGGGGATGTTGTAGCGGAAGCCCGCCGCCAGGTCGGAGGTGACGTGGAAGCCGCCGACGTACGCGGCGCGGGCCGCGGCCACCGCCGACAGCTCGTGGGTGCGCCGGGCGCCCATCTCCATCAGCGGCCGGTCGCCGGCCGCCACCGCCATCCGGGACGCCGCCGCGGCCACCGCCGAGTCGTGGTTGAGGATCGACAGGATCACCGTCTCCAGCACCACCGCCTCCGCGAAGGTGCCCTCGACGCGCATGATCGGCGAGCCGGGGAAGTAGACCTCGCCCTCCGGGTAGCCCCAGATGTCGCCGCGGAAGCGGTAGTCGGCAAGCCAGTCCAGCGTCGGCCCGTCGAGGATGCCGCGCTCCCGCAGGAAGTCCAGGATCGTGGCGTCGAAGCGGAAGTTCTCCACCGCGTCCAACACCCGTCCGGTGCCCGCCACCACGCCGTAGCGGCGCCCCTCGGGGAGCCGCCGGGTGAAGACCTCGAAGACCGACCGGCGGTCCGCGGTCCCCGACCGCAACGCGGCCTGCAGCATGGTGAGTTCGTACTGGTCGGTGAAGAGTGCCGTCGACGGCACGGCCACCGGCAGCCCCAGGTCCGCTGTGTTCATGGGAGAGATGCTACCCCCATTACTCGTCACTTTGACGATAGTGGTCCCGGGCCGCCTCTCCGGGGCACCACCGCGCCGCGCCGCTGCGCCGCGCGCCAGGGTCGTTTGTGCGTCCCCCGCCCCTGGGTGGCAGCATGGGCCCTGTGAGCGCCCCCCCGTCACCCATGAGCACCCTCCGGCCGCACCACGCACGCCTCAGCGTGCCGGTCGAGATCGAGCGTCCGGAGGCGAGCGAAGCCCCCTTCGCCGTCCCCGAACCCGACGTCCTGTGGGTCACGATCGTTCACAACGACCCTGTGAATCTCATGAGCTACGTCTCCTACGTCTTCCAGACGTACTTCGGCTACTCCAAGGACAAGGCGCACCGGCTGATGCTCGACGTCCATCACAAAGGCCGCGCGGTCGTCTCCAGCGGCACCCGCGAGGAAATGGAACGCGACGTGCAGGCCATGCACGGCTTCGGCCTGTGGGCGACCCTCCAGCAGGACCGCTGATGACCGGCCAGTTCGAACCGCTGCCCGGTGGCGGTGCGGCCGCCCCGCTCGACGAGGTCGAGATCTCCATCCTGCGCAGCCTCGCCGTCCAGTTGCTGGAGCTGGTCGGCCCGGGCACGGAGCCGGCCGGTGCCGGCGAGGACGACATGCTGGCCGCGCTCTTCGTCGAGGGCCCCAGTGAGCCGCCCTCCGACCCGGTGCTGGCCCGCCTCTTCCCCGACGCCTACGGCGGCCCCGACCTGGTCCCGGACGACGACGTCCGCGCCGCCTCCGCCGAGTTCCGCCGCTACACCGAGAACGACCTGCGGGCCCGCAAGCGCGAGGACGCCCTGGCGCTGGTCCGGGCGCTGGACGCACTGTCGGCCGAGAACGGCGGCGCGGTGCTGCGGCTCAAGCCCGACGAGTGCCGGCAGTGGCTCGGCGCCCTCAACGACCTGCGGCTGGCCATCGGCACCCGGCTGGAGGTCACCGACGAGGACGACGGCGGGGAACTGCTGCGGCTGCCGGACAGCGACCCGCGCAAGCCGATGGTGCTCGCCTACTACTGGCTCGGCGGCCTCCAGGAGACGCTCGTCGAAGCGCTGATGGGCTGACCGCCGGGTCCGTCCCGGCGGCGCCGGCGCGAACCGGGGCGCGAAGGCCCCGGACGCCTACACCGCGTTCGCTCAGCGGAGGCTCAAATCCGGATAACGATCGCGTCACCGCACCCGTGCGCTGTGTTGTGAATTTCGTTTCTTTGTCCTGATTCCGCTGTGATCCGCCCCACGCCGACTCTGGTCGATCTCGGCCAGCTCGTGATAAAAGTTCTCGACCTGCCTCAGCGACGCCACCCCTGTCGCTGCGGGGGCGCTGAGCCGGCCGACCGTCGGCGTGCAGGAACTCCATCCGGGGGGATCGGGACCCGATCCGGAAAGAACCGGGTCGGTATGGAGAAAGGCGCACCACTCATGACCTCTGTGCAGGTCGACAAGAATCGCGACGGCAACGAGGCCGCTGGCGGGGCCCCCGAAGAGGGCTACCAGCGGGGTCTGGGCAATCGCCAGATCCAGATGATCGCCATTGGTGGCGCCATCGGTACCGGTCTGTTCCTCGGAGCAGGCAAGGCCATTTCCAAGGCCGGGCCGAGCATCATCCTGGCGTACGCCATCGTCGGTCTGGTCATCTTCCTCATCATGCGGGCCCTGGGCGAACTGCTCATGTACCGGCCCGTTTCCGGCTCGTTCTCCGAGTACGGCCGGGAATTCCTCGGCCCGTTCATCGGATTCGTGACGGGCTGGACGTACTGGCTCTTCTGGGTCGTCACCGGCATCACCGAAGTAACTGCTGCGGCCACCTATATCCAGTACTGGAACAAGGGCATACCGCAATGGGTTTCCGCGTTGGTCTTCACCGTCGCGCTCTTCGGCATCAACCTGATCTCGGTGAAGATCTTCGGTGAACTCGAATTCTGGTTCTCGATGGTCAAGGTCACCGCGATCATCGGCATGATCCTCATCGGCATCGGCGTCATCACCCTCGGTTTCTCCAAGGCCGGGGACACCGCCTCGTTCACCCTGCTCTGGTCGGACGGCGGATTCTTCCCCAAGGGCATCGGCGGCACGCTGATGACGCTGCAGATCGTGATGTTCGCCTTCCTCGCCGTCGAACTCGTCGGCGTCACCGCGGGCGAGGCGACCGACCCGAAGAAGGTGCTCCCCAAGGCCATCAACACCGTGCCGTGGCGGATCGGCCTCTTCTACGTCGGCGCGCTCATCATCATCCTGTCGGTGGTCAGCTGGACGGTCTTCAAGCCGGGCGTCAGCCCCTTCGTCGCCGCCTTCCAGCAGATCGGCCTGCCGGCCGGCGCGGGCATCGTCAACTTCGTCGTGCTGACCGCGGCGCTGTCCTCGGCCAACTCCGGGATGTACTCCACCGGCCGGATGCTGCGCGACCTCGCGCTCAACGGCCAGGGCCCGCAGTTCTTCACCAAGCTCAGCAAGAACGGCCTGCCCACCCGGGGCACCGGCATCTCGGTCGCCCTGATGCTGTTCGGCGTCTACATCAACTACCAGTGGCCCGGCGAGGCGTTCAACTACGTCGTCTCCTTCGCCACCATCTCCGGCATGTGGGCGTGGATCGTCATCCTGCTCTCGCACCTGCGCTACCGGGCCAAGGCGAACCGCGGCGAGCTGCCGCAGTCCGAGTTCAAGGCCCCCGGCGCCCCGTACACCTCGATCTTCGCGCTGGCCTTCATCGCCATGGTGATCGTGATGATGGGCGTCGACCCGGACACCCGGATCTCGCTCTACGCGGCTCCCGTGTGGGCGATCGTCATGGCCGTCGGCTACCTGGCCATCAAGCGGCGGGACGCCGCCCAGCTGTCCCAGGGGCCGGCGAAGGCCGCTGAGAAGAGCTGACGCACCGCGCTGAACCGGCCGGAATCCCACCGGCAGTCCAGCATTCGGGCCCGCGCGTACCACCCCTCGGTACGCGCGGGCCCGCCCGCCCGTCGCCCACCACCACCCTTGCCGGAGTGCTTCGCACGCACCTCCTTATTCTTGGCCGCATGCTGACCCTCACCAAGGCCCTCCACGACCAGATCGTCGAGCACGCCCGCCAGGACCACCCCGACGAGGCCTGCGGCGTCCTCGCGGGCCCGGCCGGCAGCGACCGCCCCGAGCGGTTCGTCCCGATGCTCAACGCCGCCCGCTCGCCCACGTTCTACGAGTTCGACTCCGTCGACCTCCTCAAGCTGTACCGCGAGATGGACGACCGGGACGAGGAGCCGGTCGTCATCTACCACTCGCACACGGCCACCGAGGCGTACCCCTCGCGCACCGACATCACCTACGCCAACGAGCCCGGCGCGCACTACGTCCTGGTCTCCACCGCCGACGCCGACGACGCGGGCCCCTTCCAGTTCCGCTCGTACCGCATCGTGGACGGCGAGGTCACCGAGGAAGAAGTCCGCATCGTGGAGAGCTACGCCTGACGCGTGGGCGACCTCATGCCCGCCGCAGTCAGCGGCCGTGACCTGGGCGTTCACCCCCGGTCACGGCACGCGCGGACGGCCGGGCCCACCCCGCGTCCCACCTGGCGTACAGCGAACGTCCGCATCATGGGACGAGGTTCCAGAACCCGGACCGGGAATCGATACGATGACCGCATGGTTGACCATGTCGTGGGCGGAGCGAGCGAGCAGAGGCCGGGTGCGTTGCTGACGCACGCCCCGCTCGCCACGCGCCGTTCCGCATCGGCCCTCCTGGGCGCCTTCGGCTGCGGAGCCGCCCGGCTGCACATCGACCTGTGCCGCCTCTCCAGCGCCATCTGTCCGCGCTGCGCCGCCGGCTGAGCCGCCGCCCGCGGCGCCGCCGCACCCCCGAGCGCACGGCCCCCGCGCCCTCCGGCGCCCCGCACCGCCCGCTCCGCCCGCACCCCCGCGGCGCACCGCGCACGCACCGACCGCGCCGCACCCACTCCGCACCCGCCACCGCACCCCGAACTCCGACAGGAGCACTCCCATGGCCATCGAGGTCCGCATCCCGACCATCCTGCGCAGCTACACCGACGGCGAGAAGGCGGTCGAGGGCTCCGGCGCGACCGTCGGCGAACTCTTCACCGACCTGGAGAGCCGGCACGCCGGCATCCGCGAGCGCCTGGTCGACGGCGAGCAGCTGCGCCGCTTCGTCAACGTCTATCTCAACGACGAGGACGTGCGCTTCCTGGAGGGCATCTCCACCAAGCTCTCCGACGGCGACAGCGTGACGATCCTGCCGGCCGTCGCGGGCGGCTCCGCCGCCGCGTCGACGCGTCCCGCCGGGGCGGCGGTCGGACGACGGGTCGGGCAGGTCTGACGTGCGGTACGACTCCCCGCTCGCGGCGGTCGGGAACACCCCCCTCGTCCGCCTCCCGCGCCTCTCGCCCTCCGAGGACGTCCGCATCTGGGCGAAGCTGGAGGACCGCAACCCCACGGGCTCCGTCAAGGACCGGCCCGCGCTCCACATGGTCGAGCAGGCCGAGAAGGACGGCCGGCTCACCCCCGGCTGCACGATCCTGGAGCCCACCAGCGGCAACACCGGCATCTCGCTCGCCATGGCGGCCAAGCTCAAGGGCTACCGCATCGTCTGCGTGATGCCGGAGAACACCTCCGCCGAGCGGCGCGAACTGCTCGCCATGTGGGGCGCGGAGATCATCTCCTCGCCCGCGGCGGGCGGCTCCAACACGGCCGTCAAGGTCGCCAAGGAACTCGCCGCCGAGCACCCCGACTGGGTGATGCTCTACCAGTACGGCAACCCGGACAACGCCGGCGCCCACTACGCCACCACCGGCCCCGAGATCCTCGCCGACCTGCCCTCGATCACCCACTTCGTGGCCGGCCTGGGCACCACCGGCACCCTGATGGGCGTCGGCCGCTACCTGCGCGAGCACGTCCCCGGCGTCCGCATCGTCGCCGCCGAACCCCGCTACGACGACGTGGTCTACGGCCTGCGCAACCTCGACGAGGGCTTCATCCCCGAGCTCTACGACGAGTCGGTGCTCACCACCCGCTTCTCCGTCGGCTCCGAGGACGCGGTCCGCCGCACCCGCGAACTCCTCGCGCAGGAGGGCATCTTCGCCGGCATCTCCACCGGCGCGGCACTGCACGCCGCCCTCGGCGTCGCCCGCAAGGCGGTCCGCGCCGGCGAGTCCGCGGACATCGTCTTCGTCGTCGCCGACGGCGGGTGGAAGTACCTCTCCACCGGCGTCTACACCGCCGAGTCGACCGAGGCGGCCATCGCGACGCTGCACGGCCAGCTCTGGGCGTAGGCCCCGCCGACCCCGAGGGGGTGGTCACCGGCGCGCGCCGGTGACCACCCCCTCCGGCATCGGTTGCGGAGGCCGGCTCCGGGCCGACTTTCCGCCCACCGGAAGGCCCGTGCGCACCCCGCCGCCGAACCCCCACCCGGACTGGTGATTCCGCCCACAGCTCGCCCCACCTAAGGCGCCGCGGACCCCTTCGCGCCTTACGCTCGGGGGCACCGCACCGACCGCCACGGACCCGGCAGCAGCCCGGCCCGGCGGAGGTGCCGGCCGCCCTCCTCCCCCAGCTGCCGCTGGGAGGTGCCCCCAGCCCACGGAGGTTCACGCCCGCATGAAGCTCACCGTCGTCGGATGCTCGGGGTCGTTCCCCTCCATGGAATCGGCCTGTTCGAGCTACCTCCTGGAGGCCGACGGCTTCAGGCTGCTCCTCGACATGGGCAACGGCGCCCTCGGCGAGTTGCAGCGCCACTGCGGTCTCTACGACCTGGACGCCATCCTCCTGTCGCACCTGCACGCCGATCACTGCATCGACCTGTGCGGCTACTTCGTCGTCCGCTACTACCGCCCGGACGGCGGCCGCTGCGCGCCGCTGCCGCTCTACGGGCCGACCGGCACCGAACGCCGGCTGACCGCCGCCCACGACGACCTCCCGCACGAGGGCGCGATGAGCGAGGTCTTCGACTTCCGGACGCTGACGCCGGGCACCGCGACCATCGGCCCGTTCACCGTCCGCACCGAACGGGTCAGCCACCCCGTCGAGGCGTACGGCTTCCGCATCGAGCACGGCGGCCGCACCCTGACGTACTCCGGCGACACCGGCCCCTGCGCGGCGCTGGAGAGCCTCGCCGAGGACAGCGACCTCTTCCTGTGCGAGGCGTCCTTCACGCACGGCAAGGAGGACATCCCGGACCTCCACCTCAACGGCCGGGAGGCCGGCGAGCACGCCCGGCGGGCCGGCGCGGGGCGCCTGGTGCTCACCCACATCCCGCCGTGGACCGACCCGGACATCAGCGTCCGCGACGCGCAGAAGGTCTACGACGGACCGGTCGAGGTCGCCAAGGCCGGCGCGGTCTACGAGGTCTGAGCCGGGCCGGGGGAGAGGCGCATCGACGACCGGCTCGTCGCCGGGGCCCCGCCGGAAGCACGCCGCCTGGACGGGCCAGCCGACGCCTGCCGGCCGCCCGGCCCGGCAAGCGAGGGAAATCGGCGGCGAAGAAGCAAAAAACCGGGTTCCCCTTCCGGTGCGGAAGGGGAACCCGGCGGTGAACGACGGTGGAGCAGCGGCTACTTGGACTCGGCCTTCTGCAGTTCCGCCAGCTCCTCGTCGGACTCGCGGCCCGGCGTGGGGAGGTTGAACTTGGTGATGGCGAAGCGGAAGACCACGTAGTAGACCGCGGCGAAGCACAGGCCCACCAGCGCCAGCCCCAACGGGTTCGAGGCGATCCCGAGGTTCAGCCCGTAGTCGATCAAGCCGGCCGAGAAGCCGAAGCCGTCCTTCATGCCCAGCGCCCACGTCAGGGCCATCGAGACGCCGGTGAGCACCGCGTGGATCGCGTACAGCACCGGGGCGATGAACATGAACGTGAACTCGATCGGCTCGGTCACGCCGGTGACGAACGCGGTGAGCGCGAGCGAGAGCATCATGCCGCCGACGACCTTGCGGCGCTCGGGGCGCGCGCAGTGCACGATGGCGAGGCACGCGGCCGGCAGCGCGAACATCATGATCGGGAAGAAGCCGGTCATGAACTGGCCGGCGCTCGGGTCGCCGGCGAGGAAGCGCGCGATGTCGCCGTGCTTGCCGTGGTAGTCGCCCGCCTGGAGCCACGGGAAGGAGTTCAGCAGGTGGTGCATGCCCACCGGGATCAGCGCGCGGTTCGCGACGCCGAAGATGCCCGCGCCCACGGCGCCCGAGCCGACCAGCCATTCGCCGAAGTTGTGCAGACCCGCGCCGAGCACCGGCCAGATCAGGCCGAAGACTATGCCCACGACCAGACCCGCGAAGGCCGACAGGATCGGGACCAGCCGGCGACCGCCGAAGAAGCCCAGCCACTCGGGCAGCTTCTTGCGGTAGTAGCGCTGGTAGAGCAGCGCTACTACGAGGCCCATCACGACACCGCCGAGCACGCCGGCGTTGACCGGCGCCTCGTTCATGACGATCTTGCCGTCCACGACCGCGGCGACCTTGGGCAGGTTCTTGTCGGTGAAGGTCGCGAGCACCTTCTGGAAGACGAGGTAACCGGTCACCGCGGCCAGCGCGGTCGAGCCGTCCGACTTCTTGGCGTAGCCGATCGCGATGCCGACGGCGAACAGCAGCGGCATGTTGTCGAGGATCGCGCCGCCGCCGGCCGCCATGTAGCTGGCGATCTTGGTGATGACGGTCGGGAACGACTCCCGGCCGAGCATGTCGGCGTTGCCGAGGCGGACGAGCAGGGCGGCTGCGGGCAGCACGGCGACCGGCAGCATCAGGCTGCGACCGATGCGCTGCATGACAGCCATCGCGCCGGAACCCTTCTTTTTCTTCTCGGCCGCGGGGACGGCACTGGCCGTGGACACAACTTCCTCCAGTGGACAAGGCGCCGCCTGGACGAAGTGGTGGGGGACGGCGGCGTCTCGGGGGGACGCGGCCAGAACCGGCCGCAGGTCTACACCACACGCGAGGTGGTGTAGACCTGTTGTAGCACGGCGGGGGCGTTGCAAGGAACCTGCCAAAGGGCCTCAACCGGACGGCCCGCTACCGGTCGCGGCGCGGCCGACCGCACGCCGCCCACCCCGGTGAGCGCTACTTCACGTTCTCCCGCTCCATCGTGTCCCCCACCTCGTCCGGCTCCCGCCCCGGGGTCTGGAGGTCGAACCGCTTGATCGCGAAGCGGAAGACCGCGTAGTACACCGCCGCGAAGCACAGCCCGATCGGAATGAGCAACCACGGCTTCGTCGCCAGCCCCCAGTTGATGACGTAGTCGATCAGCCCGGCCGAGAAGCTGAAGCCGTCGTGCACCCCCAGCCCCCAACTCACCGCCATCGACACCCCCGTCAGCACCGCGTGCAGCACGTACAGCGCCGGCGCCACGAACATGAACGCGTACTCGATCGGCTCGGTGATGCCGGTGACGCACGACGTCAGGCCGATCGACAGCATCATCCCCGCGATCTCCTTGCGGCGATGCGGCTTCGCACAGTGCGCCATCGCCAGCGCCGCCGCCGGCAACGCGAACATCATGATCGGGAAGAAACCGGTGGTGAACTGCCCCGCCGTCGGATCGCCCGCCATGAACCGGTTGATGTCGCCGTGCACCACCGTCCCGTCCGGCTTGGTGAAGCTCCCGAACTGGAACCACAACGGAATGTTCAGGAACTGGTGCAGCCCCACCACCAGCAGCGCACGGTTCGCCACCCCGAAGATCCCCGCACCCCACGCACTCAGCGCCGTCAGCCACTCGCTGAACCGCATCAGCCCGTCACCGATCGGCGGCCAGACGAACAGGCACACCACCGCGAAGACCAGCCCGACGAAGGCCATGATGATCGGCACCAACCGCCGGCCGTTGAAGAAGCCCAGCCAGTCCACCAGCCGCACCCGGTGGAAGCGCTGCCAGAGCCAGGCCGCCAGGAAACCCATCACGATGCCCCCGAACACCCCCGGGTTCTGGAACGCCGCCTGGGTCACCTTCGCCGACGTGTCCACGCACACCCCGGCCCACTGGCCGGTCTGGGTGTACCGCTGCCCGACGGCACAGCGCGCCGGGAACGCGTGCAGCACCGAGTAGTAGACGAGGAACCCGGTCACCGCCGCCAGCGCCGTCGACCCGTCCGCCTTCTTCGCCATCCCGATCGCCACACCGATGCAGAACAGCAGCGGCAGCCCCAGCCCGGAATCCAGCAGCGCCCCGCCCGCCCCCGCGAACACCTTCGCGACGTTCCCCCAGCCCAGGCCCTCGGCGCCGAAGACGTCCGGCTGACCCAGCCGGTTCAAGATGCCCGCCGCCGGCAGCACCGCGATCGGCAACTGCAAGCTGCGGCCCATCTTCTGCAGCCCCTGGAACAGGCCCGCCGCCCGGACCTTGACGGGGCTCGGCCCCTTCCCCGGTGCCGCGCCCGCTGCGTCCGAACTCATCCGCGCCCTCCGCCCGTCCCCGGCGCCGACCCGGCGGCGCCCGACCCGCCGTTTGCCGCATACTGGTGGTGTAGACCATTTGTCGGAGGGGGCCTTCCGGACACCCCCTCCGACGCTCGCCATCCTTCGTCAGATCGCGCTCAAACGCCCGCAGTAGTGGGCTGAACGTGCGTTACCGTGTGAAAACCGCGCGGCGGAACCGCCGACGGCCGAGACAAGCAGGAGTGGACATGGCCACCAAGGCTGAGAAGATCGTCGCCGGGCTCGGCGGACTCGACAACATCGAAGAGGTCGAGGGCTGCATCACCCGCCTCCGCACCGAGGTCAACGACGCCTCCCTGGTCGACGAAGCCGCCCTCAAGGCCGCCGGCGCACACGGCGTCGTGAAGATGGGCACCGCGATCCAGGTCGTCATCGGCACCGACGCCGACCCGATCGCCGCCGAGATCGAAGACATGATGTGAGCCACCGCTCCTGACGAGGGCCCCGCTCCCGAAGTTTCCGGCATCCCGGAACCGGAACCGGGGCCCTTCACGCAGCCGATAGGGTCAAGACCATGTCTCGCATCGACGGCCGCACCCCCGAACAGCTCCGCCCCGTCACCATCGAACGCGGCTGGAGCAAGCACGCCGAAGGCTCCGTCCTCGTCTCCTTCGGCGACACCAAAGTCTTCTGCACCGCCTCGGTCACCGAAGGCGTACCGCGCTGGCGCAAGGGCACCGGCGAAGGCTGGGTCACCGCCGAGTACGCGATGCTGCCCCGCTCCACCAACACCCGCGGCGACCGGGAATCCGTCCGCGGCAAGATCGGCGGCCGCACCCACGAGATCTCCCGCCTCATCGGCCGCTCGCTGCGCGCCGTCATCGACTTCAAGGCCCTCGGCGAGAACACCGTCGTCCTCGACTGCGACGTCCTCCAGGCCGACGGCGGCACCCGCACCGCCGCCATCACCGGCTCCTACGTCGCCCTCGCCGACGCCATCAGCTGGGCCCAGGGCAAGAAGCTCATCAAGCACGGCCGCCGCCCCCTCACCGGCACCGTCAGCGCGGTCAGCGTCGGCATCGTCGACGGCACCCCGCTCCTCGACCTCTGCTACGAAGAGGACGTCCGCGCCGAGACCGACATGAACGTCGTCTGCACCGGCGACGGCCGCTTCGTCGAGGTCCAGGGCACCGCCGAGGCCACCCCCTTCGCCCGCGACGAACTCAACTCCCTGCTCGACCTCGCCGTCGCCGGCTGCACCACCCTCGACGCCGCCCAGCAGGAAGCGCTCGCCCGCACCCTCTGACCGACCGCACCCACCGGGGGAGCGGACCGGAACACCACCCTCCGCCCCGCTCCCCCCACCGCCACCGGGCCCCCCCTTCCCCACCCCGCGTTCCCACCCCTGCTGAGTCCGCCGCACGCACCACCCCGCACCACCGCGCGCCGGCACCCGTACGCATCCCCCGTACGCCGCAGGGGAAGGAACGCCCCATGGCCCGCCCCCACCGCCACCCCGGCCCGCGCCGCCCCACCGTCACCGCGCTCGCCGCACTGGCCGCCGCGACCACCGCCCTCCCGCTCCTGGTCGCCTGCGGCGCGGCCCAGCGGGCCGTCGACTGCACCCACACCGTCACCGCCCTCGTCGACGGCGTCGACAAACTCCACACCGCCGCCGACAAGGCCACCGACGACCCCCAAGAAGCCACCGCGGCCCTGGACGCCCTCGACACCGACCTGCACCGCCTCAGCGCCGCCACCGACGACCCCGAGCTCGCCGGAGCCGTCGACACCATGAGCACCGGCATCAAGAACGCCCGCCGCGCCATCGCGGACGACGAAACCCCCGACCTCACCCCCGTCGGCGACTCCCTGGGCCGGATCACCAGCGCCTGCACCCCGGACGACGAGGAATAATCACCACCCATGGAGTCACAAACCGGCGACCGCCCCGCGGCCCCCCGCCGCCTCGTCCTCGCCACCCGCAACACCGGCAAGATCACCGAACTCCGCGCCATCCTCGCCGCGGCCGACCTCGACGTCGAACTCGTCGGCGCCGACGCCTACCCCGACGTCCCCGACGTCAAGGAGACCGGCGTCACCTTCGCCGAGAACGCCCTCCTCAAGGCGCACGCCCTCGCCCGGGCCACCGGCCACCCGGCCGTCGCCGACGACTCCGGCCTCTGCGTCGAGGTCCTCGGCGGCGCCCCCGGCATCTTCTCCGCCCGCTGGGCCGGCCGGCACGGCGACGACCAGGCCAACCTCGACCTGCTCCTCGCCCAGCTCTCCGACATCGCCGACGAACACCGCGCCGCGCACTTCGCCTGCGCCGCGGCCCTCGCCCTCCCCGACGGCACCGAACGGGTCGTCGAAGGCACCTTGGACGGCACCCTGCGCCGCACCCCCGCCGGCACCGGCGGCTTCGGCTACGACCCCGTCCTCCAGCCCCACGGCGAGACCCGCACCTGCGCCGAACTCACCCCCGCCGAGAAGAACGCCATCAGCCACCGCGGCAAGGCCTTCCGCGCGCTGGCACCGGTGGTGCGGGAGTTGTTGGGCTGAGACGTCCGGACAGCACAATGGCCTGCGTATCGAACCTTCGATTCGCAGGCCATTTATGAGTGCGGCCGGAGGGATTCGAACCCTCAAGGGATTTCTCCCACAGCATCCTAAGTGCTGCGCGTAGGCCAATTCCGCCACGGCCGCCAGCTCCCAGTCATCGTACCGGCCCCGCCACGGGCGTGGCGGGTGCGGATCAGCGGCTCTTGCGGCCGTGGCCGTCCGGGTGGCCACCCCGGCACCAAGTGTCTGTGATCGCATGGCAGTTGGGGCAGAGCAACCGGAGGTTCTCCCTACGGTCGTCGCTCCAGTCGCCGTTGATGTGGTCGATCTCCAGCGTCATGGGCTTCCCCAGCCATTCCGGGCCGACGCCGCATGCGGCGCACGCCTCGGGGGCGCCGACTTCGCGGAGCGCCCGACGCAGGAGGAGGGTGCGCGTCCGGCGCCTACCGGCGTGCTTGATCAAGATGTCCTCCGGACGCTTGCGAGGAGTCGCGCCCGACCTGCCGCGTTGGTGTGCCTGCCCCAGGAAGTGCGAGGTGTCGAGGCCGTCCTGGGCGACCCACGTGGGGAACAGCGCGCGGAGCCGGCTGTCGTACGGCTTCCGGCCGAGTGCGCGCAGGGCGCCGGCGACGGACGTCGCCCCCGCCACCGCCCGCCGCAGTTCGTCCGGGGCCGGTTTCACGGTCGCCCCGGTGGCCCGCCGCTGACGGGGCAGGTGCGTCACGTCGATGCCGAAGTGGTCGAACCGGCGGAAGAGGTGACGGCGGAGGGTGTCGTACGACCGCGTGCCGAAGAAGGCGATGACCTCGTCGATGTCGGAGCATCGCGCGGCCGCCTCGGCCAACCGCTCGCGGGTGTACCGCACGCCACTGCTCATGCGACGGCACCCTTGCTGCGCCCCTTGCCGCGCCCTCGATAACTGTCCGTCGTCGAATGGCAGTTGGGGCAGAGGAAGCGAAGGTTCTCGATCCGGTTGTCGCGCCAGTTGCCGTCGACGTGGTCGACCTCCAAGGGGAGCGGCTTCCCCTGCCAGACCGGTGCGATGCCGCACAGGGCGCAGCACTCCTGTGCTCCCCGCTCGCGCAGCGCCCTCTTGAGCCGGGTGTTCGACGTGCGCCTGGCCTGTGTCGACGTGGTCTCGACGAGGATCTCTTCGGCTCTCCGGCGGCGCTGGTTGTCCCTCATGCGCGCGGTGCGGACCACCGGCGTGAAGTGCGAGGTGTCGATCCCGTACGCCCTGACCCGGCGACTGATGTGCGTGTGGTGCCCGCCGACGACCTCAAGCCCGAGGTGCCGGAGAACCCCGTACATGCTCGTCGAGGCGGAGACCGCGGCCTGGAGCACCTCCCTCGTCCATCGCGCCGGCTCCCGCTCGAAGTGCGACGTGTCCACCCCCAGCTTGCGCATCCGCTCCCTGAGGTAGTTCCGCTTCGGGCTTCGCGGGTCGACCCCCAGTTTTCCGAGTGCTTCGGACAGCGTCCCGGATGTCGTCGCGGCGGCCTCCAGGCGCTCGCGGGTGTACGGGCTCGTCGGCATGGCTCCCCCTTCGTGGGCAGCAGAGCCGCAGGCCCCTCCGTGCGTTCTCTCGACTGCCGAACTGGAGAACGAGCGGAGGGGCCTGCGGTCACGCCGGAGCCGGTCGGGGGAGCGACGTCAGAAGCGCGGTTCCTGGGTGCGTTCGGCGATCAGGGCGAGGGCTTCTTCCTTGGTGGCGACCGAGGGCGGGGAGCCTTCGAGGGGCTGTTGGGCGGTCTCCTTCATGCAGGCGACGGCGACGACGCCGACCAGGGCGGCGGCCATCGTGTAGTAGGCGGGGACCATGACGTTCTTGTTGAAGGCGTCCATGAGGGCGGTGATGACCAGGGGCGTCGTGCCGCCGAACAGGGAGACCGCGAGGTTGTAGCCGATGGAGAGCGAGCCGTAGCGGACGCTGGTGGGGAAGAGGGCCGGCAGGGCGGCGGACATGGTGCCGAGGAGGCACAGCAGGCAGAGGCCGAGGAGCGCCATGCCGCACGAGACGGCGAGCAGGGAGCCCTGTTTGACCAGGAGGAACGCCGGGATGGCGAGGACCAGGAAGCCGAGCATGCCGGCCATGAGGAGCGGTTTGCGGCCGTAGTGGTCGTTGAGCCTGCCGACGGTGGGGAGCAGACAGATGAGCACGACCATGGTGACCAGGAGGATCAGCAGGCCGTGGGCCTCGTTGTACTTGAGGGTGTCGGTGAGGTAGGTCGGCATGTACGACAGGAGCATGTAGTCGGTGATGTTGTAGGCGCCGACCAGGGCGATGCAGAGGATGAGTGCCGGCCAGTGCTGGGTGAGGATCTCGCCCAGTTTCTTCCCCGGGTTGCCGGCGGGCGGGTGGGCGGGTTCGTCCTCGGCGGAGGCGGGGGATGCGGCGGGGGCGTGGTGCTGGGCGGCTTCGAACTTCTGGAAGGCCGGGGTCTCGTCGAGTCGGAGCCGGAGGTAGAGGCCGACCAGGCCGAGCGGGCCGGCGATGAGGAAGGGGATCCGCCAGCCCCAGGCGAGCATGGCGTCCGGGCCGAGCGTGGTGTTGAGCAGGAGGACGATGCCGGCGGCGCCGGTGTAGCCGATCAGGGTGCCCATTTCCAGGAAGCTGCCGAAGAAGCCGCGCTTCTTGTCGGGGGCGTACTCGGCGATGAAGGTGGAGGCGCCGCCGTATTCGCCGCCGGTGGAGAAGCCCTGGATGAGCCGGAAGAGGATGAGCAGGGCCGGGGACCACAGGCCGATGGTCGTGTAGGAGGGGATGAGGCCGATGCAGAGGGTGCCCAGCGCCATCATGATCATGGTGAGCGCGAGGACCTTCTTGCGGCCGATGCGGTCGCCGAGGGGGCCGAAGTAGGCGCCGCCGAGCGGCCGTACGAGGAAGGCCACGGCGAAGGTGGCGAAGGAGGACAACAGGCTGGTGGTGGCGCTGCCGCTGGGGAAGAAGACCTTGCCGATGGTGAGGGCCAGGTAGCTGTAGATCCCGAAGTCGAACCACTCCATGGCGTTGCCGAGTGCGGCGGCCTTCACGGCGCGGCGGACGGTGGGTTCGTCCGTGACGGTGATGTCGGTGCGGCGCAGTGGGGGGTTGCGGCGGCGGTCGATGGCGCGGAAGAGCGCCCAGTGGCGTCTGCGTGCCTCTCGGTCCGGTTCCGGCGCGGAGTGGCTGTCTTCGGTACTGAGGTGCGGCACGCGGCGGTCCTCCCGTTGGGTCGGCGCGCGGTTCGGTTGCGCGGGTGGGGCGTTGGGGCTTCGACGTGTGCGCCTGCACGCTGGAGGGCGGGTCAAAACACTGTGGACGGTGAACGCGAGGTATGTCACGCGGAACCGGTCCGTACGGCGCACGTCAGGGGGGGAGGGTTGCCGTCCCGCGGAGGCTTGTTACACGACTGGTACAAAGCCGAGGGGTCACCGCGGCATTCGGGCAATCAGCCTGTGTCGGGGGGAGAGGAGAGTGGCGGTGGCGAAACCGCCCCTTTTGGTCGCAGGCCCGTCGAAGGGTGTCCTTTCGTCGCGGGACGTGACGGCCGTGGTGCGGTGGCGGAACGGTGTGATCGGGGTCCGGGCCGGTGCGGGGTTGCCGCGGCGGTCGTGTTTGCTGGTGGGGTTGACGGGGCGAAGGTGCCTCGGGAGGAGTGTGTGATGACCGACCACGAAGGGGCCCGTTGGAGGCGCGGGCGCACCGCCCTGCTGGCCTTCCTCGTGGTGACGGCGCTGGCGGCCGGTGGGGTGTGGTTCGGCCAGGCGTCGGACCGGGCGTCGGCGGTGGACGCCGCGCCGAAGACCTCCGCCGTGCAGGACGTGAAGTCGGACGGTCCGCCGAGCGGTGATCTGCCGGGTGTCCGCGACTGCGGGATCGGGGAGCCGGAGATCAAGCCCCAGGTGATCACGTTGACCTGTGCGGACGCCGGGATGGTGGCGACCGCGATCACGTGGGACCGCTATGACGCGGACGAGGCCGAGGGGCGGGGTGTGGTGCAGGTCGAGAAGACCGCGGCGGGGGTCGGTACGGATGCCGGGTATCGGGCGACGTTCCGGCTCTACGGGGCGAAGGAGGTCGACGGTGCGCGGGCCTTCACGGGCCTTGAGGTGACCTACGACGGCTCCACGCCGCTCGGTGACACGACGGAGATGTACAACCTCGCGTGATGGGCATTCGAGGCCGGATCGCCCTGGCCATTTCGTGCATGACGGCGCTTGCGGTGGTGGTGCTCGGCTTTGCCGTGCACCACATCGCGGATGCCGAGCGGGAGCGGTCGGCGCGGTCCTATCAGGACGAGCGGCTGAGTTCGGCGCTGCAGATCTTCGAGCGTGACGGGACGCTGGCGCTCGGTGCGCAGTTGGACGACGCGACGCTGCCGTCGCCGTTGCGGGCGGCGGTGTTCCACAACCGGTCGGGGACGTATCTCAGTGGGGGCGACGACCCGCGGGTGTGGGCGGCGACCGGGGTCGGTGGGGACGGTGACCGGCCGACGCGTTCGTTGTCGGTGTCGGCGGCGTACCCGGACGACGATCCGGCGCAGGTGGCGCTGGACCGGGCGCTGCTGATCGCGGGGTGCGGCACGGTCGTGCTGATGGCGGTGGTGTCGTGGTTCGTGGCGCAGCGGTTGTCGCGGCGGTTGCGGTTGAGTGCGGCGGCGGCGCGGCGGATCGCGGCGGGGGAGCCGCCGGACGCGGACGCGTTGGCGAGCCACGGCCGGGACGAGGTGGCGGAGCTGGGTCGTAGCGTGCACCACATGGCGACGTCGTTGGCGGCGCGGGTGGAGGCCGAGCGGGAGTTCACCGCGGACGTGGCGCACGAGCTGCGGACGCCGGTGGCGGGTCTGGTGGCGGCGGCCGAGTTGTTGCCGGAGCCGCGGGCGGTGGAGTTGGTGCGGGACCGGGCGCAGGCGATGCGGCGGCTGGTGGAGGACCTGCTGGAGGTCTCGCGGTTGGACGCCGGGGTGGAGCGGGCCGATCTGGACGCCTGTGAGTTGCCGTCGTTGGTGCGCGGGATCGTGCAGCGGGCGGTGCGGCAGCGCGGGGTGGACGACCTGTCGGTGTCGGTGGCGGTCGAGGGCGAGCCGGTGATCGTGGAGACGGACCGGCGGCGGGTCGAGCGGGTGTTGGTGAACCTGTTGGCGAACGCGGCCAAGCACGGCGAGCCGCCGATCGAGGTGGTGGTCGCCGGGGCGCGGATCGTGGTGCGGGACCACGGGCCGGGGTATCCGGCGGACCTGTGTGCGGAGGGGCCGCGGCGGTTCCGCACGGCGGCGCCGGAGCGCGGTACGGGGCACGGGTTGGGGTTGACGATCGCGGCCGGGCAGGCGGAGGTCCTGGGGGCGCGGTTGGAGTTCGGCGCCGCCGCGGGCGGCGGCGCCGAGGCCGTGCTGGAGTTGCCGGACCGGGCCGTGGTGACGGTCCCGGAGGAGGTCGTGGCCCCGGCGCCGTAGGGGTGGGGCGCGCCGGACGCCTGTAGCGGTGTTACAGGCCCAGATCCTTGATGATCTTGGCGACGTGGCCGGTGGCCTTGACGTTGTACAGCGCGCGCTCGACCTTGCCGTCCTCGTCGACGATGACGGTGGAGCGGATCACGCCGGTGACCGTCTTGCCGTAGAGCTTCTTCTCGCCGAAGGCGCCGTAGGCGGTGAGGACCTCCTTGTCGGGGTCACCGAGCAGGGTGACCTTGAGCTCCTCCTTCTCGCGGAACTTCGCGAGCTTCTCCGGCTTGTCGGGGGAGATGCCGATGACGTCGTAGCCGTGGCCGGCCAGGAAGTCGAGGTTGTCGGTGAAGTCGCACGCCTGCTTGGTGCAGCCGGGGGTCAGGGCGGCCGGGTAGAAGTAGACGATGACCTTGCGTCCCTTGCGGTCGGCGAGCGAGACCTGCTGGCCGTCGGCGTCGGGGAGCGTGAAGGCGGGCGCGGTGTCGCCGGGCTGGAGTCGCTCGCTCATGGTGGGTCTCCGTCTCCTTGCGGGGTCGTACAGCTGGGTCGTACGCCCCTGACCCTAGCCAGCGCGGGCCGCGGCCGGTGCCGGGGGCGCCGCGGCGGCGCGAAACGGGGACGCTGTGGGGCGCCTGCCGGTGCGAGCTGACAGACTGTCCCTGACGAATCGGCACGTGATCGAGGTGGCCGGTTCGGTACGGGGCGGTTCCGGCAGGCGTTGGGACCCCGTAAGCATCGGCACGAGATGACGGAGGCGGCGCGGTGTCGGAAGCCAGGACCCCTGCGCAGATCGAGGCGGACATCGTCCGCAGGCGGCAGGATCTCGCCGTGACGCTCGACGAGATCGGCGTTCGACTGCACCCGAAGACGATCATGGACGATGCGAAGGCGAAGGCGTCCGCGGCCGTGGACCGCACGGCGGGGCGGGCCTACGTGGCCGTCAACCGCCTGGTCTCGGACGTGCGCGGCCAGCTGGTGTCCGAGGACGGGGCGCCGCGCCTGGAGCGGGTCGTTCCGGTGGCCATGGTCGGCGTGGCTGTGGTGGGCCTGCTGGTGCTGGGCTCCAAGAAGCGGCACAAGTAGCGGTACGAGCAGCGGCCCGGGCGGCCCGTCCCACGGGGGCGCGGCCGCCTTCGGAATCCGCCCGCGGTGCGTGGGGGGCGCCGTGGGGCAGGTACGGTCATGCCGTGAGCCCGAATAACGCCAAGGACACCCACGACAAGCTGCCGATCCGGATGCTGCACGACCGCGTGCTGGTCCGGACGGACATCCCCGAGGGCGAGCGCCGCTCGTCCGGCGGCATCGTCATTCCCGCGACCGCGGCGGTCGGCCGCCGCCTGGCCTGGGCCGAGGTGGTCGCGGTGGGGCAGAACGTACGCACCGTCGAGGTGGGCGACCGGGTGCTGTACGACCCCGAGGACCGGGCCGAGGTCGAGGTGCGGGGGGTGGCGTACGTGCTGATGCGCGAGCGCGACCTGCACGCGGTGGCCGCGGAGCGCCTGGAGGGCGCGGACGACTCGACCGGCCTGTACCTGTAGCGGACCCGGCTCCCCCGCGGGTGGTGATCCACGTCACCACCTGCGGGGGAGCCTTTTGCTAGCCTCGGTGACAACCCGACGAGACGCGCCGTACCGGGTCACGACAAGACGACGCACCCCTGTTGAAGTCCTTTCACGGAGGTGCCGTCATGGCATGGATCCTGCTCGTCGTCGCCGGCCTGTTGGAGGTCGGTTGGTCGATCGGCATGAAGTTCACCGACGGGTTCACCCGGCTGTGGCCCAGTGTGGCCACCGGTGCGGGCATCGTCGTCAGCATGGTGCTGCTCTCCTACGCCGCCCGGACGCTGCCGATCGGCACCGCCTACGGCGTCTGGGTCGGCATCGGTGCGGCCGGGGCCGCGGTGGTCGGGATGCTGGTGCTCGGTGAGCCCGCGACCGCCGCGCGGATCTTCTTCATCTGCCTGCTGCTGGTGGCCGTGGTCGGGCTGAAGGCCACCTCCGGCCACTGATGCGGGCCGCTTCTCCGGCCGCCGTCGGTTATCCGTCGCCCCACCGTCGCGCGTAGTCGTCGACGTCCGGCGGGCCCACCGTGGGGAACTCCTCGGTGGGCGCGTCGGTGGTCGGCGCCTCGGTGGGGATCGGCGGGAGGGTCGGTTCGCCGGTCGGTCCGGTGGGGGCGCCGGTCCCGGTGGGTGCCCCGGTGCCGGTCGGGCCGGTGCTGTCGGACGGGCCGGTGCCCGGCGAGGTCGAGGCGCTCGCCGACGCCGAGTCGTCGGCGGACGGCGAGGGCGACCCGCCGGCCTCGGCGCCCTGTTGGAGTTGCAGGTCGAAGTCGTGGGCGGGGTGGCCGGTGAGCGCCGCCGCGGTGTAGTCCGCCCAGATCTGGGCGGGGAAGTCGCCGCCGTTGAGCCGGTCCCGGCCGGCCGCGCCGTACAGCGGTTCCTGGACGGCGGTCTGCGGGTGCTGGCCGAGGACGGCGACGACGGTGGCCAGGTCGGGGGTGTAGCCGGCGAACCAGGCGGCCTTGTCGTTCTCCGCGGTGCCGGTCTTGCCGGCGGCCGGGCGGCCGGCGCCCTGGGCGGCGGTGCCGGTGCCGCCGTCGACGACGCTGCGCAGGATCTGGGTGGTGGTGTCGGCGGCGGCCCGTTCGACGGCGGTGCTCTCCTCGCGCTCCGGCAGGTCGACGTCCTCGCCGTCCTTGGCGACGTGGTCGACCAGGGTGTACGGCAGCTGCCGGCCGTGGTGGGCGAGGGTCGCGTAGACCTGGGTCATGTCCAGCACGCTGGGGGTCGCGGTGCCCAGGGAGATGGCGCCCTGGGAGGTGGCGAGGCTGGGGGTCTTGGCCGGGATGCCGAGGGCGACGGCGGTCTTGCGGACGGTGTCCGGGCCGACGTCGATGCCCATCTGGGCGTAGACCGCGTTGACGGACTTGTCGGTGGCCTCGGTGACGGTGATCGGGCCGTAGGAGCGGTCGTCCTCGTTGCCGGGGGCGAAGCCGGTGGGGCGGCCGTGGTTGAGTGTCATCCGCTTGTTGGTGCCGTCGTAGACGGTGTTGGGCGTGATCGCGGAGCCGTCCTGGGTGACCGAGCCGTTCTGCACGGCGGAGGCGAAGACCAGCGGCTTGAAGGTGGAGCCGACCTGGTAGTCGCGGCGGGTGGCGCTGTTGACGTACTGCTTGGCGTAGTCGACGCCGCCGTAGAGGGCGACGACCTTGCCGGTGGCGGGGTCGATGGAGGCGCCGCCGGCCCGCACGTAGCCGTCGACCGCGCGGTCCTCGCTGAGCCGGTCCATCAGTTGGGTGCGGACGGCCTTGACGAAGGCGTTCTGCCGCTTGTGGTCGATGGTGGTGGTGATGCGGTAGCCGCCCGCCCGCAGGGTGTTGTCGTCGAGCACGTCGTGGTCGGTGAGGTAGTCCCGGACCGCTTCGACGAGGTAGCCGCGCTGGCCGGAGAGGCCGGCGGAGGTGCGGGCCCTGGTGAGGGCGGGGAAGGCCAGCCCGGCGCGTTCGCCGGCGCCGAGCCACTTCTGCTTGACCATGCCGTCCAGGACGTAGTTCCAACGGGCCACCACGCGCGGTCGGTTCTCGGGGTGGGCGGTGACGTCGTACGCGCTGGGGGCGTTGAGCAGCGCCGCGAGGTAGGCGCCCTCGGCGGTGGTGAGGGAACCGACGTCCTTGCCGTAGTAGGCCCGGGCGGCGGCCTGGATGCCGTAGGCGTTGCGGCCGTAGTAGCTGGTGTTGAGGTAGCCCTCCAGGATGTCGTCCTTGCTGGCCTCGCGGTCCAGCTTGATGGCGATGAAGAACTCCTTGGCCTTGCGGGTGACGGTCTGTTCCTGGCCGAGGTAGTAGTTCTTGACGTACTGCTGGGTGATGGTGGAGCCCGACTGCTTGCCCTTGCCGGTGACGGTGTTCCAGGCGGCCCGCAGCATCGCGGCCGGGTCGACCGCGGACTCGGAGTAGAAGTCCCGGTCCTCGGCGGCGAGTACGGCCCGCTGGACGGCCTTGGGGACCTGACCCAGCGGTACGTTCTCGCGGTTGACGTCGCCGTCGCGGGCCAGCTCGGTGCCGTCGGAGTAGAGGTAGACGTTGCTCTGCGCCTTGGCCGCGCTGTTGGCGGGCGGGATGCCGACCAGGAGGTAGCCGGCGGTCAGGCCGCCCACGATCAGCAGCAGGAGGAGCAGGACGGAGCCCAGCACCATCCGCCAGGTGGGCACGAGTCGGCGCCAGCCGGTGCGTCGGGGGCGGGCGGGGACCTCCTCGCCCGTGCCGCCGCCCGTGCCGTCGTGGTCACTCTCGTCGCCCGTGCCGTCGTGCCGCGCGTCGTCGCTCATGTCTGTGTGACTCCTCGGCCGCCGCCGGAGGTCGTGCCGCGGCGGGAGCGGTGTCGTGTCAGGACCGGTGCGGGGTCGTGCGGAGTGCCGTGCGAAGCGCCGTGCGGTGCTGCTGCGCCGTGTTGCACTGTGCCGGGAAGGGCAACGGGCACCCGATGGATAACTTTCGCATCATCCGTCCCGGTCGCCAGGGGTGGCGCGCACCCGCGTCCGCCCGGCGACCGGCTGAATGGCGCCCCTGCCTCACCCGGACGGGTGATAAATCGATGGTGCCCACCGCACGCGGACCTTAGGCTCCGGTGCCTTGCCGTCCGCACGGACCCGCACGGACCCGGACGGAACCGACCAAGAGCAGGGGGAGCGCGGCGTGTTGTACGGGGCCGTGGCGGCCGGCAGCTTCCGGCGGTACGCCACCTACCGCGCCGCCACCGCGGCGGGCGTCGCCACCAACACCGTCTTCGGCTTCATCATCGCCTACACCTACCTCGCCCTGTGGGACCAGCGGCCGCACCTCGGCGGCTACGGCCCCGCGCAGGCGCTGACCTTCGTCTGGGCCGGGCAGGCGCTGCTGGCCGTCGCCATGATCGCCACCGGTGGTCTGGACGAGCTCCAGGACCGGATCCGCAGCGGCGACGTCGCGGTCGACCTCTACCGGCCGGCCGACCTCCAGCTGTGGTGGCTCGCCGCCGACCTGGGCCGGGCCGGGTTCCAACTGATCGGCCGCGGGGTGGTGCCGCTGGCGGTGGGGGCCCTGGCGTTCCCGCTGGCGCTCCCCGGCAACCCGCTGACCTGGGCCTGCTTCCTGCTGTCGGCGCTGCTGGGCGTGGTCGTCAGCTTCGCGCTGCGCTACCTCGTGGCGCTGTCCGCGTTCTGGCTGCTGGACAGTTCCGGGCTGGCCATGATCAGCGGGCTGTCCTGCATGTTCTTCTCCGGGATGGTGCTGCCGCTGCGGGTCTTCCCCGGCGGCTTCGCCGACCTCGCCCAACTGCTGCCCTGGGCGGCGCTGCTCCAGGTGCCGGCCGACGTGCTGATCGGTGCGCGGACCGGCGGGGCGCTGCTCGGCGGGCTGGCGTTCCAGGCGGCCTGGGCCGTGGTGCTGCTGGCACTGGGGCGGCTCGTGCAGTCGGCCGCCACCCGCAAGGTGGTGGTCCACGGTGGCTAGCGCCCGGCCCGGGTGGCGCGACGACGGACCGGACGGGCGGCTGCGGGCCGTCGGGCACGGGCTGTTCGCGTTCGGGCTGATCGCCTGGATGTGGGTGCGTTCCACGCTGGCCTACCGGACGTCGTTCGTGCTGATGACGTTCGGCAACTTCGCCGCCAGCGGACTGGACTTCGTCGCGATCCTGCTGATGTTCTCGCGGGTCGACGCGCTCGGCGGCTTCACCCTGCCCGAGGTCGCCTTCCTCTACGGCACCTGCAGTCTCGCGCTGGGCCTGGCGGACCTGCTGGTCGGCAACGTGGAGCGGCTGGGCGCCCGGATCCGCGACGGCACCCTGGACACCCTGCTGCTGCGTCCGGTCCCGGTCTACCTCCAGATCGCCGCGGACCGCTTCGCGCTGCGCCGGCTGGGTCGCACCACCCAGGGGCTGCTGGTGCTGCTGTGGTCGGTGGGCCGACTCGACGTGGAGTGGACGGCCGGCCGGGTCCTGATGGTGCCGCTGATGGCGGTGTGCGGTGCGGTGATCTTCGGCGCGGTCTACACCGTCGGCGCGGCCTTCCAGTTCTGGGCCCAGGACGCCGCCGAGCTGCAGAACTCCCTCACCTACGGAGGCAACGCCCTGCTCCAGTACCCGCCGACGGTGTTCGCCCGGGACCTGGTGCGCGGGGTCACCTTCATCGTCCCGTTGGCCTTCGTCAACTGGCTGCCCGCGCTGTGGCTGTTGGGCCGCCCCTACCCCCTCGGGCTGCCGCTCTGGACCGCCTTCCTCGGGCCGGCGGTGGCCGCGCTGATGGCCGCCGGCGCGGCCCTGGCCTGGCGGCGCGGCGTGTGCGCCTACCGCAGCACCGGCAGCTGACCGCACGCATCAACGAGCTTCAGACGAAGGGAAGTCGAGCGCAGTGGGCAAAACGGACCCGGCGGAGGCGGAGCCGCTGATCGAGGTGGCCGGTGTCGAGAAGGTCTTCACCGTGCGGCGCAAGGTGGGCCGGCTGCGGCGGGCCCGGCACCAGGTGCGGGCCGTCGACGGCCTCACCTTCCAGGTGCCGCGCGGCGAGATGGTCGGCTACATCGGGCCGAACGGCGCCGGGAAGTCGACCACCATCAAGATGCTGACCGGCATCCTGACGCCCAGCGGCGGCCGGCTGCGGGTCGCGGGCATCGACCCTTCCCCAAGTTCTCGGCTGCGCTCGAACAGGGGATACCCCTCTCGCGAACGCACCCGCCTCGCCCGCCGGATCGGTGTGGTCTTCGGACAGCGCACCACCCTGTGGTGGGACCTGCCGCTGAAGGACTCCTACGAACTGGTGCGCCGGATGTACCGGGTCCCGGCCGGCGCCTTCCGCACCAACCTCGACCGCTGCGTCGAACTCCTCGACCTGGCACCGCTGTTGGACGTCCCCGTCCGCCAACTCTCCCTCGGCCAGCGGATGCGCGGCGACCTCGCGGCGGCGCTGCTGCACGACCCGGAGGTGCTCTACCTGGACGAGCCGACCATCGGCCTGGACGTCACCAGCAAGGCGAAGGTCCGCGCGTTCCTGCACGAGGTCAACGCCGAGCGGGGCACCACGGTGCTGCTGACCACCCACGACCTCACCGACATCGAGCAGTTGTGCCGCCGCGTGATGGTCATCGACCACGGCCGGCTGGTCTTCGACGGGGACCTGGCCGGGCTGCGGGCGGCCGCCGACGGCGAACGCCTGCTGGTGGTGGACCTGGCGGCGGAGCTGCCGCCCATCGAGGGCGTCCCCGGGGCCCGCACGGCCAAGGTGGACGGCCCCCGGCAGTGGCTGGCGTTCCCCGCGGCCCACAGCGCGGCGCCCCTGGTCACGGCGGTCGCCGCCCGCTATCCACTGGTGGACCTCGCGGTCCGCGAACCCGACGTCGAGACCCTGATCGCCGAGCTGTACGCGGGCGGCGGCGCGGCCCGCGTCGCACCGGGCGGCGCGACCCGGCCCGCGCCCCGGGACCGGGCCGTAATCTGTCCGCATGACTGACGAACGGCTGCCCCAGCTGCGTGCCTCCGACGCCGACCGCGAGCGGGTCGCCGAGATCCTGCGGGACGCCCTCGCCGAAGGCCGGCTGGACATGGCCGAGTTCGACGAGCGGTTCGACGCCACCTACCGGGCCCGCACCTACGGCGAACTGGAACTGATCACCGCCGACCTGCCGGCGGCCGCCCCCGCCCCGGCCCCGCTGTCGCTGCGCAAGGAGCCGGCGGCCGGCGACGCGGTGACGGCCTGGTCCGAGCGGATCACCGAGGGAGCCAAGGGCTCCACGTCGGGCCTCGCCGTCATGGGCGGCTTCGAGCGCAAGGGCCGGTGGACGATCGGGCGCCGGTTCCTCGCGATCTGCCTCATGGGCGGCGGCGAACTCGACCTGCGCGAGGCCAACTTCGCCGCCGGGGAGGTCGAGATCAGCGTCTGGACGCTGATGGGCGGGGTCAACGTCATCGTGCCGCCGGGCATCGAGGTCGAGACCCGCGGCTTGGGCATCATGGGGGCCTTCGACTCCCAGGAGGACGGCGTCCCGGGCGACCCCGGCGCGCCCCGGGTGATCGTCTCGGGGCTGGCCGTGATGGGCGGCGTCGGCGTGGAGCGCAAGCTGCCCAAGGAGGAGCAGCGGCGGCTGAAGGAGGAGCGCCGGGAGGAGAAGCGGCGGCTCAGGGAGGATCGGCGCGAGCGCCGGGAACTGGACTGACCGGCCGCCGCCGCGGTCAGAGCGCGGCGGGGGCGGCCCGCCGGAGGTGGTCGACGTCCACCGCGTCGGCCATCGCGCGGTAGCCGGCGTCGCTGGGGTGCAGGTGGTCCCCGGAGTCGTAGGCCGGCCGCAGCCGCAGCGGGTGCACCGGATCGCGCAGCGTCCGGTCGAAGTCGACCACCTCGTCGTAGACGGTGCCGGACCGGATGACGTGGTTGATCTGTTCGCGTACCGCGTTGAGCTGTCGGGAGTAGCCGCGGTGCCCGCCGAACGGGGTGAGGGTGGAGCCGGTGACCCGCAGCCCGTGGGTGTGCGCCTGGTGGACCACCTCCCGCATGCCGGCCACGATCTTCTGCGCGTCGAGCTGCCGCGGCGCCTTGAACAGGTCGTTCACGCCGATCTCGACCACCACCGCCTTCACCCCCGTACGGGACAGCGCATCGCGGTCCAGACGGGAGAGCAGGCTGGGGCCGTTGGTGGGGGAGAGGCGGTTGCTGTCGGTCAGTAGGCGGTTGCCGCTGATGCCGGTGTTGAGGACGCCGTAGCGGGGGGCGCCCGGCTCGTTGCGCAGCCGGTCGGCGAGGAAGTCGGTCCAGCGGTGGTTGGCGCCCGGCGTGGAGGTGATGCCGTCGGTGATCGAGTCGCCGATCGCCACCACCGCACCGTGCGCCTGGGTGCTGAACACGTCCACGCCGGTCAGGTAGCGCCAGTAGGGGCTCTGCTCGGTGTAGGCGGTGCCGGCCGGGTCCTCGGTGCGGTCGCCGCGCGCCAGGTAGGACGTCTGGCGGGCGTACGGGTGGTAGGTGGCCGGTCCCGAGGGGGCCGGTGAGTAGGTGGTGACCAGCAGGTCGGCGTTGCCGGGGACGGCCAGCCGCACCGGGTCGCTGGTGAGCTCGCCGCCGGCCGGCAGCGTCACCGACGGCTTCCCGTCGAAGGTGATCCGGCGCATGGTGCCGGCCGTGGCGAGCGGGCTGCCGCCGCCCGCCGACAGCGCGAGCGAGGCGTGGCCGACCGCCAGCGGGCGGGTGCCGTAGAGGTTGGAGAGCCGGATCCGGGCGCTGGAGCCGCCGACGCTGGTGTGCACGACGTTGCGGATCGACATCTGGCCGTAGCCGTCCTGGGTGCCGGGCTCGGCCGACGCCGCGGCCGCCGACCAGGTGCCGACCCACTGCCCGGAGACCGCCGGCGCCGCCGAGGTCTGAGGTTCGTGCGGAGCCGCGCCGGGAATGCCGCCGGCGCCGCCGAAGCCGACGAATATGCCGGCCGAGATCAGCAGCACCACCGCCGCCAGGCCGGCGAGCAGGAGGAATCCCACACGTCTGGTCATGCCGCAGGCGTCTCCTGGGGCTGGCGGAGCGGCGCGCTCCGGGCGGACAGGGCACGGCGGGACGCGGACGTCCGGACCGGGAAGGCCGGACGGCGGACGTCCGGTCGACGGCGGTGCCGTCGCGGTCCGGCCGGGGGTCCATGATCCCACGGACCCCCGGGGGCCCGCCTGCCGCCCCGACCCGCCCCGGCGTCCGCGGCGCCGGGAACTCGTGGTGGGTTGCGGGAGTAGGGCACTGTGGGACACATACGGGCGTACGGCCGGTACGGACGGCTCCCGGCGCCCCGGGACGGACCGCGCGCTCCGGTCGGCGCCGTGCGCACGGCGCCGACCGGGCGATGCGGACCGGACGGCGTACGGAAGGCGGGGGACACGGTGGGAGTGGTGGAGCGGATGGAACGCACCCAGACGGAGGGGCCGCGCGGGCCGCGGGCGGCGCGGGCCGTCGCACCGGCGGCGGCCGGCGCCCCGGGCGGCCGGACGGCACCCGGCGGCTTCGGCTACAGCGCCGCCGACGAGGACAAGCGGCGGGCCGTCCGCCGGATGAAGGCCCTGGCCACCGGTCTGCTGCTGGTCGTCGCCGTGGTGTACGCCCTGGCGAAGTGGGCCGGGGCGGCCGGCGCGGGCGGCTGGACCGGCTACGTCGCGGCGGCCGCCGAGGCCGGCATGGTCGGTGCGCTGGCCGACTGGTTCGCGGTCACCGCGCTGTTCAAGCGCCCCATGGGGCTGCCGATCCCGCACACCGCGATCATCCCCACCAAGAAGGACCAGCTCGGACAGAGCCTGGGCGACTTCGTCGGGGAGAACTTCCTCTCCGGGGACGTGGTCCGCCGCCGGCTGCGCTCGGTCGGCGTCGCCGCCCGGCTCGGCACCTGGCTCGCCGAGCCGCGCAACGCCGACCGGGTCACCGCCGAACTGTCCACCGCGCTGCGCGGTGCGCTGACCGTGCTGCGCGACTCCGACGTCCAGGCGGTGGTCGGCGAGGCCATCACCCGCCGCGCCGACGCCCAGGAGATCGCGCCCGGCATCGGCTCCCTGCTGGAGAAGGTCGTCGCCGAGGGCGGCCACTCCCGGGTGGTGGACCTGGTCTGCGCCCGCGCCCACGACTGGCTGGTCTACCACGGCGACTCGGTCGTCGCCGCGGTCTCCGGCGGCGCCCCCGGATGGACCCCGCGGTTCGTCGACCGCAAGGTCGGCGACCGGGTCTACAAGGAGCTGCTGCGCTTCGTCACCGAGATGCGGGACATGCCCGACCACCCGGCGCGCGGCGCCGTGGACCGCTTCCTGACCGACTTCGCCAGCGACCTGCGCTCCGACCCGGGCACCCGCGAGAAGGTCGAGCGGCTCAAGTCCGAGGTGCTGGGCCGCGGCGAGGTGCAGGACCTGATCGCCTCCGCCTGGGGCGCGGTCCGCGCGATGATGGTGGCGGCCGCCGAGGACGAGCACAGCGAGCTGCGGCTCCGGGTGCGCGGGGCGCTGCTGTCCCTGGGCGGCCGGCTCGCGGCCGACGACCGGCTGCGCGACAAGGTCGACGGCTGGCTGGAGGGCGCCGCCGCCTACGTCGTGACGACGTACCAGGGCGAGATCACCGCACTGATCACCGACACCGTCGCCGGCTGGGACGCCGAGCACACCTCCAAGAAGATCGAGGCGCACATCGGCCGCGACCTGCAGTTCATCCGCATCAACGGCACGGTCGTCGGCGCCCTCGCCGGACTGTGCATCTACGCCGTCTCCCAGGCGTTCGGCGGCTGACCCGGCCGGACCCCGGGCACCGCGCCCGGACCGGATCCGCACCGACCCTGGCGGGCTGCGGCCCCAGGGCTTACGGTGCCCGCGTGCGGGAGCGGATACCGGTGGTCGTACAGGGGCGGCGGGGGCGGTACGGCCGCCGCTCGCCGGCCGCTCAGCTCGTGTGGACCGGTGCGGAACTGGCCGTCACGCTCGGCGTGGTGCTGCTGCTGTTCGTCGCCCACCAGCTGTGGTGGACCAACCGCGTGGCCCAGGGCGCCGCCCGCGACGAGGTCGGCCAGTTGGAACGGCAGTGGCGGGCCGGGGCCGCGGCCGGACCGGTGCGCCCTGCGCCGGCGGCCGGCACCGGCAGCGCGCGGCCGACCGCGCCGGGCACCGCCCCGCCCACCGCGCCCCCGCACGGCCCGGACACCGCCCCGGCGGCCCCGCCCCGCGACCTCGCCTACGCGGTCCTGCGCATCCCCCGCATCGGCCTGACCGCCCCGGTCGCCGAGGGCGTCGACCGCACCGCCGTCCTCAACCGCGGCTACGTCGGCCACTACCCGGGCACCGCGCAGCCCGGCGGGCCGGGCAACACCGCGCTGGCCGGCCACCGCAACACCCACGGCGAGCCGTTCCGCCACCTCGACCGGCTGCGCCCCGGCGACACCGTCGTCGTCGACACCGCCCGGCTGCGCGCCACCTACGTGGTCCGCGCGACGCTGCCCGAGACCACGCCGGGCGACACCGGTGTACTGGCGCCCGTTCCCCGCAGCACCGTCCACCCCGGCCACGGCTTCACCGCCCCGGGCGCGTACCTCACCCTGACCACCTGCACGCCCGAGTACACCTCCACCTACCGCCTGGTCGTCTGGGCGGTGCTGCGGACGGCGCAGCCGCGGTGAGCGCGGACCGCCGCCGATCGCCGAGGTCCCGCACCGGGCGACCGGCCGGTCGCCTAGGCTCTCCCCACGTGCGAAACCAGTCCCCCGGCGGCCCGCCCCCGGGATCCCGAAAGCGCCCCGCGCTGCTCTGGCTACTGCTGCCGTATGTGCTGTTCCTGGTGGTGCTGCCGTTCGTCAACCGGGTCACGCCGACCGTCCTCGGCCTGCCGTTCCTCTTCTTCTGGATGCTGCTCGCGACCCTGCTGACGCCGGTGTCGGTGTGGCTGGCCCGCCGCGGCGACCGCCGGCGGGGCCACGGCCGGGCCGACGCACCGAGCGGGGGCCGCGCGTGAACGCCACCGTCTCCACCACGATCTTCGCCGCGTTCATGGTGCTGACCGTCGCCCTGGGCCTGCTCGCGGTCCGCGGCCGGCAAAGCGGCGACGGCTCCGCGGCCGGCCTGGCCGAGTGGTCGGTGGGCGGGCGCAGCCTGGGCACCGTCTTCATCTGGGTGCTGATGGCCGGGGAGAGCTACACCAGCTTCAGCTACCTCGGCGCGGCCGGCTGGGGCTACAACTTCGGCGCACCGGTGCTCTACGTCCTGGCCTACATGTCCTGCGGCTACGCGATCGGCTACGTCGTCGGCCCGATGCTGTGGGCCTACGCCCGCCGGCACGGGCTGGTCGGCATCACCGACATCATCGCCCACCGCTACCGCCGGCCCTGGCTCGGCGCCGCCGTCGCGGTCCTCGCCACCGTCTGCCTGCTGCCCTACATCCAGCTCCAGATCACCGGCATGGGCGTGGTCGTCTCGACCATCTCCTACGGCACGATCAGCCTCAACTGGGCCTATTTCATCGGCTTCGCGGTGACCACCGGCTTCGTCGTGGTCAGCGGGCTGCGCGGCAGCGCCTGGGTGTCGGTCCTCAAGGACGTGCTGGTCATCGTCACCCTCGGGTTCCTCGCGGTGTACGTGCCGCTGCACTACTTCGGCGGCTACGGCCCCTTCTTGGACCGGATCGTCGCGGAGAAGCCGCAGTGGCTGACCTTCCCCGGCCACGCCTCCGGCGGCCTGGGCCAGTCCTGGTTCGTGACCACCACCCTGATCAACTCCCTGACGGTGGTGATCTTCCCGACGACCGTGGCCGGCTACCTGGGCGCCCGCAACGCCGACGCGCTCCGCCGCAACGCGATGTACCTGCCGTTCTACAACGTGCTGTTGTTCGTGCCGATGCTGCTGGGGCTGGCGGCGCTGTTCGTCGTCCCGGGGCTGACCGGCGCCGGGTCCAACCTGGCGCTGTTCAAACTGGTCGTGGACTCGCTGCCGGCCTGGGCGGTCGGGGTGATCGGGGTGGCCGCGGCGCTCTCCTCGATCGTGCCGATGGCGGTCTTCATGCTGGTCATCGGCACGATGTGGGGCAGGAGCGTGCTGGGGGCGGTGCCCCGCCTGGCGTCCCGCCAGAAGACCTGGTCGCAGGTGGTCGTGGTGGTCGCCGGGGCGCTCGCGCTGCTGCTCACCTACACCGCGCCCACCACCTTGGTCCGACTCTCCCTGATCTCCTACGAGGGCATGGCCCAACTGGTGCCGATGCTGCTCCTGGGCCTGGTGTGGCGGAGGTTGACGATGCATGCGGCGGTCAGCGGCCTGGCCGCGGGCTTCGCCCTGGTGTGCGTCCTGGTCTTCGGCGGCCACGACCCGATCTGGGGCGTGAACGCCGGCATCGTCGGACTCGCGGTGAACGTCGTGGTGACGTTGGCGGTGACCTGGCTCGGCCCGCGGGACCGCGACGACGACCGGCCGGACGCCGAAGTCCTGGCCCTGGAGGACGAGTTCCCCCGGGCCGGGACCGCCGCGGGCGACCCCCGCTGACGGCCGGCCGCCGCGGCGACGCGCCGCGGCGGCCGGCCCCGCCCCCGCCGGGCGCGGCCACCTTCCGCACCGCGGACCGTCGTTGACCGCCGTGCAGAACCCCTCGAACGGGTTGTCGCCCTCGCTCGTGCGTGCGGTTACCCTGGTACGCGAGGCGGGTCGCACCGCCGGTCGGTGGCCGACCACCGACGAGGCGCGGGGAGCGCGGAAAGGGGGACGCCGGATGCACCGCATCGCCGATGCCTGGCGGCTCTACACCAGCGCACTGTTCTTCCTGCTGGCCGGACTCCTGCTCGCGCAGAGCGGCCTGACCACGACCCTCGCCGCCGCCGCGACCACCGCCGCGGTGCTGCTGCTGTCCAGCGCCCTCGCCCTGGCCGCCGCCGCCCGCCCGGTCCCACCGGGCCGCATACGCACGGCCATCCGCGACCGCGAGCGCCGCACGGCGTTCCTGCCGCAGCGCGATCCCGACGCCGCCGGCCGTCCACGTCCGCGAGCACCCGGCCGTCCCCTCCCGGCGGCCGCGTAGCCGCTCCGGCGCACTCCCACCACGCCCGGCAGTCGTCCGGCGCGTGCCCCGATCCGTCCTTCTCCTGCGCCGGTGCGCGCCCGCGCGGTCCGTCACGCCGTTACTCCCGTTCGGCACGACGAGACCCGTGGAGGGCTCACCCATGTCCGTTTTCGACCTGCTCGGTGCTGCGCTGGAGCGCGGCGCCCAGGCCATCGAACCGCTCTTCGGCGCCGCGGCCACCGCGGCCGCCATCATCCTGTTCACCCTCGGCGTGCGCGCCGCCCTGCACCCGCTCGCCCGCGCGGCGGCCCGGGGCGAGAAGGCCCGTGCCGTCCTCGCCCCTCAACTCGCCGCCCTCCAGCGCAAGCACCGCGGCGACCGGGAGCGGCTCCAACGGGCGACGGCCGACCTGTACGCCGACTCCGGCTCCTCGCCGCTGGCCGGGTGCCTGCCGACGCTGCTCCAACTCCCGGTCTTCTTCGTGATGTACCACCTCTTCTCCACCGGGAACGGCACGCTGCTCGACCACACCCTGCTGGGCGCGCCGCTGGGCGGGTCCTGGCGCCAGGCGCTCGCCGACGGCGGGGTGGTCGGGCCGCACGGCCTGGTCTACCTCGCGCTGTTCGCCCTGATCGCGGCGGTCGCCACCTGGAACTACCGGCGGGCCAGGGCGACGGCGGCCGCGGCCCCGACGCCCGCGGCGGGCACCACCGTCCCCGGCCTGGGCACGATGAACAAGCTGGTGCCGCTGCTGTCCTTCGGCACGCTGATCACCGTGGCCGTGGTGCCGCTGGCGGCCGCGCTGTACGTGGTGACCAGCACGACCTGGACGGCGTGCGAACGGGCCCTGCTGCACCGCGACCGCCGGCCCGCGACGGCCCCCGAACCGGCGGCGCAGGACGCGCCGCGGCCCCGACCGCAGGCGCCGGCGCCGCCGTCCCCGCGGCCCGCGCGCCGGAACGGCCCCAAGACGCGTGCCGCGCGGCAGCAGGCGGCCCGCGCCCGGGCCAACGCCGGGGCGCGGGCGGGCACGCCGGACCGGCCGACCGACCCTGACCACCGCGCCACCGACGCCGGCCCGATCGTTATTACCCCTCAGTAACGGTCCAGTCCGTGAACGGGGTCTTGCGGAGTGGACCACCTTCTTGGAGGATCGGCCAAATCGCTCGATGGCCGTCCCCCATCGGCCGGCCTGCGAGGTCCCTCCCAGGCCGACCCTTCGACCACGGGAGTTGTACCGATGAAGCTGCTGCGTGTCGGAAAGGTGGGGGCGGAACGCCCGGCGCTGCTCGACGAGGCCGGCGTGCTCCGAGACCTGTCGGGCCTGGTCCCGGACGTCGACGGCGCCCTGCTCGCGGACGACGCCGCGCTGGCCCGCGTGCGGGCCGCCGCGGCCGCCGGCGACCTGCCCGCACTGGACGCCACCGAACTCCGCGTCGGCCCGCCGGTCGCCCGGATCGGCAAGGTCGTGTGCATCGGGCTGAACTACCACGACCACGCGCGGGAGACCGGGGCGGCCACCCCGGAGGAGCCGATCATCTTCATGAAGGCCCCGGACACCGTCGTCGGCCCCGACGACACGGTCCTCGTACCGCGCGGCAGCGAGAAGACCGACTGGGAGGTCGAACTGGCCGTCGTCATCGGCCGGACCGCCCGCTACCTGGAGACCGACGAACAGGCCCTGGCGGCGGTGGCCGGCTACGCGGTGGCGCACGACGTCTCCGAGCGGGCCTTCCAGATCGAGCGCGGCGGCCAGTGGGACAAGGGCAAGAACTGCGAGACGTTCAACCCGCTCGGCCCCTGGCTCGTCACCGCCGACGAGGTCCCGGACCCGCAGGCACTCGGCGTCCGTCTGTGGGTCAACGGCGAGCTGAAGCAGGACGGCACGACCGCCGAACAGATCTTCCCGGTGGCCGAAGTGGTCCGCTACGTCAGCCAGTTCATGACGCTCTACCCGGGCGACGTCATCAACACCGGCACCCCCGCCGGCGTGGCAATGGGCCAGCCCGAGCCCAAGCCGTATCTTCGGGCCGGCGACGTGGTGGAACTCGAAATCGACGGCCTGGGCCACCAACGGCAGGAGCTGCGCTCGGCTTGATCCCACGTTCTTGCGCCTGGCGGCGCGGGCCTCTTCCCACGTTGTGGGGTTTGCCGCCGTGTGGCGTCTCGCCGTTGCGCCTGCGGCGGGCGTTGTCCGCTGCGCGGGGCGTTTGGGTGGCGGTGTCGGGCCTGCGGGGGTGGTGTGCAGGACTGCTGCGCTTTACGTCCTGCACACCACCCCCTCCGGCCCGCCC
>NZ_BAAARK010000020.1:0-167686 GCF_039532155.1 Streptomyces lunalinharesii
GGGTCTTGCCGGCCGAGGCCATGGCGTCGCGCGGACGCATCGCCTGCTTGGTCTCGACGTCGACGATCAGCTTGTCGAAGTCGGTCCGCTGCTCGACACGGGTCGCCTCGACCTTGTAGGTGACCTTGAGGACCGGCGAGTAGATCGAGTCGACCGGGATCCGGCCGATCTCCTGGCCGACCTGCTTGTTCTGCACGGCGGAGACGTAGCCGCGACCGCGCTCGACGGTCAGCTCCATCTCCAGCTTGCCCTTGCCGTTCAGCGTGGCCAGGACCAGGTCGGGGTTGTGCACCTCGACACCGGCCGGCGGCGCGATGTCGGCGGCGGTGACCAGACCCGGGCCCTGCTTGCGCAGGTACATCACGACCGGCTCGTCGTGCTCCGAGGAGACGACCAGCTGCTTGATGTTGAGGATCAGGTCGGTGACGTCTTCCTTGACGCCCGGCACGGTGGTGAACTCGTGCAGCACGCCGTCGATGCGGATCGACGTGACCGCCGCACCCGGGATCGAGGACAGCAGGGTCCGGCGCAGGGAGTTGCCGAGGGTGTAACCGAAGCCCGGCTCCAGCGGCTCGATCACGAACCGGGAGCGGTACTCGTCGACGACCTCTTCGGTCAACGAGGGACGCTGAGCAATCAGCATGGTGTCTTTCCTTCAGTCGTGGACGCCCGCTATTTGACGTCCGCTGTACTTCAAAGGGTACGGGCGGTACGACGCCATCGGCTCCGTACCGCCCGGACCACCTCGCTCAACTCTTACTTCGAGTAGAGCTCAACGATCAGCTGCTCCTGCACCTGGGTGTCGATCACCTGGCGCTCGGGCAGGCCGTGCACGAGGACCCGCAGCTGAGAGGGCATCGCCTCGAGCCACGCCGGGACGGTCTTCTCGCCGGCCTCCGCCTTGGCCACCTCGAAGGGGGTCAGGTTCTTGGAGCCCGTGCGGACCTCGATGATGTCGTTCACAGCGACGCGAGACGACGGGATGTCGGTCTTGCGGCCGTTGACCTGGATGTGTCCGTGACGCACCAGCTGACGGGCGTGGTCGCGGGACTTGGCAAAGCCGGCCCGGTAGACCACGTTGTCGAGGCGGGTCTCAAGGATGCGCAGAAGGTTCTCACCGGTCTTGCCGGACTTCTGGTTCGCTTCCTTGTAGTAGTTCACGAACTGCTTCTCAAGGACACCGTAGATGCGGCTGCACTTCTGCTTCTCACGAAGCTGCAGCAGGTACTCGCTGTCCTTGGTGCGCCCGCGACCGTGCTCACCCGGGGGGTAAGGACGGATCTCGATCGGGCACTTCGCGCTCTCGCACTTGCTCCCCTTGAGGAAGAGCTTCTGCTTCTCCCGACGGCAACGCTTGCAGTCGGCCCCGGTGTAACGCGCCATTGTCTAGTTGTCTCCTACTTCAGTGGGTCAGACGCGGCGACGCTTGGGCGGGCGGCATCCGTTGTGCGGGGTGGGGGTGACGTCCTGGATGGAGCCCACCTCAAGACCGGTCGCCTGAAGCGAACGGATGGCGGTCTCGCGGCCCGAGCCCGGACCCTTGACGAAGACGTCGACCTTGCGCATGCCGTGCTCCTGCGCGCGGCGGGCGGCCGACTCGGCAGCCATCTGCGCGGCGAAGGGGGTGGACTTGCGCGAGCCCTTGAAGCCGACATGGCCGGCAGAGGCCCAAGAGATCACGTTCCCGGTCGGGTCGGTGATCGAAACGATCGTGTTGTTGAACGTGCTCTTGATGTGAGCGTGCCCGTGGGCGACGTTCTTCTTCTCCTTGCGGCGCACCTTCTTGGCGCCAGCCGTACGGCCCTTCGGAGGCATTCAATATCTCCCGTGGAGGTGGTCGGTCCTACAGCGAAGACCGCTGACGTGGTCCTGCTGAGGACTACTTCTTGCCCGGCTTCTTCTTGCCGGCGATCGCGCGACGCGGACCCTTGCGGGTACGGGCGTTCGTGCTGGTGCGCTGACCGTGCACCGGCAGGCCGCGACGGTGGCGCAGACCCTGGTAGCAGCCGATCTCGACCTTGCGGCGGATGTCGGCCTGGATCTCGCGACGGAGGTCACCCTCGGTCTTGAGGTTGTTGTCCACGTACTCGCGGATCTTGACCAGGTCTTCCTCGGCCAGGTCGCGGACCCGGGTGTCCGGGTTCACGCCGGTGGCGGCGAGGGTCTGCTGCGAGAGCGTCCGCCCGATACCGAAGACGTAGGTGAGGGCGACCTCCACCCGCTTTTCGCGCGGGAGGTCAACGCCTGCGAGGCGTGCCATTGATGTGGCTCCTGATGGCTATTCGGAGGTCTTCCGCAGCACCGTTCCCGTAAGACTCTTCGGCATTACGAGCCGGGTCCCCGGCCTCCGAGCCGGGGGTGTCGTCCCTCGCGCGGGGCGCGGGAGTCGGGTGACTGCGTATGTACGTGATGTGCTTGCGTCGCGCGAACTGCGAAATGCAGGTGGTCGGCGTGCGTCAGCCCTGGCGCTGCTTGTGGCGCAGGTTGTCGCAGATGACCATGACCCGGCCGTGGCGGCGGATCACCTTGCACTTGTCGCAGATCTTCTTGACGCTCGGCTTGACCTTCATGGGATGCAGGTTCTCCGGGTCAGTGCCGCTGCCCCACGGGAACGGGGCGTCGGCAAGATCTACTTGTACCGGTAGACGATACGGCCACGCGTCAGGTCGTAGGGAGAGAGCTCCACGACGACCCGGTCATCCGGGAGGATGCGGATGTAGTGCATCCGCATCTTGCCGCTGATGTGCGCGAGGACCTTGTGACCGTTCTGGAGCTCTACCTTGAACATTGCGTTCGGTAGAGACTCGATCACGGTGCCCTCAATCTCGATGGCACCTTGCTTCTTGGCCACGCTTCGCCTTTCGGATCGGCTACCTTGATCGACTAACTTGCACGTGTCGCACCCGACGTGCGGGCACACGGGTGCACGAGAGCCGACGCGTCAGTCTACGTCAGTGCCTGAGAAAAGACGAATCCAGGAGTATTGCCCAACCGCGGAGATCGTTACGCATAAGGCCCGGCGACGACGCGGGCCGAACGACCGGTCCTACGCCAACGGGTCGGGCGCCGCGGTGATGCCGAGGGACGCGAGCTTGGCCTTGCCGCCGTCGGGGGCGGTGAGCACCAGCGGGCCGTCCTCGGTCACCGCGACCGAGTGCTCCCAGTGCGAGGACCAGCTGCCGTCGTTGGACTTGACCGTCCAGTCGTCCTCGAGCACGTGGGTCTTGGCGGTGCCGAGGTTGACCATCGGCTCGATGGCGATGCAGAAGCCGGGCACCAGCTTCGGTCCGCGGCCGCGCTTGCGGTCGACGTAGTTCAGCAGGTGCGGGTCCATGTGCATCTGCGAGCCGATGCCGTGGCCGCCGTAGTCCTCGACGATGCCGTACTTGCCGCTGGCCGGCCGCGGCTGGCGACGGATGTACCCCTCGATCGCCTTGGAGATGTCCACCAGCCGGTTGCCCTTGGCGACCGCGGCGATCCCCGCCCACATCGACTCCTCGGTGACCCGGCTGAGCTCGACCAGCTCCGCGGAGTGACCGGACCCGACGAAGGCCGTGTACGCGGCGTCGCCGTGCCAGCCGTCGATGATCGCGCCGCAGTCGATGGAGATGATGTCGCCGTCCTGCAGCACCTCGTCGGCGGACGGGATGCCGTGCACGACGACGTCGTTCACGGAGGTGCAGATCGTGGCGGGGAAGCCGCCGTACCCGAGGAAGTTGGACTTCGCACCGTGCTCGGCGAGCACCTTGCGCGCCGCGTCGTCCAGGTCCTTGGTCGTGGCACCCGGCACCGCGGCCTCACGCGTGGCCGCGTGAATGGCGGCGACCACCAGCCCCGCCTCGCGCATCTTCGCGATCTGTGCGGGGTTCTTGATCTCCAGCATCCCGGTGCCTTCCGCCTTCACTCTCGTCCGCGGGCTTTTCCCGCCCACCCAACACTACGGCCGCGGCGCCCGTGCTGGACAACCGCGGCCGTTCGGAGCGTGCCGCTCTACGCGTCGCCGCCCAAGGCACTCATCGCGCGCTCGGTGACCTCCGCGACCTTGCCGAGGGCAGAGATCGTGGAGACCAGGCCCTGGGCCCGGTAGAAGTCGATGATCGGCTCGGTCTCCGCGTGGTAGACCTCCAGCCGCTTGCGGACGGTGTCCTCGTGGTCGTCCTCGCGCTGGTACAGCTCGCCGCCGCAGACATCGCAGACACCCTCGGCCGCCGGCTTGTTGTACTCGGCGTGGAAGACGTGGCTGGAGTCCTTGCGGCAGATCCGCCGGCCGGCGATCCGCTTGACGACCTCGTCCTCGGGGACCTCCAGGTCCAGGACGGCGTCCAACTTCAGGCCCTTGCCCTGGAGGTAGGCGTCCAGCGCCTCGGCCTGGCCGAGGTTGCGCGGGAAACCGTCCAGCAGGAAACCCTCGGCCGCGTCGGCCTGCCCCATGCGGTCCTCGGCCATCCCGATCGTGACCGAGTCCGGCACGAGGTTGCCGGCGTCCATGTAGGACTTCGCCTCGACCCCCAGGGGCGTGCCCTGGGAGATGTTGGCGCGGAACAGGTCCCCCGTGGAGATGTGCGGGATCGCGAGGTTCTTGGCGAGGTACGCGGCCTGCGTACCCTTACCGGCCCCCGGGGGTCCGACGAGGACGATTCGCATCAGCGGAGGAACCCTTCGTAGTTGCGCTGCTGAAGCTGGCTCTCGATTTGCTTCACGGTCTCCAGACCCACACCCACGATGATCAGGATGCTCGTCCCGCCGAACGGGAAGTTCTGGTTCGCGTTGAACAGCACCAACGCCACTGTTGGTACGAGCGCGATCAGCCCCAGGTACAGCGATCCCGGCCACGTGATCCGGTTGAGCACGTAGCTGAGGTACTCGGCCGTCGGGCGACCAGCCCGGATGCCCGGGATGAAGCCACCATACTTCTTCATGTTGTCGGCAACTTCTTCGGGGTTGAAGCTGATGGCCACGTAGAAGAAGGCGAAGAAAACGATCAACAAGAAGTACGTAAGGATGTAAACGGGGTGATTTCCCTTGGTGAAGTTGGTGGCGATCCAGGTCGCCCATGCCGCCTTCGACCCGCTGAACTGTGCGATGAGCGCCGGGATGTAGAGCAGTGACGACGCGAAGATGACAGGAATCACACCTGCCTGATTCACCTTGAGCGGGATGTAAGTGGACGTACCGCCGTAGGAACGGCGCCCGATCATGCGCTTCGCGTACTGCACCGGAATGCGCCGCTGCGCCTGCTCGACGAAGACCACGAGGGCGACCATCGCCAGGCCCACCACGATCACCGAGAAGAACTCGATCCAACCGTCGGCGAGCTTGCCCTGGAGCTTGATCTGCCACAGCGCGCCCGGGAAGCCGGCGGCGATCGAGATGAACATCAGGATCGACATGCCGTTGCCGATGCCGCGGTCGGTGACGAGTTCACCGAGCCACATGATCAGGCAGGTGCCGGCGGTCATCGTGACCACCATCGTGATGGTGGTGAAGATCGAGTCGTTGGGCACGATCTGGCTGGCGACCGGGCAGCTCTGGAAGAGCGCACCGCTGCGGGCGGTGGCCACCAGGCCGGTGCCCTGCAACACGGCCAGTGCCACGGTCAGGTAGCGGGTGTACTGGGTGATCTTCCCCTGGCCGGACTGCCCCTCTTTCTTGAGGGCCTCCAACCGGGGAATCACCACGGTCAACAGCTGGAGGATGATGCTCGCCGTGATGTACGGCATGATCCCCAGCGCGAAGATCGTGATCTGCAGCAGCGCTCCACCGCTGAACATGTTCACCAGGGCGAACAACCCGCTGTTGCCGCCGGCCTGCTTCATGCAGGTCTCGACGTTCGCGTAGTTCACTCCTGGGACCGGGACGTGCGCTCCGATCCGGTAGAGCACGATGATGCCCAACGTGAACAGCAGCTTCTTGCGCAGGTCGGGCGTCTTGAACGCTCGGGCGAACGCGGTGAGCACGGTGCCTCCTGCGCCTCCCGCCTTCACAGGCTGAGAGGTGACGGTCTTGAGGATCGACGAATACGTAGCGGCTGTACCGCGCGGACAGCGCCCGCACGGTGCGTTCCGGAGCGGACCCCGGACAAATCAAACAGTGCAGGCCACCTTACCGGCGACCGTACCCCCGTGGAACGACCAACCGGGGATGCCCCAAACGATGGGCATCCCCGGTCAGTTGAACCAACGAACTCAGAGGAGTTCGGTGACGGTGCCGCCGGCGGCGGCAATCTTCTCCTTGGCGGAGCCGGAGACGGCGTCAACCGTCACCTGCACTGCCACGGAGATCTCGCCGGTGCCGAGCACCTTGACGAGCTCGTTGTTGCGCACCGCGCCCTTGGCGACCAGGTCGGCCACCGTGACCTCGCCACCCTGCGGGTAGAGCGCGGCCAGCCGGTCCAGGTTCACGACCTGGAACTGCTTGTGGGCGGGGTTCTTGAAGCCCTTCAGCTTCGGGAGGCGCATGTGGAGGGGCATCTGCCCACCCTCGAAGCGCTCCGGAACCTGGTAACGGGCCTTGGTGCCCTTGGTACCACGACCAGCGGTCTTACCCTTGGACGCCTCACCACGACCGACACGGGTCTTGGCGGTCTTGGCGCCCGGGGCGGGCCGGAGGTTGTGGACCTTCAGCGGGTTGGTCTCCGCCATGTCAGTCGACCTCCTTGACCGACACGAGGTGGCGGACGGTGTGCACCATGCCGCGGTACTCGGGACGGTCGTCCTTGACAACCACGTCGTTGATCCGCTTCAGACCAAGCGAACGCAGGGTGTCGCGGTGGTTCTGCTTGCTGCCGATCACGGACTTGACCTGCGTGATTTCGAGGCGAGCCATTACGCACTCACCCCTGCACGCGCCCGCAGCAGAGCGGCGGGGGCCACGTCCTCCAGCGGCAGGCCACGACGGGCGGCGATCTCCTCGGGCCGCTGCAGGCCCTTGAGCGCCGTCACCGTGGCGTGCACGATGTTGATCGGGTTGGACGAGCCGAGCGACTTGCTCAGCACGTCGTGGATGCCCGCGCACTCCAGGACGGCGCGCACCGGGCCACCGGCGATCACACCGGTACCGGGGGAAGCCGGCTTGAGCAGGACGACGCCCGCAGCCTTCTCGCCCTGGATCGGGTGCGGGACGGTACCGGCGATACGGGGAACCTTGAAGAAGTTCTTCTTGGCCTCTTCCACGCCCTTGGCGATGGCAGCCGGAACTTCCTTGGCCTTGCCGTAACCGACACCTACGGTGCCGTCACCGTCGCCCACCACGACGAGCGCGGTGAAGCTGAAGCGACGGCCACCCTTGACAACCTTGGCGACGCGGTTGATCGCGACAACGCGCTCAACGTACGCGGTCTTCTCGGCGGCAGCGCCACCGTCGCGACCCTTCCGGTCCCGCCGCTCGCCGCCACCGGCACCGCTTCCGCGGCGCTGGGGTCCAGCCATTGGATTTACCTCTCTCTGTTACGTCCGCTAGCTCCGGAACCGGGGCTTAGAACTTCAGCCCGGCTTCGCGGGCGGCGTCGGCCAGAGCGGCAATCCGCCCGGCGTACTGCTTGCCACCGCGGTCGAACACGACGGCCTCGACACCGGCGGCCTTGGCACGCTCGGCGACCAGGGCGCCCACCTTCTGAGCCTGGGCGCTCTTGTCGCCCTCGCCACCACGGATCGACGCGTCCAGGGTCGACGCCGAGGCCACAGTGTGGCCCGCAACATCGTCGATCACCTGGGCGAAGATGCCGCGGTTGGACCGCGTCACGACCAGACGCGGACGCTCCGAAGTACCCGAAATCCGCTTGCGGATGCGGATGTGGCGACGCTTGGCAGCAGCGCGCTTGTAGGCGTTGCCCTTAGCGATCTTCACACCGTATGCCATGGCTTACTTACCCGCCTTTCCGACCTTGCGGCGGATGACTTCGCCCTCGTACTTGACACCCTTGGCCTTGTACGGGTCGGGCTTCCGCAGCTTGCGGATGTTCGCGGCGACCTCGCCGACCTTCTGCTTGTCGATGCCCTCGACACTGAACTTCGTCGGCGACTCGACCTTGAACGAGATGCCCTCGGGCGCCTCGATCAGAATCGGGTGGCTGTAGCCCAGGGAGAACTCCAGGTTGGAACCCTTGGCCTGGACGCGGTAACCGACACCGCTGATCTCGAGCTTCTTCACGTAGCCCTGGGTCACGCCGGTGATCATGTTCGCCACCAGCGTGCGGGACAGGCCGTGCAGGGCCTTGTTCTGACGCTCGTCGTTCGGACGGGAGACGGCGACGACGCCGTCCTCACCCTTGGCGACCTCGATGGGCGCCGCGACGGTGTGCGTGAGGGAACCCTTGGGGCCCTTCACGTTGACCGTGCGGCCCTCGATGGTGACGTCCACACCAGCGGGAACCTGGATGGGCAGCTTGCCAATACGCGACATTAGCTATTCCTCCGTTCCCGATTACCAGACGTAGGCGAGGACTTCCCCACCCACGCCCTTCTTGCTGGCCTGCTGGCCGGTCAGGAGACCGTGGGACGTGGAGATGATCGCCACGCCCAGGCCGCCGAGGACCTTCGGCAGGTTGGTGGACTTTGCGTAGACCCGCAGACCCGGCTTCGAGATTCGCTTGATGCCGGCGATCGAGCGCTCGCGGTTCGGCCCGAACTTGAGCTCGAGAACGAGGTTCTTGCCAACCTCGGCGTCCTCGACGTTCCAGCCGGTGATGTAACCCTCCTGCTGGAGGATCTCCGCGATGTGCGACTTGATCTTGCTGTGCGGCATCGCCACGGTGTCGTGGTATGCCGAGTTCGCGTTCCGCAGACGGGTCAGCATGTCTGCGATGGGATCAGTCATGGTCATGAATTGGCCTTCGGCCTCTCTCGCCGGGGTTTCCTATATGCGCCATCCCTCTCCCCGATCTCGGTCGGGACGGGTGCGGCACGGGGACCTACGGCGTAGTAAGCGACGTTATGCGGGCTGAGCCCGCGGTCGGTCTCGGGCGGCGGGGCGCCCAAACCCTTCCAGCGTACGGGAAACGGGTCCGGGCGCCCACCAGCCGATTGCTTACCGAGAGCCTCCGGTAATGCCCAACTAGGGGATTACCAGGAGCTCTTGGTCACGCCCGGCAGCTCGCCACGGTGAGCCATCTCACGAAGGCACACGCGGCACAGGCCGAACTTGCGGTACACGGAGTGCGGGCGGCCACAGCGCTGGCAGCGGGTGTAGGCACGCACACCGAACTTCGGCTTACGAGCAGCCTTGGCAATAAGAGCCTTCTTCGCCATCTCGCTTACGCCTCCTTGAACGGGAAGCCGAGGTGACGAAGCAGGGCACGGCCCTCGTCGTCGTTGGTCGCCGTGGTCACCACGGTGATGTCCATACCCCGGGTACGGTCGATCTTGTCCTGGTCGATCTCGTGGAACATGACCTGCTCGGTGAGACCGAAGGTGTAGTTGCCCCGACCGTCGAACTGCTTCGGGGACAGACCACGGAAGTCGCGGATGCGCGGCAGCGCCAGCGACAGCAGGCGGTCCAGGAACTCCCACATGCGGTCACCGCGGAGGGTGACGTGGGCACCGATCGGCTGGCCCTCGCGCAGCTTGAACTGCGCGATGGACTTACGGGCCTTGGTGACGGCCGGCTTCTGGCCGGTGATCGTGGTGAGGTCGCGGATGGCGCCCTCGATCAGCTTGGAGTCGCGGGCGGCGTCGCCCACACCCATGTTGACCACGATCTTGGTCAGACCGGGGATCTGCATGACGTTCTCGTAGGAGAACTCGTCCTTCAGCTTCCCGGCGATCTCTTCGCGGTAGCGCGTCTTGAGACGCGGCGCGTTGGTGGTGGCAGTCATCAGATGTCCTCACCGGTCCGCTTGGCAACGCGGATCTTGTTGCCCTCGTCGTCAAAGCGGTACCCGACGCGGGTGACGACCTTGTTGCCGTCCTGCTCCACGACCAGCTGCACGTTGCTGACGTGGACAGGGGCCTCGGTCGTCACGATGCCGCCGGTCTGCGAACCACGAGCGGTCTGTCCGGCCTTGGTGTGCTTCTTGACCCGGTTGACACCCTCGACCAGAACACGGTCCTCGCGGGGGTAGGCCGCGATGACCTTGCCCTGCTTGCCCTTGTCCTTGCCGGTGATGACCTGGACCAGGTCGCCCTTCTTGATCTTCATCGGTTACAGCACCTCCGGCGCGAGCGAGATGATCTTCATGAACTTCTTCTCGCGCAGCTCACGGCCCACGGGGCCGAAGATACGGGTGCCGCGGGGGTCGCCATCGTTCTTGAGGATGACGGCCGCGTTCTCGTCGAAGCGGATGTACGAGCCGTCCGGACGGCGGCGCTCCTTGACGGTGCGAACGATGACGGCCTTGACGACGTCACCCTTCTTCACGTTGCCACCGGGGATCGCGTCCTTGACGGTGGCGACGATGACGTCACCGATGCCCGCGTAGCGGCGACCCGAGCCACCGAGAACACGGATGCAAAGGATCTCCTTCGCACCAGTGTTGTCGGCGACGCGCAGTCGCGACTCCTGCTGGATCACGTCTATCTCCTGAATGTCTGCCGGTTCCCGGCAGGGGCCCGCCCCTTACGGGACGTCAGCCCCTGCCGAGCCTGGCGGAACTGTTCCTAGGGGGTCCCCCCAGGAGGGATGTGCTTGCCTGTCGAAATCCCCGTGAGGGAATTACTTGGCCTTCTCGAGGATCTCGACGATGCGCCAGCGCTTGGTGGCGGACAGCGGCCGGGTCTCCATCAGGAGGACGCGGTCGCCGACGCCGGCAGCGTTCTGCTCGTCGTGCGCCTTGAGCTTGTTGGTACGGCGGATGACCTTGCCGTACAGCGCGTGCTTGACGCGGTCCTCGACGGCGACGACGACGGTCTTGTCCATCTTGTCGCTGACGACCAGACCCTCACGGGTCTTGCGGAAACCGCGCTCGTTCGTCTCAGTCACATTCTTCTCGCTCATCAGGCGCTCTCCACCGTCTCGATGCCGAGCTCGCGCTCCCGCATCAGGGTGTAGATCCGGGCGATGTCCTTGCGGACGGCCTTCAGCCGGCCGTGGTTCTCGAGCTGTCCGGTCGCCGCCTGGAAGCGGAGGTTGAACAGCTCCTCCTTGGCCTCACGCAGCTTGGCAACGAGGTCCTCGTTGTTCAGCTCGCGCAGCTCGGTCGCCTTGATACCGGCCGCCATCACGACTCACCTGCCTCGCGCCGCACAATGCGGCACTTCATCGGAAGCTTGTGGGCGGCGCGGGTCAGCGCCTCCTTGGCAACCTTTTCGTTCGGGAAGGACAGCTCGAACATCACCCGACCGGGCTTGACGTTCGCGATCCACCACTCCGGGGAACCCTTACCGGAACCCATGCGGGTTTCGGCCGGCTTCTTCGTCAGCGGGCGGTCGGGGTAGATGTTGATCCACACCTTGCCGCCACGCTTGATGTGACGCGTCATGGCGATACGAGCGGACTCGATCTGACGGTTCGTCACATAGGCCGCGGTGACGGCCTGAATGCCGTACTCACCGAAGGCAAGCTCGGTACCGCCCTTGGCCATACCGTTCCGCTTCGGGTGGTGCTGCTTGCGGTGCTTGACCCTGCGAGGGATCAGCATGTCGGTCAGCCCTCCGTTCCAGGGTTCTCCGCCGGAGCAGCGGCAGCGGCCTCGGCCTTGGGGGCCTCGGCAGCCGACGCCTGCTGCTGCGGCTTGCGGCCGCGGCCGCCACGCTCGCCACCGCGACGCGGGCGCTCGTTGCCACCACCACGGGCCGGGCGGTTGCCCGCACGGGCGGCAGCGTTCTCGGCACGCACCTCGGCGATGTTCTTGACGTCGCCCTTGTAGATCCAGACCTTCACGCCGATGCGGCCGAAGGTGGTCTTGGCCTCGAAGAAGCCGTAGTCGACGTTCGCGCGGAGCGTGTGCAGGGGCACACGGCCCTCGCGGTAGAACTCCGAGCGGGACATCTCGGCGCCGCCGAGACGGCCACCACACTGGATCTTGATGCCCTTGGCGCCGGCCTTCATCGTCGACTGCATGCTCTTACGCATGGCGCGACGGAAGGAGACGCGGGACGAGAGCTGCTCGGCGACGGCCTGGGCGACCAGCTGAGCATCGGTCTCGGGGTTCTTGACCTCGAGGATGTTCAGCTGGACCTGCTTGCCGGTCAGCTTCTCCAGCTCACCGCGGATGCGGTCGGCCTCGGCGCCGCGGCGGCCGATGACGATGCCCGGGCGAGCGGTGTGGATGTCAACGCGGACGCGCTCACGGGTGCGCTCGATCTCCACCTTGGAGATGCCGGCGCGCTCCATGCCCTTCGTCATCATGCGACGAATGGCGACGTCTTCCTTGACGTAGTCCTTGTACAGCTTGTCGGCGTACCAGCGGGACTTGAAGTCCGTCGTCACGCCGAGTCGGAACCCGTGCGGGTTTACCTTCTGGCCCATTACCGGGTTCCTTCCTTGCTGCTGACGACCACGGTGATGTGGCTGGTCCGCTTGCGGATCCGGTAGGCACGACCCTGGGCACGCGGACGGAACCGCTTCAGGGTCGGGCCCTCGTCCACGTATGCCTCGCTGATGACCAGCGTGGAGGCGTCCGGGTGGTCGTAGTTGTGCGCGGCGTTGGCAATGGCGCTGTCCAGCACCTTGCCGACGGGCACGCTCGCGGCCTGCGGGGCGAAACGCAGGACCGCCTGAGCCTCCGTGGCATCCATGCCACGGATAAGGTCCACCACGCGGCGGGCCTTCATGGGCGTGACGCGGATGTACCGCGCCTGGGCCCTGGCTTCCATGGTTGTCCCTTCGGTGTCAGTCATAGTCTTCGCACTCCGGTCGATCAGCGACGACGCGACTTGCGGTCGTCCTTCTCGTGGCCACGGAAGGTGCGGGTCGGCGCAAACTCGCCGAGCTTGTGGCCGACCATCGACTCGGTGACGAACACCGGGACGTGCTTGCGGCCGTCGTGCACCGCGATCGTGTGGCCGAGCATGGCCGGGACGATCATGGAGCGGCGGGACCAGGTCTTGATGACGTTCTTGGTGCCTGCATCGTTCTGTACGTCCACCTTCTTGGCGAGGTGGTCGTCGACGAAGGGCCCCTTCTTGAGACTGCGCGGCATCTAAACCCGCTCCTAGCGCTTCTTGTTCGTCTTGCGGCGGCGGACGATGTACTTGTTGCTGGCCTTCTTCGGCGAGCGAGTACGACCCTCCTTCTTGCCCCAGGGCGAGACCGGGTGGCGACCACCGGAAGTCTTGCCCTCACCACCACCGTGCGGGTGGTCAACCGGGTTCATCACGACACCACGCACGGTCGGGCGGACGCCCTTCCAGCGCATGCGGCCGGCCTTGCCCCAGTTGATGTTCGACTGCTCGGCGTTGCCGACCTCGCCGACGGTGGCGCGGCAGCGGACGTCGACCAGGCGAATCTCGCCGGACGGCATGCGCAGGTGGGCCATGGAGCCCTCACGCGCCAGCAGCTGCACGGAGGCACCCGCGGAGCGGGCGAACTTCGCGCCGCCGCCGGGCCGCAGCTCGATGGCGTGGATGGTCGTACCGACCGGGATGTTGCGCAGCGGCAGGTTGTTGCCCGGCTTGATGTCGGCGCCAGCGCCGTTCTCAATCCGGTCACCCTGCTGCAGGCCGCGCGGCGCGATGATGTAGCGCTTCTCGCCGTCGGCGTAGTGCAGCAGCGCGATGCGCGCGGTGCGGTTCGGGTCGTACTCGATGTGCGCGACCTTGGCCGGCACGCCGTCCTTGTCGTGACGACGGAAGTCGATCACGCGGTAGGCGCGCTTGTGGCCACCGCCCTGGTGGCGAACGGTCACACGACCGGCGTTGTTACGGCCGCCCTTGCTGTGCAGCGGGCGGACCAGCGACTTCTCCGGCGTGGACCGCGTGATCTCGACAAAGTCGGCGACGCTGGAGCCACGACGGCCCGGGGTCGTCGGCTTGTACTTGCGGATACCCATTTCTCAGTCCTCGTCCGATTCCGGACGACTCGGACTCCGTTAGGAGACCGGGCCGCCGAAGATGTCGATACGGTCGCCCTCGGCGAGGGTCACGATGGCGCGCTTGGTGTTGGCGCGCTTCCCGAAACCAGTCTTGGTGCGCTTGCGCTTACCCTGACGGTTGATCGTGTTGACCCCGGTGACCTTGACCGAGAAGACCGCCTCGACGGCCTGCTTGATCTGGGTCTTGTTCGCGCCGGGCGCGACGATGAACGTGTACTTGTTCTCGTCCAGCAGCGCGTAGCTCTTCTCGGAAACAACCGGCTTGACGAGGACGTCGCGCGGGTCCGTGAAGGTCTTGCTGGTGACGACGGCCTCAGTCATCAGGCGTCGCTCCCTTCGGTCTCAACGGCCTTGGGGCCAGACACGAAGGACTCGAAGGCGGCCTTGGTGAAGACCACGTCGTCCGAGACGAGCACGTCGTACGTGTTCAGCTGGCCCGGCTCCAGGATGTGCACCTGGGGCAGGTTGCGGGCGGACAGCCACGCGGCCTCGTCGGAGCGCTCGGCGACCAGCAGGACGTTCTTACGGTCGCTGACCTTGCCGAGCAGGCCCTTGGCGGCCTTGGTGGACACCGCGCCGTCGACCACGCCGGAGACGACGTGGATGCGGCTGTGGCGGGCCCGGTCGGTGAGGGCACCACGCAGCGCGGCGGCCTTCATCTTCTTCGGGGTCCGCTGGCTGTAGTCACGCGGCACGGGGCCGTGGACGACGCCACCACCGGCGAACTGCGGCGCACGGGTCGAACCCTGGCGCGCGCGGCCGGTGCCCTTCTGGCGGTACGGCTTCTTGCCACCGCCGCGGACCTCGCCACGGGTCTTGGTCTTGTGCGTGCCCTGTCGGGCAGCGGCCAGCTGTGCGACGACGACCTGGTGGATCAGCGGAATGCTGACCTTCGCGTCGAAGATCTCCGTGGGGAGTTCGACGGTCCCGGCCTTGTCGCCTGCCGGCGAAAGGATGTCAATGGTGCTCATCGGTTACCTCAGGCCCCCTTGGCCGCGGTACGGACCAGGACGAGGCCGCCGTTCGGACCAGGAACTGCGCCCTTGATGAGCAGCAGACCCTTCTCCGCGTCAACGGCGTGGACGGTCAGGTTCTGGGTGGTGACCCGCTCATTGCCCATACGGCCGGCCATCCGCATGCCCTTGAACACACGGCCCGGGGTGGCGCAGCCACCGATGGAACCAGGCTTACGGTGCACGCGGTGGGCACCGTGCGATGCCTTGCCGCCGTGGAAGCCGTGACGCTTCATGACGCCGGCGAAGCCCTTGCCCTTGCTCTTGCCGGTCACGTCCACCTTGACGCCGGACTCGAAGGTCTCAGCGGTCAGCTCCTGACCGAGGGTGTACTCGCCGGCATCGGCGGTACGGACCTCGACGAGGTGGCGACGGGGGGTGACGTCGGCCTTCGCGAAGTGGCCCTTGAGGGGCTTGTTCACCTTGCGCGGGTCGATCTCGCCGAAGGCGATCTGGACGGAGTCGTAACCGTCCTGGTCATTGGTGCGCACCTGGGTAACGACGCAGGGGCCGGCCTTCACCACGGTCACCGGGACGACACGGTTGTTCTCGTCCCAGACCTGGGTCATGCCGAGCTTCTCGCCCAGGAGCCCCTTGATCTGCTTAGCCATCTCTTCCGCGCCTCTCAGAGCTTGATCTCGATGTCAACGCCGGCCGGAAGGTCCAGGCGCATCAGCGAGTCAACGGTCTTGGGCGTCGGGTCGAGGATGTCGATCAGGCGCTTGTGCGTGCGCATCTCGAAGTGCTCGCGCGAGTCCTTGTACTTGTGCGGCGACTTGATGACGCAGTACACGTTCTTCTCAGTGGGCAGCGGCACCGGGCCCGCGACCGACGCACCAGTGCGGGTCACCGTCTCGACGATCTTCTTCGCCGAAGAGTCGATGACCTCGTGGTCGTAGGCCTTGAGCCGAATGCGGATCTTCTGTCCCGCCATGGCTACTTCGTAGTCCTGTCTCTCGTAACGCTCTGGGACCCGGGAGGTCACCGTTCTTCTCCGACCCACGCGGTCGGGCGTGTCGCACCCCTTCCCGTAAATCTCCACATGGAAGATCCCTCGAGGAGGAGAACGTGGGGGAAGAACACCCACCGGGCGCCTGGAGGAGGCACCCCGCTGACGCTTCCCGGAAGATTCCCGTACTTCCGCCCCTGAAAAGGAACGACGAATACCTGGGACTCGCTTCCGGTCCCCCCGGCGGGAGGCGCGCAGCATCGGCACTCAACCGAGCAACCTGGACAGTGTGCCACACAGGCCGCGCGTAAGGCCAATCGAGGCCCAACTGTCAAGAAGCCCCGCCCACCTGGTGGCGAGCGGGGCTTCCCGAACTACTACCGGATCAACCGGAGACCGTCTTACTTGACGATCTTGGTGACCTGGCCGGCGCCGACGGTCCGGCCACCCTCACGGATGGCGAACTTCAGGCCCTCTTCCATCGCGACGGGCTGGATGAGGTCCACCTTCATCTCGGTGTTGTCACCCGGCATGACCATCTCGGTGCCCTCGGGGAGGGTCACAACACCGGTCACGTCAGTCGTACGGAAGTAGAACTGCGGACGGTAGTTGTTGAAGAACGGCGTGTGGCGGCCACCCTCGTCCTTGGACAGGATGTAGGCCTGCGCCTCGAACTCGGTGTGCGGGGTGACCGAGCCCGGCTTGATGATGACCTGGCCGCGCTCGACGTCCTCGCGCTTGATGCCGCGGAGCAGCAGACCGACGTTCTCACCGGCCTGGCCCTCATCGAGCAGCTTGCGGAACATCTCGATACCGGTGACGGTGGTCGAGGTCTTGTCCTGCTTGATGCCGATGATGTCGACGGTCTCGTTGACCTTGAGGATGCCGCGCTCGATACGACCGGTGACGACGGTGCCACGACCGGTGATCGTGAAGACGTCCTCGATCGGCATCAGGAACGGCTTGTCGACGTCGCGCTCGGGCTGCGGGATCGACTCGTCGACGGCCTTCATCAGCTCGAGGACGGAGTTGCCCCACTCCTTGTCGCCCTCAAGGGCCTTCAGAGCGGAGACCTTGACGACCGGAACGTCGTCGCCGGGGAACTCGTACTCGGAGAGGAGCTCACGGACCTCGAGCTCGACGAGCTCCAGGATCTCCTCGTCGTCCACCATGTCGGCCTTGTTCAGGGCGACGACGATGTACGGAACGCCGACCTGGCGGGCCAGGAGCACGTGCTCCTTGGTCTGCGGCATCGGGCCGTCGGTGGCGGCGACCACGAGGATGGCGCCGTCCATCTGCGCGGCACCCGTGATCATGTTCTTGATGTAGTCCGCGTGACCGGGGCAGTCGACGTGGGCGTAGTGCCGCGTCTCGGTCTGGTACTCGACGTGCGCGATCGAGATGGTGATACCGCGCTGGCGCTCCTCAGGAGCCTTGTCGATCTGGTCGAAGGCCGAGGCCTCGTTCAGGTCCGGGTACGCGTCATGCAGCACCTTGGTAATGGCGGCCGTGAGGGTCGTCTTACCGTGGTCGATGTGACCGATGGTGCCGATGTTGACGTGCGGCTTAGTCCGCTCGAACTTCGCCTTCGCCACTGGGGTCCTCCTGTGGAGTGGTTCTGTACGCCTTACTCATCGGCGCCAGGTGATCTTTGCTGGATAGCCCGGGGCCCGGGGGCATTCCTCCGCTGTTGCGGCGGAATGCCCCGGCAGGCTCCGGAGTCAAGCCTAGAGCGTGAACTCGACGGGTGAGTTACTCGCCCTTGGCCTTGGCGATGATCTCCTCGGCGACGTTCTTGGGAACCTCGGCGTAGGAGTCGAACTGCATCGAGTAGCTCGCGCGACCCGACGTCTTGCTGCGGAGGTCTCCGACGTAGCCGAACATCTCCGAGAGCGGAACCAGGCCCGTGACGAGCTTGGCGCCGGCGCGCTCCTCCATGGACTGGATCTGACCACGGCGGGAGTTGATGTCGCCGATCACGTCGCCCATGTAGTCCTCGGGCGTGGTGACCTCGACCTTCATCATCGGCTCGAGCAGGGCCGGGCTGGCCTTGCGGGCGGCCTCCTTGAAGGCCATCGAGCCGGCGATCTTGAACGCCATTTCCGACGAGTCGACCTCGTGGAAAGCGCCGTCGAGGAGGGTGACCTTGACACCGGTCAGCGGGTAGCCGGCGAGAACACCGAACTCCATGGCCTCCTGGCAGCCCGCGTCCACGGACGGGATGTACTCCCGCGGGATGCGGCCACCGGTGACCTTGTTCTCGAACTCGTACCCGTCGCCCTCGAGCGGCGCGATGGCGATCTGCACCTTCGCGAACTGGCCGGAACCACCAGTCTGCTTCTTGTGCGTGTAGTCGAGGCGCTCGACCGGCTTGCGCAGGGTCTCGCGGTACGCGACCTGCGGCTTGCCGACGTTGGCCTCGACCCGGAACTCACGCTTCATACGGTCGACCAGCACGTCGAGGTGCAGCTCGCCCATACCCGCGATGATGGTCTGGCCGGTCTCCTCGTCGGTGTGCACCTGGAACGAGGGGTCTTCCTCGGCGAGACGCTGGATGGCGACACCCAGCTTCTCCTGGTCGCCCTTGGACTTGGGCTCAATGGCGACCTGGATGACCGGAGCCGGGAACTCCATCGACTCGAGGATCACCGGGGAACCCGCGTCGCAGAGGGTCTCACCGGTGGTGGTCTGCTTCAGACCCATGACGGCGACGATGTCGCCGGCACCCACCGCGTCGATCTCCTCACGCTTGTTCGCGTGCATCCGGTAGATCTTGCCGATGCGCTCCTTCTTGCCCTTCACCGAGTTCTGCACCTGCGTGCCGGCCTCGAGGCGGCCCGAGTACACCCGGATGAAGGTGAGCTTGCCCAGGTGGGGGTCGCTCGCAATCTTGAACGCGAGGGCGGACAGCGGCTCGTCCACGGACGGCTTGCGCTTGACGACCTCGTCCGGGTTGTTGACCGCGTGGCCCTCAATGGCCTCGACGTCCAACGGGGAGGGGAGGTAGCGCACGACCGCGTCGAGCAGGGGCTGCACGCCCTTGTTCTTGAACGCGGTACCGCAGAACACCGGGGTGACGGTGGTGACGTCGGCCTTGCCGGAGGCGATGGTGATGCGACGGATCGCGGCGTAGAGCTGCTCCACGGTGGGCTCCTGGCCCTCCAGGTACAGCTCCATGACCTCTTCGTCGTTCTCGGCCACGGCCTCGAGGAGCTTGCCGCGCCATTCCTCGGCGGCCTCGATGTGCGTGTCCGGGATGTCGACGGTGTCGTACATCTCGCCCTTGGCGGCCTCGGCGGACCAGACCAGGGCCTTCATCGTCACGAGGTCGACGACGCCCTTGAAGTCGGCCTCGGTGCCGATCGGCAGCTGCATCACGATCGGGGTCGCGCCCAGGCGGTCCACGATCATGTCGACGCAGCGGTGGAACTCGGCACCCGTCCGGTCGAGCTTGTTGACGAAGCAGATGCGCGGAACGCCGTAGCGGTCCGCCTGACGCCAAACGGTCTCGGACTGGGGCTCGACACCGGCGACGCCGTCGAACACCGTCACCGCGCCGTCGAGCACGCGCAGCGAGCGCTCCACCTCGACGGTGAAGTCGACGTGGCCCGGGGTGTCGATGATGTTGATGGTGTTGTCGACGTTCTCCAGCGGCCAGTGGCAGGTCGTCGCGGCAGACGTGATCGTGATGCCGCGCTCCTGCTCCTGCTCCATCCAGTCCATCGTGGCAGCGCCGTCGTGGACTTCACCGATCTTGTAGGAGACACCGGTGTAGAACAGGATCCGCTCGGTGGTGGTCGTCTTGCCCGCGTCGATGTGGGCCATGATCCCGATGTTGCGGACCTTGGCCAGGTCAAGCGAAGTGGTAGCCATAGTGGCTCAGTCTTCTCTCGGTCTCGATGTGGGTTGCGACTACCAGCGGTAGTGCGCGAAGGCCTTGTTGGACTCGGCCATCTTGTGCGTGTCCTCACGCTTCTTGACCGAAGCGCCGAGGCCGTTGGAGGCGTCGAGCAGTTCGTTCATGAGGCGCTCGGTCATGGTCTTCTCGCGGCGGGCGCGGGAGTAGCCCACGAGCCAGCGGAGCGAGAGGGTCGCGGCGCGGCCGGGCTTGACCTCGATCGGGACCTGGTAGGTCGCGCCACCGACACGGCGGGACTTGACCTCAAGGGTCGGCTTGATGTTCTCCAGCGCGCGCTTCAGCGTGATGACCGGGTCGTTGCCGGTCTTCTCACGCAGACCCTCCATGGCGCCGTAAACGATGCGCTCGGCGGTGGAGCGCTTTCCGTTCAGCAGCACCTTGTTGATGAGGGAGGTCACCAGAGGAGAGCCGTAGACCGGGTCGATGATGACCGGGCGCTTCGGGGCGGGGCCCTTACGAGGCATTCTTACTTCTCCTTCTTGGCGCCGTAGCGGCTGCGAGCCTGCTTGCGGTTCTTGACGCCCTGCGTGTCGAGGGAGCCGCGGATGATCTTGTACCGAACACCCGGCAGGTCCTTCACACGGCCGCCGCGCACGAGCACGATCGAGTGCTCCTGCAGGTTGTGGCCCTCGCCCGGAATGTAAGCGGTGACCTCGATCCCACTGGTCAGACGCACACGCGCGACCTTACGCAGGGCCGAGTTCGGCTTCTTCGGGGTGGTCGTGAACACACGCGTGCAGACGCCACGGCGCTGGGGCGAACCCTCGAGTGCGGGCGTCTTGTTCTTCTCGACCTTGTCCTGCCGGCCCTTACGGACCAGCTGCTGGATCGTAGGCACTACTTCTCCGGTTTCTGTGTGCCAGTCTCGGTAAAGCTAACCTGGAACATTCCCCGACCCACGCGGTCGGGTGTGTCGAACACTGCAGACCTGTCCTCGCTGGGACGAGGGCGGCGGCAGATTGCGGTGTCAAAACCCGGCTTCCGCGCTGCCGGGACTCTCCGGCCGGGGATCCTCCTGGGTCTGTGACGACCCGGGCGGTACCCGCGGGCGGGAGAAGGCGCGCACGGCAGCCCAGGGACACCCCAGGCACAAGGTCAGAGCGTACCTAGCGCATTGGCTGCGGTCAAAACAAATGCACACGCGAAGGACACGCCGGACTCCCCCGACGTTGCCGCCACCGTAGTGGGATCAAGTGCACTACGGAAGAAGGCACGGCGCCGTCAGGAACGGCCCACGGCCAGCAGCACCATCACCAGGAAGAACAGTGCCCAGGCACCGATCCCGAGCCAACCGAGCACCAATCCGGCGACCGCCTGACCGTCCCCCCGCTCCCCCGTGCGCCGGATCTCGGCCCGCGCCTTGTGCCCCAGGATCACCGCGGGGATCGACGTCAGCCCCCAGGTGAACGGCCCTATCAGTCCGCAGACCAGCGCTCCGGTGGCCGAACCGTTGGTGGCCGGCGCCACCGGCATCTGCATCGGGAGGAACGTCGCGGGCACCGCGGGCACCGCGGGCCGCGGCGTGAACTGCGCCTGCGGAACCGGCCCCTGCGGCAGGTCGGCGACCAGCATCTGGAGCTCGGCGTGGGTCTGCGCCTGATAGGCCCGGCTGATCCGCTGCTCGTACTCCGGCTGCCCCAGTCGCCCCTCGGCGAAGCCCGCCTTCAGCACGTCCACCGCTCGCTCGCGATCGGCGTGCGAGGCGCGCATGGCCGGCACCTGATACGGGTTCTGCGCGGGCTGCCCACCCTGCCACGGCTGAAATGCCATGTCGCGAACCTCCCCCCGCTCAACAGTTGTCCCCATCCTCTCATCACAGACGCGGCAATGGGAGGACAAGTTCCCACGGCCCGCCGAACGCCGCAGGGCGGCCACCCCCGTGGGGTGACCGCCCTGCGAAGGCGCCTGTGGCCTTACTGGTTGTACGGACCGTAGTCGTAGTCCTCCAGCGGGACCGCCTGGCCGGAGCCGGTGCCGAAGGGCGAGTAGTCGATGTCGTCGTAACCGACGGCCGAGTACATCGCGGCCTTGGCCTCCTCGGTGGGCTCGACCCGGATGTTGCGGTAACGGGACAGGCCCGTACCGGCCGGGATGAGCTTACCGATGATGACGTTCTCCTTGAGGCCGATGAGGCTGTCGGACTTGGCGTTGATCGCCGCGTCCGTCAGAACTCGGGTCGTCTCCTGGAAGGAGGCGGCCGACAGCCAGGATTCCGTCGCCAGCGAAGCCTTGGTGATACCCATCAGCTGCGGACGGCCGGAGGCCGGGTGGCCGCCTTCCGCCACCACGCGACGGTTCTCGCCCTCGAACTTCGAGCGCTCCACGAGCTCGCCCGGCAGCAGCTCCGCGTCGCCGGACTCGATGATCGTCACGCGGCGCAGCATCTGCCGGATGATGATCTCGATGTGCTTGTCGTGGATCGCCACGCCCTGGCTGTTGTAGACCTTCTGGACCTCGCCGACCAGGTGGACCTGGACGGCACGCTGACCCAGGATCCGCAGCACGTCGTGCGGGTTGATCGCACCGACGGTCAGCGGCTGGCCGACCTGCACGTGGTCACCCTCGGTCACCAGCATGCGGGCACGCTTGGAGACGGGGTAGGCCGTCTCGTCGCTGCCGTCGTCCGGCGTGACGATGACCTTCTTGGTCTTCTCGGTCTCCTCGATCCGGACGCGGCCGGCCGCCTCCGAGATCGGGGCGACGCCCTTGGGCGTACGGGCCTCGAAGAGCTCGACGACACGCGGCAGACCCAGGGTGATGTCGTCACCGGCCACACCACCGGTGTGGAAGGTACGCATCGTCAGCTGGGTGCCGGGCTCACCGATGGACTGGGCGGCGATGATGCCGACCGCCTCACCGATGTCGACCAGCTTGCCGGTGGCCAGCGAACGGCCGTAGCAGAAGGCACAGGTACCGACCGCGGACTCACAGGTCAGGACCGAGCGGGTCTTGACCTCCTCCACGCCGTGCGCGATCAGCTGGTCGATCAGCACGTCACCGAGGTCGACGTTGGCCGGGGCGACGACCTTGCCGTCGACCACCACGTCCTCGGCGAGCATCCGCGCGTACACGGAGGACTCGACGTCGTCCGCCTTGCGCAGGATGCCGTCCGCGCCCTTCGAACCGATCCGCAGCTTCAGGCCGCGCTCGGTGCCGCAGTCCTCCTCGCGAATGATGACGTCCTGGGAGACGTCGACCAGACGACGGGTGAGGTAACCGGAGTCGGCGGTACGCAGGGCGGTGTCGGCGAGACCCTTACGGGCACCGTGGGTGGAGATGAAGTACTCCAGCACGGTCAGGCCCTCGCGGAACGACGCCTTGATCGGACGCGGGATCGTCTCGTTCTTGGCGTTCGACACCAGACCACGCATACCCGCGATCTGACGCATCTGCATCATGTTTCCGCGCGCACCCGAGTCCACCATCATGAAGATGGGGTTGGTCTTCGGGAAGTTCTCATTCATCGCCTCGGCAACCTCGTTGGTCGCCTTGGTCCAGATGTTGATGAGTTCCTGCGTGCGCTCGTCCTTGGTGATCAGACCGCGCTCGTACTGCTTCTGGACCTTCTCGTCCTGCGCCTCGTAACCAGCGACGATCGCCTTCTTGGCCTCCGGCACGACGATGTCGGAGACGGCGACGGTGACGCCGGAACGGGTGGCCCAGTAGAAGCCGGACGCCTTCAGGTTGTCGAGCGTCGCCGCCACGATGACCTTCGGGTAGCGCTCGGCCAGGTCGTTGACGATCGCGGAGAGCTGCTTCTTGCCCACCGAGTAGTCGACGAACGGGTAGTCCTCGGGCAGCAGCTCGTTGAAGAGCGCGCGGCCCAGGGTCGTCCGCAGCCGGAAGCTGTCGCCCTGCTGCCACTCCGGCTCGCCCTCGACCGGGGCCGGCGGGGTCCAGCCGCGCGGCGGCACCGTGCCGATCGGGAAGCGGATGTCGACCTTCGCCTGGAGCGAGAGCTCGCGGGCGTCGAAGGCCATGATCGCCTCGGAGACCGAGGCGAACGAGCGGCCCTCACCCTTGACCTCGCGCTCCTCCTCGTCCGTGGTGAGGAAGAAGAGGCCCAGCACCATGTCCTGGGTCGGCATGGTGACCGGACGGCCGTCGGCCGGCTTGAGGATGTTGTTCGAGGACAGCATCAGGATGCGGGCCTCGGCCTGCGCCTCCGCGGAGAGCGGCAGGTGGACGGCCATCTGGTCACCGTCGAAGTCCGCGTTGAACGCGGTGCAGACGAGCGGGTGGATCTGGATGGCCTTGCCCTCGACCAGCTGCGGCTCGAAGGCCTGGATGCCGAGGCGGTGCAGGGTGGGCGCACGGTTCAGCAGCACCGGGTGCTCGGCGATGACCTCTTCGAGGACGTCGTACACCACGGTGCGACCGCGCTCGACCATGCGCTTGGCCGACTTGATGTTCTGCGCGTGGTTGAGGTCCACCAGGCGCTTCATCACGAACGGCTTGAAGAGCTCCAGCGCCATGGCCTTGGGCAGACCGCACTGGTGCAGCTTCAGCTGCGGGCCGACGACGATGACGGAACGCGCGGAGTAGTCCACGCGCTTGCCGAGCAGGTTCTGACGGAATCGACCCTGCTTGCCCTTCAGCATGTCGCTGAGGGACTTCAGCGGACGGTTGCCGGGGCCCGTCACCGGGCGACCGCGACGGCCGTTGTCGAAGAGCGCGTCGACGGCCTCCTGGAGCATGCGCTTCTCGTTGTTCACGATGATCTCGGGCGCGCCGAGGTCGAGAAGCCGCTTCAGGCGGTTGTTGCGGTTGATGACGCGGCGGTACAGGTCGTTCAGGTCGGAGGTCGCGAAGCGGCCACCGTCCAGCTGCACCATCGGACGCAGGTCCGGCGGGATGACCGGGATGCAGTCCAGCACCATGCCCTTGGGGCTGTTGCGGGTCTGCAGGAAGGCGGAGACGACCTTCAGGCGCTTGAGCGCACGGGTCTTCTTCTGGCCCTTGCCGGTCCGGATGATCTCGCGGAGGCGCTCGGCCTCCTCGTCCAGGTCGAAGGTCTCCAGGCGCTTCTGCAGCGCAGCGGCACCCATGGAGCCGTCGAAGTACGTGCCGAAGCGGTCACGCAGCTCGCGGTAGAGGAGCTCGTCGCCCTCCAGGTCCTGGACCTTGAGGTTCTTGAAGCGGCTCCAGACCTCGTCGAGACGGTCGATCTCGCGCTGCGCGCGGTCACGCAGCTGCTTCATCTCGCGCTCGGCACCCTCGCGCACCTTGCGGCGCGCGTCGGCCTTGGCGCCCTCGGCCTCCAGCTCGGCCAGGTCGGTCTCGAGCTTCTTGGCGCGGGCCTCCAGGTCGGAGTCGCGGCGCTGCTCGATCTGCTGACGCTCGACGGAGACGTGCGCCTCCAGCGAGGGCAGGTCGCGCGTACGGCGCTCCTCGTCCACCCACGTGATCATGTAGGCGGCGAAGTAGATGACCTTCTCGAGGTCCTTGGGCGCGAGGTCCAGCAGGTAGCCCAGCCGGCTCGGCACGCCCTTGAAGTACCAGATGTGGGTCACGGGAGCGGCCAGCTCGATGTGGCCCATCCGCTCACGACGCACCTTGGCGCGAGTGACCTCGACGCCGCAGCGCTCGCAGATGATGCCCTTGAAGCGGACACGCTTGTACTTACCGCAGTAGCACTCCCAGTCCCGAGTGGGGCCGAAGATCTTCTCGCAGAAGAGGCCGTCCTTCTCGGGCTTGAGGGTGCGGTAGTTGATGGTCTCGGGCTTCTTGACCTCGCCGTGGCTCCACTGACGGATGTCGTCAGCGGTAGCCAGACCGATCCGGAGCTCATCGAAGAAGTTGACGTCGAGCACTATGCGTCAATCCCTCTCAGGGTTGTAAGTCTTGGGGTCTGAAACGGGGGTCCTGGGGCCGGCCGGGGAACCATCACTGGCTCCCCGACCGAACTCCCGTCAGACCTCTTCGACGCTGCTCGGCTCGCGCCGGGACAGGTCGATGCCGAGCTCCTCCGCAGCGCGGAAGACGTCCTCGTCGGTGTCGCGCATCTCGATGGACATGCCGTCCGAGGACAGCACCTCCACGTTGAGGCACAGGGACTGCATCTCCTTGATGAGCACCTTGAAGGACTCGGGGATGCCGGGCTCGGGGATGTTCTCGCCCTTGACGATGGCCTCGTAGACCTTCACGCGGCCGGTGACGTCGTCGGACTTGATCGTCAGCAGCTCCTGGAGGGCGTACGCGGCGCCGTAAGCCTCCAGCGCCCACACCTCCATCTCACCGAAGCGCTGGCCACCGAACTGAGCCTTACCGCCCAGCGGCTGCTGGGTGATCATCGAGTACGGACCGGTCGAGCGCGCGTGCAGCTTGTCGTCGACCAGGTGGTGGAGCTTGAGGATGTACATGTACCCGACGGAGATCGGGTCCGGGAACGGCTCACCGGAGCGGCCGTCGAACATCCGCGCCTTGCCGGACGGCAGGACCATGCGGTCGCCGTCGCGGTTGGGCCGGGTGTTCTCCAGCAGACCGGCCAGCTCGTCCTCGCGGGCGCCGTCGAAGACCGGGGTCGCGACGTTGGTGCGCGGCTCGACCTGGTCGGCGGCGATGGACTGGAGGCGCTGGGCCCACTCCTCACCGAGGCTGGAGACGTCCCAGCCCTGGCTGGCGAGCCAGCCGAGGTGGATCTCCAGGACCTGTCCCGGGTTCATTCGGGACGGGACGCCCAGCGGGTTGAGGATGATGTCGACCGGGGTGCCGTCCTCCATGAACGGCATGTCCTCGACCGGCAGGATCTTCGAGATGACGCCCTTGTTGCCGTGACGGCCGGCGAGCTTGTCACCATCGGTGATCTTGCGCTTCTGCGCGACGTAGACGCGGACCAGCTGGTTCACGCCCGGAGGCAGCTCGTCGCCCTCTTCGCGGTCGAAGACGCGGACGCCGATGACCTTGCCGATCTCGCCGTGCGGCACCTTCAGCGAGGTGTCGCGCACCTCGCGCGCCTTCTCACCGAAGATCGCGCGGAGCAGGCGCTCCTCGGGGGTCAGCTCGGTCTCACCCTTGGGCGTGACCTTGCCGACGAGGATGTCGCCGGCGACGACCTCGGCACCGATCCGGATGATGCCGCGCTCGTCGAGGTCGGAGAGGACCTCCTCGGAGACGTTCGGGATGTCCCGGGTGATCTCCTCGGGGCCGAGCTTGGTGTCACGGGCGTCGACCTCGTGCTCCTCGATGTGGATCGAGGAGAGGACGTCGTCCTGCACGAGGCGCTGCGACAGGATGATCGCGTCCTCGTAGTTGTGACCCTCCCACGGCATGAACGCCACGAGCAGGTTCTTGCCGAGCGCCATCTCGCCTTCGTCCGTGGACGGACCGTCGGCGAGGACCTGGCCCTCGATGACCCGCGCGCCCTCGTCCACGACGACCTTCTGGTTGAAGGAGGTGCCCTGGTTGGAGCGGGTGAACTTGGCGACGCGGTACGTGGTGTACGTGCCGTCGTCGTTGGCGACGGTGATGTAGTCCGCGGAGACCTCCTGGACCACACCGTTCTTCTCGGCCTTGATGACGTCACCGGCGTCGACCGCACAGCGGTACTCCATGCCGGTGCCGACCAGCGGCGACTCCGCCTTGATCAGCGGAACGGCCTGGCGCATCATGTTCGATCCCATGAGCGCGCGGTTGGCGTCGTCGTGCTCGAGGAACGGGATCATGGCGGTCGCGGCCGACACCATCTGGCGCGGCGAGACGTCCATGTAGTGCACCTCGTCGGCGGGGACGAGGTCGACCTCGCCGCCACGACGACGGACCAGCACGCGCTGCTCGGCGAAGCGCAGGTCCTCGCTGAGCTTGGCGTTGGCCTGGGCGATGAGGAAGCGGTCCTCCTCGTCCGCAGTGAGGTAGTCCACCTCCTCCGTGACCTGGCCGTCGACGACCTTGCGGTACGGCGTCTCGATGAAGCCGAAGACGTTGACCCGCCCGTAGGAAGCGAGCGAACCGATCAGACCGATGTTCGGGCCTTCGGGCGTCTCGATCGGGCACATGCGGCCGTAGTGCGACGGGTGCACGTCACGGACGTCCAGACCGGCCCGCTCACGGGAGAGACCGCCCGGGCCCAGCGCCGACAGACGGCGCTTGTGGGTCAGACCCGACAGCGGGTTGGTCTGGTCCATGAACTGGGACAGCTGGCTGGTGCCGAAGAACTCCTTGATGGAGGCGACGACCGGCCGGATGTTGATCAGGGTCTGCGGCGTGATCGCCTCGACGTCCTGGGTGGTCATGCGCTCGCGCACGACGCGCTCCATACGGGCGAGACCCGTACGGACCTGGTTCTGAATCAGCTCGCCGACGTTGCGCAGGCGGCGGTTGCCGAAGTGGTCGATGTCGTCGGTCTCGACAACGATGCTGTTGCCGTTCTCGCCGATCGTCTCGGTCTCGCCGGCGTGCAGCTGGACCAGGTACTTGATCGTGGCGATGACGTCATCGGTGGTCAGCACACCGGCGTCCAGCGGCTCGTCGCCGCCGAGCTTCTTGTTGACCTTGTAGCGGCCGACCTTGGCGAGGTCGTAGCGCTTGGGGTTGAAGTAGAGGTTCTCCAGCAGCGTCTGCGCGGCCTCACGGGTCGGCGGCTCGCCCGGACGCAGCTTGCGGTAGATGTCGAGCAGCGCGTCGTCCTGGCCCTGGGTGTGGTCCTTCTCCAGGGTGGCGCGCATCGACTCGTACTCGCCGAACTCCTCAAGGATCTGCTCGGTGGTCCAACCGAGCGCCTTGAGCAGGACGGTCACGGACTGCTTGCGCTTGCGGTCGATGCGCACACCGACCATGTCGCGCTTGTCGATCTCCATCTCCAGCCAGGCACCCCGGGACGGGATGATCTTGGCGGAGAAGATGTCCTTGTCGGACGTCTTGTCGATCGAGCTGTCGAAGTACACACCCGGCGAGCGGACCAGCTGCGACACCACGACACGCTCGGTGCCGTTGATGACGAAGGTGCCCTTGTTGGTCATGAGCGGGAAGTCGCCCATGAAGACCGTCTGGGACTTGATCTCGCCGGTCTCGTTGTTGGTGAACTCCGCGGTGACGAAGAGCGGAGCCGCGTACGTGAAGTCGCGCTCCTTGCACTCGTCGATGGAGTTCTTCGGAGGCTCGAAGCGGTGGTCGCGGAAAGTCAGCGACATCGACCCGGAGAAGTCCTCGATCGGGGAGATCTCTTCGAAGATCTCTTCCAGACCGGACTTGGTGGGAACTTCCTGCCCACTCTCCAGCGCAGCCTCGACGCGACCCTTCCATGCGGCATTGCCGAGCAGCCAGTCGAAGCTTTCGGTCTGCAGCGCAAGGAGGTTCGGAACCCCGAGGGGCTCCTTGATCTTCGCAAAAGAGATGCGCAGCGGGGCGGTGCTGTCGCCGTTGTTCGTATTGGCAGTCGAGGCGTTGCGCGAGGCGGCCAAGAGGGGGTCCTTCCGAGGGCTCGGACTCACTACGCGCGTACCGGTCCCGAATCGAGCAAAGCGATGGAAAGCCCAGGTCAGGGCGGGTCAGTCAGCTTTGCTCGGGCTCGGGTATGCCCCTGGTGACGGGCAGGGAGCAGCTAACAGGCAGCGCAAAGGGTCAGTGTAGCCACATGGCCCACTGATGTCCAGAGCGAGTTTCCGGAGACCGGTACCGCACCGTGTGCCGATCTTCTCCCTCCGGGAGGTGATGCCCTCCGCAACGGAGGTGCGCCTCGTTGTTCTTCTCTACGCCCAATGCCCTGCGCCTGCCGAAAGCCCTGCGCCAGTGGCGCACACCGATGCTTCCCTCTTCGTCTGCGATCCATGCCTCGAACCCTGGACCGCTTCTGCGTCGCGTCCCGAGAATTGCGCGCCGCGTCCGGTTCGTCAAGGCCCCCCGCCTCTGGGAGATCGTCACACCGAGGTGCGTCCGGACAACGAAGATCACCATACTCGCACTCCGTCGCGGGGCAACGCAGCCGGGGCGGGTACGCGGAAGGGCGACCACCCGTATGGGTGATCGCCCTTCGCGGTGTCCGCGTTACACCGTCAGGCGCAGCGGACGGGAGTCAGAGACTCACCAAGGTCACTTGACCTCGACGGAGGCGCCGGCAGCCTTGAGGGACTCGGCGGCCTTCTCGGCGGCGTCCTTGGCAACCTTCTCCAGAACCGGCTTCGGGGTGCCGTCGACCAGGTCCTTGGCCTCCTTCAGGCCGAGGGAGGTCAGCTCGCGCACGACCTTGATGACCTGGATCTTCTTGTCGCCGGCACCGGTGAGGATGACGTCGAACTCGTCCTGCTCCTCCTCGGCCTCGGCAGCGGCGCCACCAGCGGCACCGGCGACGACGACCGGCGCGGCAGCGGCGGCGGTGACGTCGAACTTCTCCTCGAAGGCCTTCACGAACTCGGAGAGCTCGATGAGGGTCATGCCTTCGAACTGCTCGAGCAGCTCGTCCTGGGTGAGCTTCGCCATGATGGCGGTCCTTCCACTAATTCGGCTGGTGCCGGATGTACATTTCGGCGGGCGTGCGGCCCGCTGTAACCCGCGCCGGGACGGCACGGATCATGACGCGAGCCGAATTACTCGGCACCGCCCTGCTCAGCCTGCTTGGCGCGCAGCGCGTCCACGGTGCGGACGAGCTTCGACGGCAGCGCCTGGAAGACGGAGGCAGCCTGGGACTGCTTCGCCTTGAAGGCACCGGCCAGCTTGCTGAGCAGAACCTCGCGGGACTCGAGGTCCGCAAGCTTCTTGATCTCGTCGGCGGAGAGCGCCTTGCCATCAAGGACACCGCCCTTGATGACGAGGTTCTGGTTCTCCTTGGCGAAGTCACGAAGACCCTTCGCCGCCTCAACCGGGTCACCGGTCACGAAGGCGACGGCCGTCGAGCCACTGAGGTGCTCGTCCAGCACAGAGATCCCGGCCTCCTGGGCCGCGATCTTGGTCAGCGTGTTCTTCACCACACGGTACTGAGCGTTCTCACCGAGCGAACGGCGCAGATCCTTGATCTGCGCAACGGTAAGACCGGTGTACGCGGTCACAACAGCGGCGTTCGAGTTGCGGAACTTCTCGGCAATCTCGTCGACTGCTGCGACCTTGTCGGGCCTCGCCATGAGCCTCGGCCTCCTTCCGGGTGATGAGGACCGCGCAGAAGGGGCTGGGCAAAACAAACGCCCCGGCGCAGGGCACGGGGCGTCACTCAACCGGTCAGAAAACTGTCCGGGAGTTTCTCCACACAACCTGCGCAGGCCGTCCGCAGCTAGCGGATCCTTCGGCCGCCGCGCGTCCGGGATCGGACACACAGAGACAACCAGCGGTCTTTGGCTTCCGGGACACCGTACGGGAACGGCCTGGGCCAGAGCAAATCGGCTGAGCGGGGGCACCGGGAACGCGCCCCGGGCCCCCGCTCACCAGTGGACCTCTACCGCAGTGGGCTCACTTGTACTCGGTGGTGTCGCTCGCCGGCGGCGGCGTCACCGAGACCTTGGTGCCGTAGTCCGAGTAGTAGACCGTCGAGTCGTACGGCGACTTGCCGTCCATCTGCTCGTGCTTCTTGACCAGCAGGTTGTCCGAGCTGACCCAGAGGTCGATGGTCTCGTTCTTGGCGCCCATCCCCTGGAGCTGCTGCTCCAGGGACTTCAGGTCCGCCTCGCTGACGTTCTTCGTCTGCATGCGGGTCAGCTCGCTCACCGAGAGCGTGCCGCTGTAGTGGGTCGCCTGGACGCCGCGGACGTCTTCCTTGCCGACTTCCTTGACCTTGCCCGAGGCGATCAGCAGGTCCACCGACCGGCCCGGGTTGTTGTTGTTCATCATGTCCTTCATGAGGGCGCCGGCCGCGCCCATCTTCTTGGCCATGACGTCGTAGTCGTACTTGATCCAGTTCTTGCCGCCCATGGGCATGCCCATGTTCATGTACATCGCGTCCGGCGTGTACAGCGCCTTCATGGGCTTGCCGGAGCCGCCCATCGGACCGCCGGCCTGGGTGATGTCCACCGACATGTGCATGCCGGACGCCCAGTCCATCGCGCCCTTCATGGTCTGGGTCATCGCGCCGTTCTTGGTGGTGCCCTCGACCTTGGCGGAGTTCTTGCCGTTCGTCTGCTGCGAGGCGGACTTCAGCGAGGCGAGCGCCGCGTCCAGCGGGGACTTCGCCCCCGCCGCGTCGTTGCTGCCACCGCTGGCGCTGCCACCGCCGGTGCCGTTGCTCTTGTCGCCGCCGCTGTTACAAGCGGTCAGGCCGGCCATCATGACAACTCCCGCCGCAACGGCGACGGCAATACGCGTGGTGCGCACTGAGGCTCCCCCTTAGATCTCCCTATGGACCTCGGTGGCGACTGTAGTGCAGACCCCCGACAGCCCGTGCGCCAGGCCCGGACAGGAACGCATCAGGCCCCGCCCTCCCTGAGGAGAGCGGGGCCTGCAGGTAACGCGTCACGCGCTACGAGGCATCGATCAGCGAGATCAGATGGCCTCGTCCTCGGTGAGGAGGTTGCGGGTGCGGTTGGAGTCCACCGGGATGCCGGGGCCCACGGTGGTGCTGATCGTCGTCTTCTTGATGTAGCGGCCCTTGGCGGCGGACGGCTTCAGACGGCTGATCTCCTCCAGCGCCGCGGCGTAGTTCTCCACCAGCTTGGTGTCGTCGAAGGACACCTTGCCGATGATGAAGTGGAGGTTGGAGTGCTTGTCGACGCGGAACTCGATCTTGCCGCCCTTGATGTCGGTGACGGCCTTCGCGACGTCCGGCGTGACGGTGCCGGTCTTCGGGTTCGGCATCAGACCACGGGGACCGAGCACGCGGCCGAGGCGGCCGACCTTGCCCATGAGGTCCGGGGTGGCGACGACGGCGTCGAAGTCCAGACGGCCCTTGGAGACCTCGTCGATCAGTTCGTCCGAGCCGACGATGTCGGCGCCGGCGGCTTCCGCGGCCGCAGCACGGTCACCGGTCGCGAAGACCAGGACCCGGGCGGTCTTACCGGTGCCGTGCGGGAGGTTCACGGTGCCACGGACCATCTGGTCGGCCTTGCGCGGGTCGACGCCCAGACGCATGGCGACCTCGACGGTCGAGTCGAACTTGGACGAGGAGGTGTCCTTGGCGAGACGGACGGCCTCGAGCGGGGCGTACAGACGCTCCCGGTCGATCTTCGCGTCCGCGTTGCGAAGATTCTTGCTGCGCTTCACTTCTGCTCCTGATGCAGTGGGGTGGAGTCGTGGTACGGACCAGCGCCTGGTCCTGCCACGGGCTGAGCCAACGTGCGGCTTGCGCCGCGCGGCCGTGACGAGCTGAGGATCAGCCCTCGACCGTGATGCCCATGGAACGGGCGGTGCCGGCGATGATCTTCGACGCGGCGTCCAGGTCGTTGGCGTTCAGGTCGGGCATCTTAGTGGTGGCGATCTCGCGGACCTGCGCCTCGGTGATCTTGGCGACCTTGGTCTTGTGCGGCTCGCCGGAGCCCTTCTCCACGCCTGCGGCCTTCAGGATGAGCTTCGCGGCCGGCGGGGTCTTGGTGACGAAGGTGAAGGAACGGTCTTCGTAGACCGTGATCTCCACCGGCACGACCATGCCACGCTGCGACTCGGTCGCGGCGTTGTAGGCCTTGCAGAACTCCATGATGTTGACGCCGTGCTGACCCAGCGCGGGGCCGACCGGCGGAGCCGGGTTCGCGGCACCGGCCTGGATCTGGAGCTTGATAAGCCCCGTGACCTTCTTCTTCTTGGGAGGCATGCTCTCTCCGGGTCCTAGTGAGAGGTGGTTCGCCCCGCAATCCGGTCATCCGGATGGAGGCATACCGCACCACGATAACGGGTACTGTCGTGCGGCCAAAAACCGCGCAGGTCAGACCGGCTCTGCGCCGGTCTGACCTGGTCGGTGGCTGGAGGTCCGGAAGAACCTAGTTCTTCTGGATCTGGTCGAAGCTCAGCTCGACCGGGGTCTCGCGGCCGAAGATCTCCACCAGACCCTTGACCTTCTTCGAGTCGGCGTTGATCTCGTTGATCGTGGCCTGCAGCGTCGCGAACGGACCGTCGGTGACGGTGACGGAGTCGCCCACCTCGAAGTCCAGCACCTGGACCTCGACCTTGCGGGACGGCGCCGGCTTGCCCTCGGCCGCGGCGGCCTCCTTGGCGGCCTTCTCCTCCGCCTCCGGCGCGAGCATCTTGACGATCTCGTCCAGGGTCAGCGGGTACGGGTCGTAGGCGTTGCCGACGAAGCCGGTGACGCCCGGGGTGTTGCGGACGACGCCCCAGGACTCGTTGGTCAGGTCCATGCGCACCAGCACGTAGCCCGGAAGCTTGTTCTGGCGGACGGTGCGGCGGTCACCGTTCTTGATCTGCACTACCTCTTCCTGCGGCACCTCGGCCTGGAAGATGTAGTCCTCGACGTTCAGTGACACGGCGCGCTGCTCGAGGTTGGTCTTCACGCGGTTCTCGTAGCCCGCGTAGGTGTGGATGACGTACCACTCGCCGGGGAGTCCGCGCAGCTCGTCACGGAGGGCGGCCACCGGGTCGACCGGCTCCTGCTCCTCGACGTCCTCGGAAGCCTCGTCGGCTTCCTCGTCCTCGACGTGCACGGCCTCCGCCTCGGCGGGCTCGCCGGCGTCGGCGTCCTCGGCGTCCAGCTCGTCGACGTCGTCCGCGCCCGCGACGATGTCCGCGGCGGCGTCCTCGTCAGCGATCGCCGCAGCCTCCCCCTCGACCTCGGCCGAGACGGCCTCGTCAACCTCGGCCTCTGCAGCCGCGACGGGCTTGGCGGCGTCGTTCAGGTTCGGGTCAGACACGTGGCTGCTTCTTCCTTGCTTCAAGGGGTTAAACGTGCGAAAGGCCGCCCCGCAGAGGCAACCTCCGCGGGGTCAGCCGAAGACGTACCCGACGACTCGGTTGATTCCCAAGTCAATCACGGTTACGAGACCGATGATGATGGCCACGAAGACGATCACCACGGTGGTGTACGACGACAGCTGGCCGCGCGTCGGCCAGACGACCTTACGGAGTTCCGCGATGACCTGGCGGTAGAAGAGCGCGAGCCGTGCGAAGGGCCCCTTCTTGCCGCGCTTACCACCGCGGCGGGGCTTCTTCTGGGATTCCGTGGCGTCCTCTTCGGAACGACCGCGCTCAGGCATGTCGATGGAGCCCAGGGCGTCCGTCACTCGTCCTCACCTGAATCCGGGTCGTGGCCGTGCCGCGCCCGGCCCGGCCGCACGGCGGTGCATTTCGTACGTACGCATGCACGCACTCGGTGATGAAAGTGCGTGTAGCAGGGCCGGAGGGACTTGAACCCCCAACCGCTGGTTTTGGAGACCAGTGCTCTACCAATTGAGCTACGACCCTTTGTGGTTCCCCCAACCTACCGCATGTGGACGACTGCACTACGTCGTGTCATCGTGCACCGCGGTGACCCGGTGGGAGCCAACGGTCAGCGAGTGTACGTGGTTCGGAGCCGGGCGTCGAACAGGAACCTCCCGTACCGCCCTGCAAACCCGTGCAACGCGGTCGCGTCCCGTCTGCAACGATGCCCCTATGAGCGCTGCCACTCCCTCTGCATCGTCCCCCGCCGACCGCCGGGTTTCCGTGCGCGTCGGTTCGATCTCCGAGTCCGCCACCCTCGCCGTCGACGCCAAGGCCAAGGCCCTCAAGGCCGCCGGGCGTCCGGTGATCGGCTTCGGCGCCGGCGAGCCCGACTTCCCCACGCCCGACTACATCGTCGAGGCGGCGATCGAGGCCTGCCGGAACCCGAAGTTCCACCGCTACACCCCCGCCGGCGGCCTCCCCGAGCTGAAGTCGGCGATCGTGGCGAAGACGCTGCGCGACTCCGGCTACGAGATCGAAGCCGCGAACGTCCTGGTCACCAACGGTGGCAAGCAGGCCATCTACGAGGCGTTCGCGGCCATCCTGGACCCGGGCGACGAGGTCATCGTCCCGGCGCCGTACTGGACCACCTACCCCGAGTCGATCCGGCTCGCGGGCGGCGTGCCGGTCGACGTGGTCGCCGACGAGACCACCGGCTACCGGGTGTCCGTCGAGCAGTTGGAGGCGGCCCGCACCGAGCGCACCAAGGTGCTGCTGTTCGTCTCGCCGTCGAACCCGACCGGTGCGGTCTACCCCCGCGAGCAGGTCGAGGCGATCGGCCGCTGGGCCGCCGAGCACGGCCTGTGGGTGCTGACCGACGAGATCTACGAGCACCTGGTCTACGGCGACGCGGAGTTCTCCTCGCTGCCGGTCGTGGTGCCGGAGCTGCGCGAGAAGTGCATCGTCGTCAACGGCGTGGCGAAGACGTACGCGATGACCGGCTGGCGGGTGGGCTGGGCCATCGGCCCCAAGGACGTCATCAAGGCGGCCACCAACCTCCAGTCGCACGCCACCTCCAACGTCTCCAACGTGGCGCAGGCCGCGGCCATCGCGGCGGTCAGCGGTGACCTGACGGCCGTCGAGGAGATGAAGGTCGCCTTCGACCGGCGCCGCAAGACCATCGTGCGGATGCTCAACGAGATCGACGGCGTGCTCTGCCCGGAGCCGGAGGGCGCGTTCTACGCGTACCCGTCGGTGAAGGGGCTGCTGGGCAAGGAGATCCGGGGCAAGCGCCCGCAGTCCAGCGTCGAGCTGGCCGAGCTGATCCTGGAGGAGGCGGAGGTCGCCGTCGTCCCGGGTGAAGCCTTCGGCACCCCCGGCTACCTGCGCCTTTCGTATGCCCTGGGCGACGAGGACCTGGTCGAGGGCGTCTCGCGGATCCAGAAGCTGCTGGCGGAGGCGAAGTAGCCGCGTAGCGCGGCGCGGTCAGCCGCTCGGCGTGCGGGGTCGGACCGTCGTCCGGCCCCGCACGCCTTTTTGGTGGTCCCTCCGTTCGGGGCTGGGCCTATGCCCGCGGGCGGCGGGTGCGGCAGTATCTGCGGATGGAGCGTGTTCGTGATCTGCGTCAACTGCCGAAGGCCCACCTGCACCTGCACTTCACCGGCTCGATGCGACCGGCGACGCTGCTGGACCTCGCCGACAAGTACGGCGTCCACCTGCCGGAGGCGCTCACGAGCGGGAAGCCGCCCCGGCTGAGCGCCACCGACGAACGCGGCTGGTTCCGCTTCCAACGGCTCTACGACCTCGCGCGGTCCTGCCTGCGATCGCCCGAGGACATCCAGCGGTTGGTGCGCGAGGCGGCGCAGGAGGACGTCCGGGACGGCTCCCGGTGGCTGGAGATCCAGGTCGACCCAACCTCGTACGCGCCGCGGCTGGGCGGGCTGATCCCGGCCCTGGAGATCATCCTGGACGCGGTGGACCGGGCGTCCCGCGACACCGGGTTGGGCATCCGCGTCCTGGTGGCGGCGAACCGGATGAAGCACCCGTTGGACGCCCGCACGCTGGCCCGGCTGGCGGTGCGCTACGCCGACCGCGGGGTGGTCGGCTTCGGGCTCTCCAACGACGAACGCCGTGGCCTCGCCCGGGACTTCGACCGGGCCTTCGCCATCGCCCGGGACGGCGGCCTGCTCTCCGCGCCGCACGGCGGCGAGCTGTCCGGGCCGGCGAGCGTCCGGGACTGCCTGGACGACCTGCACGCCACCCGGATCGGGCACGGGGTGCGGGCCGCGGAGGATCCGGTGCTGCTGCGCCGGCTGGCGTCCCGCGGGGTGACCTGTGAGGTGTGCCCGGCGTCCAACGTGGCGCTGGGCGTCTACGGGAAGCAGGAGGACGTGCCGCTGCGGACGTTCTTCGACGCGGGGGTGCCGATGGCGCTGGGCGCCGACGACCCGCTGCTGTTCGGCGCGCGGCTGGCCGCCCAGTACGAGATCGCGCGCAGCGCGCACGCCTTCACCGACGCCGAGCTGGCCGAACTCGCCCGGCAGTCCGTGCGGGCCTCCCGGGCGCCCGAGGAGGTGCGGCGGGCGGCGCTGGCGGACGTCGACGCCTGGCTGGCCGCCCCGCTGCCGTAGCGGCCCGGGACGGCCGGCCAGGGGGCGCTTACAGGCTGACGCCGACCGTCACCGGCTCGTTGACGAGGGTGACCCCGAAGGCGGCGTGCACGCCGTCGCGGACCTCGCGGGCCAGCGCGAGCAGGTCCTCGGTGGTGGCCCGGCCCCGATTGGTGAGGGCCAGGGTGTGCTTGGTGGAGATCCGGGCCGGGCCGCTGCCGTAGCCCTTGGTGAAGCCGGCCCGGTCGATGAGCCAGGCCGCGGAGGTCTTCACCCGGCCGTCGCCGTCCGGGAAGGCGGGCGGCGCGGCGTCGGGGCCGAGCCGGTCGTGGACCCGCTGGACGAAGTCGGCGTGCTCGGCCTCGGTGAGGACGGGGTTGGTGAAGAAGGAGCCGGCCGACCAGGTGTCGTGGTCGTCGGGGTCCAGCACCATGCCCTTGCTGGCCCGCAGCGCCAGGACGGTCTTGCGGGCGACGGTGAGCGGCACCCGGTCCCCGGTGCCGACGCCGAGAGCGCGGGCCGTCTGGTCGTACCTCAGGGGCGCGGAGAGCCCGTCCGCGTCCTCCAGGGCGAACCGGACGCGCAGCACGACGAACCGCTCGGGGTCCTGCTTGAAGCGGCTGTGGCGGTACGAGAAGCCGCACTCCGCCCGGGAGAGGGTGACGGTCTCACCGCTGTGGCGGTCGTAGGCGACGACTTCGGTGAGGGTCTCGGAGACGTCCTGCCCGTAGGCGCCGACGTTCTGGATCGGGGTGGCGCCGGCCGAGCCGGGGATGCCGGCCAGGCACTCGACGCCGGCCAGTCCGGCCTCGACGGTGCGGGCCACGGCGTCCGACCAGTTCTCACCCGCGGCGAGCTCCAGCGCGGTGCCGTCGAGGGCGAAGCCGCGGGTGGCGATGCGCAGGGCGGTGCCGTCGAAGCCCTTGTCGCCGATGACGAGGTTGCTGCCGCCGCCGATGACCAGCAGCGGGGTGCCGGCGTCGTCCGCCGCGCGGACGGCCGCGATCACCTCGTCGTCGGTGCTGGCCGTGACGAGCCGGGTCGCCGGGCCGCCGAGCCGGAAGGTGGTCAGCGGGGCGAGGGGGGCGTTGTTCTCTACGTGGCGTTCCTGCACCCGGCCAAGGGTACGGGGGCGGCCCGGCGGTGCCGGCCGGCCGCCCCGCGCGGCTGCGTCAGGCGAGCCGGACCACGGCGCGGGACATGCCCAGCACCTTCTGGTCGGCGCTCTTGGCGGTGAGGTCGACCCGGACGGTCCGCTCGTCGTCGTCGAGCTTGGCCGCGACCGTGCCGCTGACCTCGATCAGCGCGCCGTCCTCGTCGTTGGGCACGACGACGGGCTTGGTGAAGCGCACGCCGTACTCGGCGACCGCACCCGGGTCGCCGACCCAGTCGGTGACCACCCGGACCGCCACGGCCATGGTGAACATGCCGTGCGCGATGACGTCCGGCAGCCCGACCTCCTTGGCGAACTTCTCGTTCCAGTGGATCGGGTTGAAGTCCCCGGAGGCGCCGGCGTACTGGACGAGCGTGGCGCGGGTCACGGGGAAGTCCTGCGCGGGGAGCTCGGTGCCGACCTCGACGTCGTCGTAGGCGATCTTCGCGGTCATGTCAGGCCTCCTCGGCGCGCCGGGCGACGAGCTTGGTGATGGCGGTCACGACGTGCTCGCCGGCCTCGTCGTGCACCTCGCCGCGGATGTCGATGACCTCGTTGCCGGCCATGGAGCGGATCGACTCGATGGTGGAGGTCACGGTCAGCCGGTCACCGGCACGCACCGGCCGCCGGTAGGCGAACTTCTGGTCGCCGTGCACCACTCGGCTGTAGTCCAGACCGAGTTGCGGGTCGGCGACGACCTGCCCGGCGGCCTTGAACGTGATGGCAAACACAAAAGTCGGCGGGGCGATCACATCGGGGTGACCGAGCGCCTTGGCGGCTTCGGTGTCCGTGTAAGCGGGGTTGGTGTCACCGATCGCCTCCGCGAATTCGCGGATCTTTTCCCGGCCGACCTCGTACGGGTCGGTGGGCGGGTACGTGCGTCCGACGAATGACTGGTCGAGCGCCATGGGCTCGCAACCTCCCTGTACTGATGGTGCTAATGCCGCGAGGCCGCCCCCAGGAAATGGGGACGGCCTCACAGACGAGCCTGAGTTATCGCGTCTCGCGGTGCGCGGTGTGCGCGTTGCAACGCGGGCAGTGCTTCTTCATCTCCATGCGGTCCGGGTCGTTGCGCCGGTTCTTCTTGGTGATGTAGTTCCGCTCCTTGCACTCCACGCAGGCCAGCGTGATCTTCGGGCGGACGTCGGTGGCAGCCACGTGAGTGCTCCTTGACGGACGGGTAGTCGATGTGAACGCATAAAAGAGTAGCCGATCGGAGGACCGACCCCACAATCGGCTACTGTCAGTAGCGGTGACCGGACTTGAACCGGTGACACAGCGATTATGAGCCGCTTGCTCTACCGACTGAGCTACACCGCTGCGGTGCGAGATTCCCCCGTCCGAAGACGGGATCCTCACACACCAGAGCCCCAATACGGAATCGAACCGTAGACCTTCTCCTTACCATGGAGACGCTCTGCCGACTGAGCTATTGGGGCGAGCGATGAAGACATTACACGGCCCGCCGCCAAACGTGAAATCCGTATCCGCGTCGCGTCCCAAGAACCCCCCGCACCACACCGGTACGACTATTTCGCGCCTGCGCGATGCGCTCCGGGCCGCGCCCTAGGCTCGGTTCCACGCCGCGTGATCTTGCACGCCGGGGCTTCGAGGAGCGCGATGTCCGACAGCAGTTCGCCGCAGCCGGGGAAGCCCGGGGGTGCCGGCCGGTACGCCCGGCCGGATTCCGGCGCACTGGTCCTGTGCGGCGCCCGGCTCGCCGACGGCCGCACCGTGGACGTCCGGCTCGGCGGCGGGCGCATCGAGGCGGTCGGCACGGCCGGCAGCCTGGCCCCGCAGGGCGCCCGGGTGGACCTCGCCGGCTACCTGCTGCTGCCGGCCCCCGCGGAGCCGCACGCGCACTGCGACACCGCCCTGACGGCGGACGCCGACGGGCCCGCCTCCGACTCCGCCGAGGACGTCCAGCGCCGCACCACCGAGGCGGCGCTGCTCCAACTGGGGCACGGGGCGACCGCGTCGCGAAGCCACGTGCGGATCGGCGGCGTCCAGGGGCTCCAGGCCCTGGCGGCGGTGCTCCGGGCCCGGCGGGCGCTGCGCGGGCTGGCGGACCTGGCGGCGGTGGCGGTGCCGCGGGTGTTGACCGGGGTGGCCGGCGCGAACGGGCTGGCGATGCTGCGGGACGCGGTCAAGATGGGCGCCACGGTCATCGGCGGCTGCCCGGACCTGGACCCCGATCCGACCGGCTACGTGGAGACCGTCCTGGAGGTGGCGGACGAGCACGGCTGCCCGGTGGACCTGCACACCGACGGCGACGACCCGGCGCGGCTGGCCCGGTTCGCGGCGATGTGCGGCGGGCTGCGGCCGGGCGTGGCGATCGGGCCGTGCGCCGGGATGGCGCGGATGCCGCGGAGCGTGGCGGCGCGGGTCGCGGAGCAGTTGGCGGCCGCCGACGTCACCGTCGTCTGCCTGCCGCAGGGTGACTGCACCGGTCTGGAGCGGAACGGCAGCCGGGTGTCGCGGCCGGCGCCGGTGCGCCTGCTGCGGGCGGCCGGGGTGCGGGTGGCGGCGGGCAGCGGGGCGCTGCGGGACGCGGCGAACCCGGTCGGCCGCGGCGACCCGCTGGAGGCCGCGTACCTGCTGGCCTCCTTGGGCGAGGCGACGCCTGAGGCAGCCTACGAGACGGTGAGTTCGGCGGCGCGGGCGACGCTGGGGCTGCCGGAGGTGCGGGTCGAGGCGGGATTCCCGGCGGAGTTGCTGGCGGTGCGGGGGGAACGGATCGCCGGGGTGCTGTCGTTGGCGTACAGCCGGATCGTGGTGCACCGGGGCCGCGTGGTGGCGCGCACCAGTGCGGTGCGCGAGTACTGCGATTCGGTGGACGTGGCAATGGAGTTGCCCCGCCAGTCGCAGCGCTGAGCGCCGCACCGGCCGGTCCTGCGGTGCGCCGGGGCGGTTCGGCGTACGGTCGGCAGCATGCGCATTGTCATCGCAGGTGGACATGGTCAGATCGCGCTGCGGCTGGAGCGGTTGCTGCACGCGCGCGGGGACGAGGTCGCCGGGATCGTCCGGCGGCCGGAACAGGCCGGCGCCCTGCTGGCCGCGGGTGCCGAACCGGTGGTCTGCGACCTGGAGTCGGCGTCGGTGGGCGACGTCGCCCGACACCTGGAGGGCGCGGACGCGGCCGTCTTCGCCGCGGGCGCCGGGCCGGGCAGCGGCGCCGCGCGCAAGGACAGCGTGGACCGGGGCGCGGCGACGCTGTTCGCGGACGCGGCCGAGGCGGCGGGCGTACGGCGGTTCGTGGTCGTGTCGTCGATGGGTGCGGACCGGGAGCCGCCGGAGGGCACCGATCCGGTCTTCGCGGCCTACCTGCGGGCGAAGGGCGCCGCGGACGCCGACGTACGGGCCCGCGCCGGGCTGGACTGGACGGTCCTGCGGCCCGGTCGACTCACCGACGATCCCGGTACCGGTCAGGTGACGCTGGCCGACGCGACCGGGCGCGGGGCGGTGTCCCGGGACGACGTGGCGGCCGTGCTGGCGGCGCTGTTGGACGAGCCCGGGACGGCCGGGCGGACGCTGGAGCTGATCGGCGGGGACGTGCCGGTGGTGGACGCGGTGCGGAACGTGGCGTCGCACTGAGGGGCGGCGGCGGAACGCGCCGCGGAAGGCCCTGAGGGCGCGTCTGCCGCCCCGTGACGCCCCCAACGACGCCACCCCGGGTCCGGGGTGGCGTCGGCGCCCGTGCGGTCGCTGGTGCCCGTAGCGGCGGCTCCGGCCGGTCAGCGGCCGGCGGGGCCGCGGGCGCGGCGCGCCGAAGGGGCGCGCCCGCGGAAATTCACCCGGCGCGGCACCGGGCCGCGACACCACACGAAAGGCGGCAACACGAAAGAACCCCCGGATCGCATTTCTACGATCCGGGGGCTTTTCTTGGCTGTGGCGGCGCCAGGATTCGAACCTGGGAAGGCGAAGCCGGCAGATTTACAGTCTGCTCCCTTTGGCCGCTCGGGCACACCGCCGGGTTGTGTCGTCCGGAGTCCCGCTGTGGGGCGGTGCTCTGTGGCAACGACGTAAACCATACCCGATGACAGGGGGTGCTCTGCCACTCGCTTCCGGAGCGCTGGATCTTGGTCGGGTGGCTAGGCTTGGCGGGCGGTCCGGGAAGGGCCGCGTCCCTGATGGATCTACGTACGAGGAGCCAATCCACCATGGCCGACTCCAGTTTCGACATCGTCTCGAAGGTCGAGCGGCAGGAGGTCGACAACGCGCTCAACCAGGCCGCCAAGGAGATCTCGCAGCGTTACGACTTCAAGGGCGTGGACGCGTCGATCCAGTGGTCGGGCGAGAAGATCGAAATGCGGGCCAACGCCGAGGAGCGGGTGAAGGCCGTCCTGGACATCTTCCAGTCCAAGCTGGTCAAGCGCGGGATCTCGCTCAAGGCGCTGGAGACCGGCGAACCGCAGGCCTCGGGCAAGGAGTACCGGATCTCCTCCTCGATGCAGGAGGGGATCTCGCAGGACAACGCGAAGAAGGTCGCCAAGATCATCCGCGATGAGGGCCCGAAGGGCGTCAAGGCGCAGGTGCAGGGCGACGAGCTGCGGGTCAGCTCCAAGAGCCGGGACGACCTGCAGACCGTTCAGCAGCTGCTGCGCGGCAAGGACCTGGACTTCGCGATCCAGTTCGTCAACTACCGCTGAGCGGCCCCGGAAGGGGCGTGCAGCAGCACGCGGTGAGTCGCTGGGGCGGCGCGGCACGGGAGCGCGCCGCCCCAGCGGCGTTCACCGGGTGGCGAACGGCTGGTCGGTGGGGACGATCTCGCGGCCCAGGGGGACCAGGGAGATCGGGATCATCTTGAAGTTGGCGATGCCGAACGGGATCCCGATGATCGTCACGCACAGGGCGATGCCGCTGACGATGTGGCCCAGGGCCAGCCACCAGCCGGCGAAAATGATCCAGATCACGTTGCCGAGCGCCGAGCCGGCGCCGGCGTCGTGGCGCTCCACGGTCGTCCGGCCGAACGGCCACAGGGCGTAGCCGGCGATCCGGAAGCTGGCGATGCCGAAGGGGATCGTGACGATCAGGATGCAGCAGATCACGCCCGCGAGAACGTAGCCGAGCGCCATCCAGAGGCCGCTGAGGACCAGCCAGATGATGTTGAGGATGAACTTCATGGTCGGCCTTCCAAGGGCGGGACGGGTGGTGGTTCCGCCGTCGTAGACGCGAGTGGTGCCGGGAAACGTTGCGTCGTTCGGGGGCCGGTCGGTTTCAGGGGTGGTGGTGGCCGGCCATGCGTTCCAGTCGGGCGATCCGTTCGGGCATCGGCGGGTGGGTGGAGAAGAGCCGGGAGAGGCCCTCGCCGGGGCGGAACGGGTTGGCGATCATCATGTGGCTGGCGGTCTCCAGGCGGGGCTCGGGCGGCAGCGGGAGCTGCTGGGTGCCCCGTTCCAGTTTGCGCAGGGCGGAGGCCAGCGCGAGCGGGTCGCCGGTGAGCTGGGCTCCGGAGGCGTCGGCCTGGTACTCGCGGGAGCGGCTGACGGCGAGCTGGATCAGCGAGGCCGCGATCGGGCCGAGGAGCATGATCAGGAGCGTGCCGAGGAGGCCGGGGCCCTCGTCATCGTCGTCGGAGCGGCCCATCGGGATCAGCCAGGCGAAGTTGACCAGGAACATCACGACCGAGGCCAGGGCGCCCGCGACGGAGGAGATGAGGATGTCGCGGTTGTAGACGTGGCTGAGCTCGTGGCCGATGACGCCGCGCAGCTCGCGCTCGTCGAGGATCTGGAGGATGCCGTCGGTGCAGCAGACCGCGGCGTTGCGGGGGTTGCGGCCGGTGGCGAAGGCGTTGGGCGCCTGGGTCGGGGAGATGTACAGGCGCGGCATGGGCTGGCGGGCCGTGGTCGAGAGCTCGCGGACCATGCGGTAGAGCTGGGGCGCCTCGAACTCGCTGACCGGGCGGGCCCGCATCGCGCGCAGGGCGAGTTTGTCGCTGTTCCAGTACGCGTAGGCGTTGGTGCCCACGGCTACCAGGACCGCGACGACCAGTCCCGTACGGCCGAAGAAGCTGCCGATGACGATGATGAGTGCGGACAGTCCCCCGAGGAGTACGGCGGTCCTGAGCCCGTTGTGCCGGCGGTGCACGGTACGCCCTCCAAGTGGTGCGGCAGGGGAACCCTTTGCTTCGTTTCTCCACTCTCCAGTGGACCCTTACTCACTGGTCAACGCGAGATGAGCAGGGGTGGTTCCCCGGGCCGTGCCTGGTGGCGGGCGGCGGGGGTGCGGCCGGCGGGGAGACCGTCCGGGGGCGCCGGACGGCGGGGCCGTGCGGCCCCACGGCCCGGGCCGTGGGGCGCGGCGGCGGTCCTAGAGGAGGGCGCCGGCGGCGAAGCGGAGGACGAGCTGGGGGGCGCCGGAGAGGGCGACGCCCAGCACGGTGGCCAGGGCCAGGGCGGTGGTCAGGGCCGCCGGGATCGGGGCGCGGGACGGTCCGGCGGGCTCGCCGGCCGGGGCCTCGGCGGGCCGGAAGAGGAGCGCGGTCCACTGGAGGTAGTAGTAGAGCGCGATGACCACGTTCACGGCCATGACGACGGCGAGCCAGCCCAGTCCGGCGTCGACCGCGGCCGAGAAGACCGTCACCTTGGCGAACAGGCCGATGATGCCCGGCGGCAGGCCCGCCAGGCACAGCAGGAAGAAGCCGAGGGCGAGCGCCACCAGGGGGCGGCGGTGGTAGAGGCCCCGGTAGTCGACCAGGCGGTTGGCGGGGCTGGTGCGGGCCACCAGGGCGGCGACGGCGAAGGCCCCGAGGTTCACCGCGGCGTACATCAGGGCGTAGGCGACGGTGGCGCCGACGGCGTGCGCGGGGTCGTGGGCGTAGCCGGCGGCGGCGATCGGGACCAGCAGGTAGCCGGCCTGGCCGACGGAGGACCAGGCGAGCAGGCGGACCGCGCTGTGGGTGCGGGCCGGGTCCTGGCGGAGCGCGGCGACGTTGCCGACGGTCATGGTGAGCGCGGCGAGCACGGCCAGCGCCGGGCCCCAGACGTCCGCGTACGCGGGGAAGCCCTGGACGGTGACCAGGATCAGGCCGGAGAAGCCGACGGCCTTGCCGACCACGGAGAGGTACGCGGCGATCGGCAGCGGCGCGCCGACGTAGGTGTCCGGCACCCAGAAGTGGAAGGGGGCGGCGGCGGTCTTGAAGGCGAAGCCGACGAGGGTGAGCGCGACGCCGGCGCTGGCCAGGGTGGCCAGGCGGGGGTCCGGGAGGGCGGCCAGGGCGTGCGCCACCCGGGAGAGGTGCAGGCTCCCGGTGGCCGCGTAGACGAAGCTCACGCCGAGCAGCATCACGGCGGTGGCGGCGACCGAGGAGAGGAAGAACTTCAGCGCCGCCTCGGAGGAGAGCCGGTCGCCGCGGCGCAGCCCGACCAGGGCGAAGGCCGGCAGCGAGGCGACCTCCAGGGCGATGACCAGGGTGGCCAGGTCCCGGGAGGCGGGCAGCAGGGCGGCGCCGGCCGCGGAGGACAGCAGCAGGAACCAGTACTCCCCGGCGGGCAGGTCGTGGTCCTTGAGGACGTCGATGGACAGCAGCGCCGTCAGGAGCGCGCCGCCGAGCACCAGGAACTGGACGATCAGGGTGAAGTGGTCGGCGACGTAGCTGCACGCCTCGGGGGTGCCGGTCAGGCAGAAGGTGCGGCGGTGGCCGTCCAGGAGGGGCAGCAGCAGGAGCGCGGAGGCGGCCAGGCCGGCGGTGGCGAACCAGCCCAACAGGGGCTTGCGGGCGGCCGGGAGGAAGAGGTCGGCGACCAGCACCACCAGGGCGACGGCCGCGGTGAGGGTGGGCGGGGCGATGGCGACCCAGTCGACGGACTGGACCAACGAGGTGACCTGACTCATCACTTACCGCCTCCGAGGAGCTGCTGGACGGCCGGGTTCGTGAGGCCGAGGAGGGCCGCGGGCCACAGTCCGGCGAGGACGGTGAGGACGGCGAGGGGGCCCCAGGCCGCGTATTCGTAGCCCGCGAGGTCAAGGAGGGCGGGGGCGGTGGCCGGCCCGCCGGCCTCCGTCGGGGAGGTCGGGGCCTTGAGGGTGCCGCCCATGCAGATCCGGCGGACCACCAGCAGCAGGTACGCGGCGGTCAGCAGGGTGCCGAGGCCGGCCAGTGCCATGAACGTCAGGAACGCGGGGCGGCTGAGGCCGGCTGCCGGGGAGAACGCGCCGAACATCGCCAGCATCTCGCCCCAGAAGCCGGCCAGTCCGGGCAGGCCCAGGGAGGCCACCGCGGCGAAGGCGAGCAGGCCGCCGAAGCGCGGCGCGCGGCCGTAGAGGGCGGCGCCGGTGGTGCCCGCCAGGGTGTCCAGGTCGGTGCTGCCCAGGCGGTCCTTGAGGCCGCCGACGAGGAAGAAGAGCAGGCCGGTGATCAGGCCGTGCGCGATGTTGGCGAACAGCGCGCCGTTGATGCCGGTGGGGGTCATGCTGGCGATGCCGAGCAGGACGAAGCCCATGTGGCCGACGGAGCTGTAGGCGATCAGCCGCTTGAGGTCGCCCTTGGCGCCGGTGCGCACCAGCGCGAGGCAGGCCAGCGAGCCGTAGACGATGCCGACGGCGGCCAGCGCGGCGAGGTACGGCGCGACGGTGTGCAGGCCGTCGGGCGTGATCGGCAGCGCGATCCGCACGAAGCCGTAGGTGCCCATCTTCAGCAGGACGCCGGCCAGCAGCACCGAGCCGACGGTGGGGGCGGCGGTGTGCGCGTCCGGCAGCCAGCTGTGCAGCGGCCACATCGGCGACTTGACGGCCAGTCCGATGCCGACGGCGAGCACCGCGACGAGCTGGACGGTGTGGCTGAGCTGGGCCTTCGGCCCGTTGTCAGTGGCCAGTGCGACCATGTCGAAGGTGCCGGATTTCAGCCCGATGAGGAGGAGGCCGAGCAGCATCACGACGGAGCCGAGCAGCGTGTAGAGGATGAACTTCCAGGCCGCCGCCTGCCGTCCCGCCCCGCCCCAGCGGGCGATGAGGAAGTACATCGGGATGAGGACCATCTCGAAGGCGAGGAAGAAGAGCATCAGGTCCAGCACGGCGAAGGTCGCCAGGGTGCCGGATTCCAGGACGAGGAGCAGCGCCACGAATGCCTTGGGGGACGGGCCCGTTGGCATCTTGAAGTAGCTGTAGACGGCGCAGAGGAAGGTCAGCAGCGCGGTCAGGACGACGAGGGGGAGGGAGATGCCGTCGACGCCGAGGTGGATGCGGATGCCGAGCGCCGGGATCCAACTGAGGTCGGTGGTGGCCTGCATACGCGCCGGGTGAGCGTGGTCGAAGCCGACGGCCAGGGCGAGGGTCGCGGCGAACACCACGCCGGTGACGGTCACGCCGTGGCGCAGCACGGCCTGGTCCGGGTTCTTCCCCTTCAGGCCGGGCGGGGCCGGCAGCAGCGCGGCGAGCGCGCCGACGAGGGGGAGGACGACGGAGCCCGCGAGGAGGATCTGCAGGGCGGTGTGGTTCACGGGTCAGGCCCTCCTCAGGGTTTCGGCTCCGGCGGGGCCGGCCACGGGGACTGCCGGCTGGGGGTGCGGGGGGCGGCCCCCGGGGGATGGCGGCACGGTCAGGCTCCCGTGCCCGTGGCGACGAGGACGGCGGCGATGCCCAGGACCAGCGCACCGGCCAGCAGCGCGCCGAGGTAGGTCTGCACGTTCCCGGTCTGGGCCCGGCGGACGGCGGCGCCCAGCCAGCGGGGGGCGGCGCCCGCACCGCTGACGTAGGTGTCGACGACGGCGCGGTCCAGGAAGCGGACCAGTTCCGCAGCGCCGCGGACCGGCTTGACGAACAGCGCGGAGTAGACGGCGTCGAGGTGGAAGCCGGCGGCCGCGTGGCGGTGCAGCGGGCCGAGGAGGAGCCGGCCGGGGTCGGCCGGGTCCGGGGCGCCGGCGGCGTCGCCGTAGGCCGGGGGGTGGGTGACGATGGCCAGTTCCTCGGCGAGCGCGGGCGTGGCGTCCTCCGCCACGACGACCGCGCCGAGCGGGGCGCGGGCGGCGAGGGCCTTGGTGTGGCGCCAGGCGGCGTAGGTGATCAGGCCGCCGACGAGGGCGACGCCGGTGCCCAGCACGGAGGTGGTGGCGGTCGGGACGAGCGAGCGCCCGTCGAACCAGGCGGGCAGGAGGGGGGCGGTCAGTCCGAAGCCGACGGTGGGGACGAAGAGCACCCACAGCATGGCGGTCATGGCCAGCGGCTGGCGGCCGTGGTCGGGGACCTCCGGGCCGCTGCCGCGGAAGACCAGCAGCCACAGCCGGGTGGCGTAGGCGGCGGTGAGGAGGGCGGTGACCAGGCCGGAGACCAGCACGGTCCAGCCGGCGGCGCCGGGGATGCCGGCCGCGTGGCCGGTGGCGGCGTGCTCGGCGGCCCCCAGGACGGCCTCTTTGGAGAAGAACCCGGCGAACGGCGGGATGGCGGCCAGCGCGAGCAGCGCGACGGCCAGCGTCCAGGCGGCGTCCGGGATCCGGCGGGCGAGCCCGCCCATCCGCGACATCGCGGCGAGCGAGTTGGTGCCCGCGGCGTGGATGACCACGCCCGCGCCGAGGAAGAGCAGGGCCTTGAACGCGCCGTGCGACAGCAGGTGGAAGACGGCGGCGCCGCGGTCGCCGACGGCCAGCGCCCCGGTCATGTAGCCGAGTTGTCCGACGGTCGAATAGGCCAGCACGCGCTTGATGTCGTCCTGGGCGAGCGCGGCCAGCGCGGAGCCGACCATGGTCACCGCGGCCAGCACCGCGAGCACGACCAGCGCCGCGGCGGAGGCGGCGAAGACCGGGAGGAGCCGGGCGACGACGTAGACGCCGGCGGCGACCATCGTCGCGGCGTGGATGAGCGCGGAGACCGGCGTCGGGCCGGCCATCGCGTCCGGGAGCCAGGTGTGCAGCGGGAACTGCGCCGACTTGCCCGCGACGCCGGCCAGCAGCAGCAGCGCGATCAGCGTCGGGTGGTGCAGGCCGTCGCGGGCGACGTGGCCGAGGATGCCGGTGATCCGGAAGGTCCCGGTGTCGGCGGCCAGCGCGAAGATGCCGAAGAGGAACGGCACGTCGCCGAGCTTGGTGACGAGGAACGCCTTGAGCGAGGCGGCGCGGGCGGCCTCGGTCTCCCAGTAGTGGCCGACCAGGAAGTACGAGCAGATGCCCATGACCTCCCAGCCGACCAGCAGCACCATCAGGTCGCCGGTGTAGACGACCAGCAGCATCGCGGAGGTGAACAGCGAGACCAGCGCGGCGTAGGAGGGGTAGCGCGGATCGTCGCGCAGGTACGCCGTGGAGTAGACCTGCACGCAGGTCGCGACCACCCCGACGAGGACGGCGATCAGTGCGGCGAAGCCGTCGACGTGCAGCGCCAGGTCGATGGGGAGCGAGCCGGTCGGGGTGAGCCGGGTGGCGACGTCGGTGGCCGGGCCGCCGCCCTGGCCGACGGCGACGGCGACGGTCAGCACCGCGGCGGCGAGCGTCGGCAGCACCGCCAGCGGTCGGACGAAGCCGGGCGAGCGGCGGCCCATGAGGAGGCCCGCGACGGCCCCGAGGAAGGGCAGGAGGGGAACGAGTACGGCGGTGGTCGTGAGCGTCACGCGGTGGCCTCCGCCCCGGTGTCCGGCTGCGCCTCGCGCGACCCGGCGGCGCCGTCCGGCCCGGCCGGCTGCTCGGCGAGGTCGCGGAGCCGGTCGATGTCGGAACTGCCGCGGTTGCGGTAGACGAGGAGCACGATCGCCAGCCCGATGCCGATCTCGGCGGCGGCGACGGCGATGGTGAAGAGGGTGAGCGCCTGGCCGCCGTGCAGGGCGTCGCGCAGCCAGACGTCGAAGGCGACGAGGTTGAGGTTGACGGCGTTGAGCATCAGCTCGACGGACATCAGCACCAGGATCGCGTTGCGGCGCGCGAGCACGCCGTACAGGCCGGTGCAGAAGAGCAGGACGGCGAGGACCGCCGGATAGGCCAGGTGCATCAGTGCCGCTCCTCCCCCGCGGCGGGGGCCGAGGTCTCGGCGGCGCCCTTGGCATCGCCGCCGCGGCGGGACAGCACGATCGCGCCGACCAGCGCGGCGAGCAGCAGGACGGAGAGCGCTTCGAAGGGCAGCACCCAGAAGCGGAACAGGCTCTGCCCGGAGACCTCGGCGGAGCCCTGCACCGTCCCGGCGAGGTCGATCCAGGTGGCACGGAAGGCGTCGACGACGACCCAGACCAGGGCCGCGGCCGAGGCCCCGGCCACCGTGAGCGCGGCCCAGCGGTTGCCCGAATCGGCGTCCGGGGACGGGCCGATGGGCGCCTTGGTGAGCATCAGCCCGAAGAGCAGCAGCACGACCACCGATCCGACGTAGATCAGCACCTGCACCCAGGCGATGAACTCGGCGGTGAGCAGGAGGTACTCCACGGCGACCCCGCCGAGGGCGACCACCAGCCACAGGGCCGCGTGCACCAGCTGCCGGGAGGTGACGGTCAGCAGCGCCGCGCCGAGCGTGGCGATGCCGACGAGGACGAAGGCGATCTCGACGCCGGTGGGCGACAGGAAGCCGTGGCTTGCGGCGGCGAGCGTCACGTTCCCTCCCCGGTGGTGTCGGTGGCGTTGTCGGCGGGCGGCGGCTCGGCGGCCGCGGCGGCCTGTTGGGCGGCGAGCTTGTCCGCGGCCTTGTGGGCGGCGGCGATCTCCTTGGGCTCTTCGGCCGCCGGGTCCAGCGCGGGCGGTTCGGGCACCGTCCACATCCACTCGCGCAGCTTGTCGCGCTCGTGGGTCAGGTCGCGGATGTCGGTCTCGGCGTACTCGAACTCCGGCGACCAGAACAGCGCGTCGAACGGGCAGACCTCGATGCAGATCCCGCAGTACATGCACAGGGCGAAGTCGATCGCGAAGCGGTCCAGCACGTTGCGGCTGCGTTCGCGGCCTCCGGGGGCGGCCGGCGGCACCGTCTCCTTGTGGGAGTCGATGTAGATGCACCAGTCGGGGCACTCGCGGGCGCACAGCATGCAGACCGTGCAGTTCTCCTCGAACAGCCCGATGACGCCGCGGGCGCGCGGCGGCAGGTCGGGTTGGGCGTCCGGGTACTGCGCGGTGACGGACTTCCGCGTCATGGTGCGGAGCGTGACGGCCAAGCCCTTGGCCAGACCGGAACCGGGGATACCCATTTAGGAGATCACCACCTTGACGACGCCGGTGAGGGCGATCTGGGCGAGCGCGAGCGGAATCAGGACCGTCCAGGCGAGCTTTTGCAACTGGTCCTCGCGCAGCCGCGGGTAGGTGACCCGCAGCCAGATGACGACGAAGCAGAGCGCCACGGTCTTCACCAGCGTCCACAGCCAGCCCAGGCCGTCGGCGCCGAACGGGCCGTGCCAGCCGCCCAGGAAGAGGACCGCGGTCAGGGCGCTGAGCACGACGATGCCGGCGTACTCGGCGAGCAGGAAGAGCGCGAAGCGCAGTCCGGTGTACTCGGTGTACGCGCCGAAGATGATCTCCGAGTCGGCGACCGGCATGTCGAACGGCGGCCGTTGGAGCTCGGCGAGCCCGGCGGTGAAGAACACCACGCCGCCGATGAGCTGCCACGGCACCCACCACCAGTGGAAGGCGTCGAGGATGCCCGGCAGCGACAGGGTGCCGGCGGCCATCGCGACGGACGCGGCGGCCAGCAGCATCGGCAGTTCGTAGGCGAGCAGTTGCGCGGCCGTCCGCAGGCCGCCGAGCAGGGAGAACTTGTTGGCCGAGGCCCAGCCCGCCATCAGGGAGCCGAGCACGCCGACGCCCATCACCGCGAGCACGTAGAAGACGCCGGCGTCCAGGGCCTGCCCGACGGCGTTGTGCGGTCCGACCGGGATGGCGATCATGACCAGGAGGTACGGCAGCAGGGCGACCGCGGGCGCGAGCTGGAAGATCCGCCGGTCGGCGCCGCTCGGAACCACGTCCTCCTTCTGCGCGAACTTCACGCCGTCGGCGACGAGCTGCGCCCAGCCGTGGAAGCCGCCCGCGTACATGGGGCCGAGCCGACCCTGCATGTGGGCCATCACCTTGTGCTCGGTCTGGCCGATGACCAGCGGGAACACCAGGAAGACGACGAAGACGGCGAGCAGGCGCAGCACCAGGGCGAGGGTGTCGCTCACGGGGTGTCGCCTCCTTCGGGTCGTTCGTCGGGCTGCTGCGGGGCGGGCTCCGGTGCCGGGGCCGGCTTCCGGGGCGCTTCCGACTCCGGCTCCGGCTCGGGCTTCGGCTCCTTCGCCGGTTCCGGTCCAGGCGCGGCTTGTGGCGCGTCGAAGGCCGGGCGGGCGTGGTGCCAGGGCGCGTCGGAGGAGCGCGGGGCGGCCGCGGCGGACGCGGTCCCGGCGTCAGTGGTGCCCCCGGGTGCCGCGTCGTCGGGTGCGGTGTCCTTGGGCGCGGTGTCCTTGGGCGCGGTGGTCTCGGACGTGTCCTTGGGCGCGGTGGTCTCGGGGGCGGCCGCCTGCTGGCTGGCCGAACCGTCGCTCGCCGAGCGGGCGCGCCGGGCGGGCCGGTCCGGGCGGGCGGCACGGGCGGGGCGCTCGACCGGGGTGCCGGCCGGCGCCTCGGTGGCTGGGGCCTCGGGGGCCGGGGTCTCGGGGGCCGGGGTCTCGGGGGCCGGCGTTCCGGTGGCCGGGGCCTGCTGGCTTGCCGAGCCTCCGCCGGCGGTGCGGGTCCGCCGGGCCGGGCGCTCGCCGGCGGCACCCGCCGCCCGCGCGCCGCGGGCCGGCCGCGCCGGGGCGGACGGCAACTGCCCCTTGAGGGGGCCCCATTCGTTGGGGTCGGGCACCCCCGGGGGGAGCATCTGCCGCCGCTTGGGCCCGCCGTGCTCGGACTCCCCCGGCTCCTTGGCGCCGGGCCACGCCTTCGCGACCCGGGCCGCGAGCACGAAGTCCTTGCGCAGCGGATGGCCTTCGAAGGCGTCCGGCAGCAGCAGCGGCACCAGGTGCGGGTGGCCGGTGAAGTCCACGCCAAACATCTCGTGGGTCTCCCGCTCGTGCCAACCGGCACCCGCGAACACGCCCACGGCAGTGGGCAGCACGGGCGCGTCGTGCGGCACGGTGGTCCGCACGAGCAGCCGGCGCACGGTGCCGCGGCGGGCCACGTCGGCGAGGTGGACGCAGATCCGAAAGCCCGTGCCGGGCTCGTCGACGGCGCTCAACCAGTCGAAGTAGGTGCAGCCGAGGTCGTCGCGGGCGACGGTCAGCGCGGTGAGCCAGGCGTCCGCCGGGACGTCGACGGTCAGCAGGTCGTACGCCAGTTCCGCGGTGGCGCCGGGGCCGAAGAGCTCGCCGGCCGGACGCGGCAGCCAGCCGACGGGCGCCTCGACGGCCGCGGCACCCGCCCCGGCCGGTTCCTCGGACGGGACCGCCGGCTGCTCGGGCTGCTCGGTCATCGGGGGTCCTCCCCCGCGGCGGTGGACGCGGCCGGCCCGGGGGCGGCCGGCGGGGTCACCAGGCCGCTGCGCAGCGCCGCGGCGGACGGCCGGGCGGAGCGCCCGTAGCGCTCGGCGAGCGACTCGCGGGCGATCTTCTCCTGGAGCTTGAGGATGCCCTGGAGCAGCGCCTCCGGGCGGGGCGGGCAGCCGGGGACGTAGACGTCCACCGGGATGATCTGGTCGACGCCCTTGGTGACCGCGTACGAGTCCCAGTACGGGCCGCCGCAATTGGAGCAGGCGCCGAAGGAGATGACGTACTTCGGCTCGGGCATCTGCTCGTAGAGCCGCTTGACCGCGGGCGCCATCTTGTCGGTGACGGTGCCGGAGACGACCATCAGGTCGGCCTGGCGCGGACCGGGCGCGAACGGGATCACGCCGAGCCGGATGAAGTCGTGCCGGGCCATGGACGCCGCGATGAACTCGATGGCGCAGCAGGCCAGGCCGAAGTTGAAGACCCACAGGCTGTAGCGGCGGCCCCAGTTGAGGACCACCTTCATGGGTTCGGGCGCCAGCCGGGCCAGCGCGCCGAGGCGCCGCGGCTCCGGCAGGAACTCGGGGGCGGCGGAGGCGGGGGTCACGTCCATTCCAGGACGCCCTTCTTGTACGCGTAGAGCAGGCCGATGGCGAGGAAGCCGAGGAAGACGAACATCTCCACCAGCGTCACTCCGCCGAATCCAGGAGCGGCGAAGACCGTGGCCCAGGGGAAAAGGAAGATCGAGTCGACGGCGAAGACGACGTAGAGGAAGGCGTAGACGTAGTAGCGGACCTGGGTGTGCGCCCAGCCCTCGCCGACCGGATCCACGCCGCACTCGTACGTCAGCAGCTTCTCGGGCGTGGGCACGACGGGTCGCAGCAGTCGCCCGGCCCCGAAGGCCACGGCGACGAACAGCACTCCGACCACGGCGATGATCCCGACGGCCGAATAGCCCTGGAAATAGTCCGCGGCGACGGTGGTGCGTACGGTCGCGTCCGGCACGTCCGCCCCTCGCTCCCTGACTGCGCTTCTTGAAACGACTTTTACACGATCTGTACGGACGGGAGTCTAGGCCCTGCCCCGGCCGCCTTGAGAAGCCACATGATCGCGGTCGGTGGGGTTGTCCCCACTTCGCCCTAACTGGGTGGCCGGCAGCGTAGACGGCCGGTCCGGTCGTCTCACGAGGTGTCTCACTGACCGGACGGCAACCGTCCGCCTGGCGGGACGGCGAGCGAGCGGGGCGGGCCGGGAGGGGCCCGGGACGGTCTCCGCTCAGCGCGGGGTGCCGCCGCCGTAGGGGTTCCGGGGATCGGTGGGCGGGAGCGGCGCGAGGTGCTGCGGGTGCGCCTGGGGCTGGGGATGAGGCGTCAGGTGCGGAGCGCCCGGGGGGCGCACCGGCGGCTGGGGGTAGCCCTGGGGGGCCGGCGCCGAGTGGGGGTGGGGCGCCGGGGCGGGCACCGGGGCGGGGTGGCCCCCGCGGGGCGGCGCCCCCTGGCCGGTCGGCTGCGGCGGCTCCTGGTGCGGCGGCCGGCGCCGGGACCCGTCCCGGGAGACCGGCCACTCCATGACCTCGGCCGCGATCCGGGCCGCCGCCTCCCGCGTGCGGGCCCCCAACAGCTCGCTGCGGATGGCGCCGCCCGCCGCCAGGTGGCGGTCGTAGGGCAGCGGCAGCACCGCCGCGCCGCCGGCGCCCAGGTGCGCGGCGGCCTTGCGGACGTCGACGCCGCTGTCCGGCGAGGAGTGGGTGAGCACCACGACCGTGGTCGGCAGCAGTCCGCGGTGCAGGCTGCCGACCCAGTCCAGTACGGAACGGGTGGCGGCCACGCCCTCCGGCGTCGCCGGGGTGACCACGACCCGGGCCTGGGTCGTCACCAACGCGGTGCGGGCCACTTCGGCGGGCAGCGTCTCGCAGTCCACGACCGTCGCGGCGAAGTGCCGGCGCAGCGTGGTCATCACCACCCGGTAGGTGTCGAGGTCCAGGCGGGTGCCGATGGCGCCCTGACTGCCGGGGAGCAGCCAGCCGCCGCCGGCGAACGGGAGGAGGTAGCCGGTCAGGTCGGTGATCAGCATCGACGGGTCGAGGATCTGCGCGAGGTCGCCGCTCGACCAGCGGACCTCGCGGGCGCCGAGCCGGTGCGGGAGCGTGCCCAGCGCCGGGTCGGCCTCCACGGCGAGGACCGGGTCGGGGCGGTAGTGGGCGAAGGTCAGCGCGAGCAGGGCGGCGACGGTGGACTTGCCCGCACCGCCGCGGATGCTCGACACCGCGATCTGCCGGCCGCTGCTGACCGGTTGCTGGATGGCGGCCGCGGCCTGGGTGACGGCCGCGGTCTCGGCGGCGGGCGAGGACGCGAAGACCCGGCGCAGGGCCCGGCCCGCGCGCCGCGCCAGCGGATCGCCGCGACGCGGCCGCGGCTGCCCGTCGGCCAACTCCGGCGGCAGCAGCGGCACGGAGAGCGGCGTGCGGGCGGGCAGCCCGGTGCGCCCGTAGTGCCCGGGGGCGGGCGCCGACGCGGCGGTGGGCGCGGGGCCGGCGGGGGCGACCGACGGGGGCAGGGGGCCGGTGGCCGGCGGGACCGGGCCGGCGGGCGTTACGGGGCCCGGCACGATGGCGGTCGGCGACAGCGGGGCGGCTGGGGGCGGAGCGGCGGGTGCGTAGGGCGTGACGGGTACGTAGGGAGCGGTGGGTGCGTAGGGAGCGGCGGGTGCGTTAGGTGCGGCTGCCGGTGCAGCTGTCGGCGCGGGCCCGGCGGCCGGCGGCGGTGCGGCGGCGGGTGCCGGTGCCGGGTCGAACGGGGACGGCTCGAACGGGGACGGCTCGGCGACGACGGGCAACGGGCGGGTCGGGGCCGAGGCCGGAACGGGAGCAGGAGCGGGAGCGGGTGCCGGGGCGGCCGTCGGCATCGGCACCGCGGCGGGCAGGGCACCCGGCGCACCACCGGCCGCCGCCACGCCGCCCGAACCGGCCGCCGCACCGGTACCGGCCGGAGCCGCAGCGCCCATGGCACCGGCACCGGCACCACCGGCGGCTCCTGCCACCGGGCCGCCGTTCACCGCGCCCACCGCGCCCCGCACGCCCGCCGCATCCGCCGGACCGCTCGCACCGTCCGCACTCACCGCGCCCACCACGCCCTCCGTCGTCACCCGGTCCTCACCCCCGCCCCGTCATCGCCGCCCTTGTAAGCCCCTGCGTTTCGAACTCCCGGGCCCGGCCGGAACGTTCCGGCCCGGTCGGGTCTTCACAGGATGCACCCGTCGTCCCCCCTCGTCCCCGGCCGCCTCCCGGGCCTCCCCAGCTTCCGAAGCCCCCGTCCCCCGCCCGTCCACTCCGTCAGGAGCCGCCCAGCAGCGGCCCGTACAGCCCGAACGCGCCGAGGCCGACGGGGATCAGCGCCACCATGCTCACCGCCTCCACGCGGTCCAGCCAGCGCCGCAACCGGTTCCGCAGCGGCTCCGGGAGCCGGACCGCGCGCGACACCACCGGGACGGCGGCCAGGAGCCCCAGTGCGGCCAGCGCCGGCCCCGGGGCCCCGCCGTCCGTCGCGCAGAGCAGCACCAGCCGCACGCAGACGGCTGTTCCGGCGGCGAGCAGGGCGACCACCTCGGCGGCCAAGGGGTAGGCGCGGGCCCGGGAGAACAGCACGAGGGCGAGCAACAGGGCGGTGAGCACCGTCCAGGGCCCGGCCTCGCCCGCCGCGAGGACCCCGGCCGCGCCGGCCGAGGCCGCCAGCGCCACGGTGGCCGGGGCCAGCCCGCGGTGGGTGGCGGCGAGCGCGGCGGCCACCTGGTGGCGGCTGACCGGGGTGCCGCCGGCGTGCCGGTCGTCCAGCCCGGTCAGGCCGGCCGCGCGCAGCGCCAGCCGGGGCAACGCCCCCAGGGCCAGGAGGGAGAGGAAGCCGAGCGTGACGCCGGTGCGGACCGGGTCGGTCACGGCCAGCAGCAGTTCCCAGCAGGCCACCGCCAGCGCGACCGCGGCCGCGCCGGTGAGCCCGCCGCGCCCCAGGCCGGTGCGGAGGCCGAGCAGGGCCAGCGCGACCGCGGCGGCGAGTCCGGTGGCGGCCAGCCGGGCGGCCCCGCCCGGGGTCGCCTGCCAGGAGGCGAGGACGCCGAGGGCAGTACCGGAGAGCAGGAGGGCGGCGCCGGCGGTCCGCTGCTTGGGCACCGCGGTCAGCGCGGTGCCGCCGGCGGCGGCCACGACGGCCACGACGGCCAACCAGAGGGCGGCTGCGGTGCCGTACCAGGTGGCGGCGCAGCTCCCGACGACCGCGGCGAGCAGTCCGCTGGCGGCCACCGCGGTCCGGTCGCGGCTGCACTCGTCCCAGCACCGGCCGCCGGTGTCCTGGGGAGCGGTCGGGCCGCACCGCGCCGCGGCGGGTCCCGCCGGGGCCGGGGTCCGGCCGTGGTCGGCGCGCTGTCCGGGGGCCGCATCCGCACCCGTCGTCGCACTCGTCATGTCCACGCGGCCGTTCTGCACCGCAACACCATACGGGCCCGGCGGCGCACCCTGTCCACAGCGTCCCGCGCCAATCCGGACCGCCGTGCGCGGGGTGGGGCAAACCCCCCGCCCACCACCCGACGCACCCCATGGCAGAGCGGCACGGAGCCCGGCAAGCTGGGGCACATGACGGAAAGTTCCCAGCTCGCTGCCGACGCCGACGCCACCGACGGGGTGTCGCTCCCGCCACCGCGGCCACCACTCGACGCGTCGACCTGGCGGGAGATCGGCCACCTGCTGGTCAACCTCCCGCTGGGCCTCACGGCGTTCGTGGTGCTGGTGGTGTGGCTGACGTTGGGCATCGGCCTCTCCGTCACGGTCGTCGGGCTGCCGCTGCTGGCCGCGGGGCTGACGGCCTGTCGGCTCTACGGGAAGCTGGAACGGGCCCGGGCACGCGCCTGGCTCGGGGTCTCCGTCGCCGAGCCCAGCCCGCTGCGACTACGGGAGCGCGGCTTCTTCGGCTGGCTGTGGGCGCACCTGAAGGACCCGGTGGCCTGGCGGCACGCGCTGTTCGCGGTCATCCGGCTGCCATGGGGCGTCGTCACCTTCTCGGTGGTCCTCACCGCGCTGTTCGTGGGCTGGCCGGTGTTGCCGTGGTTGGCGCGCTGGCTGTCCAACGTGGACCGGGCGATGGTGCGGGGACTGCTCTCGCCCTCCGACGAGTTGGAACGCCGGATCGCCGAGCTGGAGTCGGACCGCGGGGCGGTGGTCGACACCGCCGCCGCCGACCTGCGGCGGATCGAACGGGACCTGCACGACGGCGCCCAGGCCCGCCTGGTGGCGCTCGCCATGGGCCTGGGCCTGGCCAAGGAGAAGCTGCTGGAGGGCCAGGCCGACGCGACCGTGGCGGCGATGGTGGACGAGGCGCACGGCGAGGTGAAGCTGGCCCTCCAGGAACTGCGGGACCTGGCCCGCGGCATCCATCCGGCGATCCTCACCGACCGCGGGCTGGGACCGGCGCTGGCATCGCTCGCCGGGCGCTGCACGGTGCCGGTCACCACCTCCGTGCACCTCGCCGAGCGGCCCGCGCCGGCCATCGAGGGCATCGTCTACTTCACCGTCTCCGAACTGCTCCAGAACGTCGCCAAGCACAGTGCGGCGCGGGGGGCGTCGGTGGAGGTGTGGCGCTCCCGGGACCGGCTGCTGATCCAGGTGCAGGACGACGGCAAGGGCGGCGCACGGCTCGACGGCGGCAGCGGGATGACCGGGCTGGCCGACCGACTGGGCGCCGTGGACGGGCTGTTCGTGCTGGATTCGCCGGCGGGCGGGCCGACCCGGGTCACGGCGGAGGTGCCGTGGCGGCCGCGGCCGGAGGCCGGCGCCGGGCCCCGGACCGGGCGGGGTCGGGGCGCCGGCGGACGCTGAGCGGCCCGCCCGCCGCCGGGGTGGGGAAAACCCCCGGCCGAAGACTGCGAGCAGCTTCATGGCCCGGGCGGCGGCGGGCCGCGACCCTGGACGGAGCCGGCAGGGGCCGGCCGGAACCACCGCCGGACCGCGCCGCGCAGCGGCACCGCCCCGGCACCGGACGCCACGGCAGAACGGACGGACTTCGAGACATGGACACCGCGTACTCCGCGCACCGCGCCCACCCCCCGCGGCCCGGCGGCCACCGGGTGCCCGCGGGCCTGCGCGCCCCGTTCTCCGGGCGCACCTGGCGGGAGTTCCTGCACCTGTGCCTGAGCCTTCCGGTGGCCTGCGTGGCGTTCGCCTACGCGGTGACCCTGGTCGGGCTGAGCGCCGGGTTGCTGATCACGTTCCTGGGCGTGCCGGTGCTGGCCGGCGGGCTGCTGGGGGCGCGCGGGCTGGGCGCCCTGGAGCGGGCCCGGGCCGCGGCACTGCTGCGGCTGGACGTGCCCGCCCCGGAGCCGCTGCGCCCCGCGAAGCCGGGCCCGATGGCGTGGATCGCGGCGGTGCTCAAGAGCGGCGCGTCCTGGCGGCACCTGCTCTACGCGTTCGTGCTGTTCCCCTGGGCGCTGTTCACGTTCGTCTTCGCGCTGACGTTCTGGGCGGTGGGCTGGTCGCTGCTGACCTTCCCGCTCTGGTACTGGATCGTGCCCTCGTACACCGGGCTGCCCGGCATCCAACTGTGGGGGGACGGGGGCACCGTCCTCTACGCGAGCCCGACCGTGTCGGCCATAGTGAGCGGGGCGTGCGGGCTGCTGATCGTGCTGGCCGGGCCGTGGGTGTTCCGCGCGCTGACCCAGGTCGACCGGCTGCTGGTGCGCGGACTGCTGGGGCCGTCGCCGCTGGCCAACCGGGTCATCGAGCTGGAGTCGGACCGCGGGGTGGTGGTCGACACCGCCGCCGCCGACCTGCGGCGGATCGAACGGGACCTGCACGACGGCGCCCAGGCCCGCCTGGTGGCGCTGGCGATGGACCTGGGCCTGGCCAAGGAGAAGCTGGCCGCGGACCCCCAGGCGGCGGCGCGGATGGTGGACGAGGCGCACGGCGAGGTGAAGATCGCGCTCCAGGAGCTGCGGGACCTGGCCCGCGGCATCCACCCCGCGATCCTCACCGACCGCGGGCTCGGCCCGGCCCTGTCCGCGCTGGCCGGCCGCTGCCCGGTGCCGGTCACGGTCCACGTGGACCTGACGCGCCGCCCCGCACCGGCCATCGAGGGCATCGCCTACTTCACCGTCTCCGAACTGCTCCAGAACGTCGCCAAGCACAGCGGCGCGGACCGCGCGACGGTGGACGTCTGGCACGACGGGGACGACCGGGCCGACGGACCCGCCGGCTCCCCGGAGGCGGCCGGAACCGGCCGACCGGCGGGGCGGCTGATGCTCCTGGTGTCGGACGACGGCCGGGGCGGCGCGACCACCGAGTCCGGCGGCGGCCTGACCGGCCTCGCCGAACGGCTGGGCTCCGTCGACGGCCTGCTCGTCGTGGACTCCCCCGCCGGCGGCCCGACCGCCGTCACCGCCGAGCTGCCCTGGCGCGGCTGACCGCCCGGGCGACAACCGCCGCGCGGTGGGCCGGGACGGGGGTCCGACCCACCGCGCCACCCGCTACCACCCCGCCGCACCACACCCGCCGCACCTTTGATCCCCCAGCCACCCACACCTTCAGCTCCACACCCACCCACACCTCTAGCTCCTCACCCACCCACACCTCTAGCTCCTCGCCCACCCGCCCCGTTTCCCCCTCACCCACCCGCCCTGTTTCCCCCTCACCCGCCCGCCCCGTTCCGGATGCTGGAATGCTGGGGCCCGGCAGGCTGGACCGTGTGGAGCGTGGGGGGAATGTCGTCGTGGTGGACGTGGAGGACAGCGTGCGGGTGGTCATCGCCGAGGACTCGGTGCTGCTGCGAGAGGGTCTGACCCGATTGCTGACCGACCGCGGGCACGAGGTCGTGGCCGGCGTGGGGGACGGCGAGGCGCTCCTGAAGACCGTCGCCGACCTGGCCGGCGCGGGCACCCCGCCGGACGTGGTGGTGGCGGACGTGCGGATGCCGCCGACCCACACCGACGAGGGCGTGCGGGCCGCGCTCCGGCTGCGCCGGGACCACCCCGGGATCGGGGTGCTGGTGCTGTCGCAGTACGTCGAGGAGCAGTACGCCACCGAGCTGCTGGCCGGCTCGACCCGGGGCATCGGCTACCTGCTCAAGGACCGGGTCGCCGAGGTGCGGGAGTTCGTCGACGCGGTGGTCCGGGTGGCCCGCGGCGGCACCGCGCTGGACCCGGAGGTGGTGGCCCAGCTGCTCAGCCGCAGCCGCAAGCAGGACGCGCTGGCGCACCTGACCCCCCGCGAGCGCGAGGTGCTGGGGCTGATGGCCGAGGGCCGCACCAACTCCGCGATCGCCCGGCAACTGGTCGTCAGCGACGGCGCGGTCGAGAAGCACGTCAGCAACATCTTCCTGAAACTGGGGCTGACGCCGAGTGACGGGGATCACCGACGGGTGCTCGCGGTCCTCACCCACCTCGACTCCTGACGGCCTGGCACCCTGCCAGATGTCACCGATGTGCGGATCTACCGATCCTCGGAGCCCTGGTCGTAGAACCATGGCCCTAGCACCAATGGACGAGACCGGTGCGGTAGGGAAACAGGGGGGACGGGGACAGTGATTCGATGACGAACCAGGACAGAACGGTGTCTCATCTCGGCGTCCACGATGTGGCTGCCCCAGGGAAGGGCACCCTTACCCAAGTACGATGGTTATGGGACAACCGGTCGGTACGACACGTCCCACGCCCTGCGTCCGGCGGGGATGCCGCACCCCTTGAGGGAGGTCCGAAGCAGTGACCAGCCAGGTCAGTAGCACAGCCGAGCAGGCCGACGGAGCGCTAGTCGGGGAACAGCGCACGTCCGGCGACGGCGGCCCGGGCAAGGAAGTCCGGCGCCTGGACCGGGTGATCATCCGGTTCGCCGGCGACTCCGGTGACGGTATGCAGCTCACCGGTGACCGTTTCACGTCCGAGACGGCGTCGTTCGGCAACGACCTGTCGACGCTGCCCAACTTCCCCGCCGAGATCCGGGCCCCCGCCGGAACCCTCCCGGGCGTCTCCAGCTTCCAGCTGCACTTCGCCGACCACGACATCCTCACCCCCGGTGACGCACCCAACGTCCTGGTGGCGATGAACCCGGCCGCACTGAAGGCCAACATCGGCGACGTGCCGCGCGGCGCCGAGATCATCGTCAACACCGACGAGTTCACCAAGCGCCCGATGGCGAAGGTCGGCTACGAGACCAACCCGCTGGAGGACGGCTCGCTGTCGGCGTACCACGTCCACCCGGTGCCGCTGACGACGCTGACCATCGAGGCGCTCAAGGAGTTCGGGCTCTCCCGCAAGGAGGCCGAGCGCAGCAAGAACATGTTCGCGCTGGGCCTGCTGTCGTGGATGTACCACCGGCCGACCGAGGGCACTGAGAAGTTCCTGCGGGCCAAGTTCGCCAAGAAGCCGGACATCGCCGAGGCGAACGTCACCGCCTTCCGGGCCGGCTGGAACTTCGGCGAGACCACCGAGGACTTCGCCACCTCTTACGAGGTCGCGCCGGCCACCACCGCCTTCCCCACCGGCACCTACCGCAACATCTCCGGCAACCTCGCGCTCTCCTACGGCCTGATCGCCGCCGCGCGCCAGGCCGACCTGCCGCTGTACCTCGGCTCGTACCCGATCACCCCGGCCTCCGACATCCTGCACGAGCTGTCCCGGCACAAGAACTTCGGCGTGCGGACGTTCCAGGCGGAGGACGAGATCGCCGGCATCGGCGCGGCGCTGGGCGCGGCGTTCGGCGGGTCGCTGGCGGTCACCACCACCTCCGGCCCGGGCGTCGCCCTGAAGTCGGAGACCATCGGCCTCGCGGTCAGCCTCGAACTCCCGCTGCTGATCGTCGACATCCAGCGCGGCGGCCCCTCGACCGGCCTGCCCACCAAGACCGAGCAGGCCGACCTGCTCCAGGCGATGTACGGCCGCAACGGCGAGGCACCGGTGCCGATCGTGGCGCCGAAGACCCCGGCCGACTGCTTCGACGCGGCGCTGGACGCGGCCCGGATCGCGCTCACCTACCGCACCCCGGTCTTCCTGCTCTCCGACGGCTACCTGGCCAACGGCTCGGAGCCCTGGCGGATCCCCGAGGTCGACCAACTCCCCGACCTGCGCGTGCAGTTCGCCACCGGTCCCAACCACCAGCTGGCGGACGGCACCGAGGTGTTCTGGCCGTACAAGCGCGACCCGGAGAGCCTGGCCCGCCCGTGGGCCGTCCCCGGCACGCCCGGCCTGGAGCACCGCATCGGCGGCATCGAGAAGCAGGACGGCACGGGCAACATCTCCTACGACCCGGCCAACCACGACTTCATGGTCCGCACCCGCCAGGCCAAGGTGGACGGCGTCGAGGTCCCCGACCTGGAGGTCGACGACCCGGCGGACGAGTCCGGCGCCGGCGCGCGCACCCTCGTCCTGGGCTGGGGTTCGACGTACGGGCCGATCACCGCGGCGGTCCGACGGGTCCGGGGCGCCGGGGAGCACATCGCCCAGGCGCACCTGCGCCACCTCAACCCCTTCCCGGGGAATCTGGGCGAGGTCCTGGCGCGTTACGACAAGGTCGTCGTGCCGGAGATGAACCTCGGTCAGCTCGCCATCCTGCTGCGCGCCAGGTATCTCGTCGACGCGCGCTCGCACACCCAGGTCAGCGGGATGCCCTTCAAGGCGGAGCAGCTGGCGGAGGTCTTTAAGGAGGCCATCAATGACTGACACGGTCTCGGAGAAGCCCTCCCAGATCGAGGCGCTCTCCCTGGTGCCCAAGGCCACGGCGAAGCAGTCCATGAAGGACTTCAAGTCGGACCAGGAAGTGCGCTGGTGCCCCGGTTGCGGTGACTACGCGGTCCTCGCCGCCGTCCAGGGCTTCATGCCGGAGCTCGGCCTGGCCAAGGAGAACGTCGTCTTCGTCTCCGGCATCGGCTGCTCCTCCCGCTTCCCGTACTACATGAACACCTACGGGATGCACTCCATCCACGGCCGCGCCCCGGCCATCGCCACCGGCCTGGCCTCCTCGCGCCGCGACCTGTCGGTCTGGGTGGTCACCGGTGACGGCGACGCGCTGTCGATCGGCGGCAACCACCTCATCCACGCCCTGCGGCGCAACGTCAACCTCAAGATCCTGCTGTTCAACAACCGGATCTACGGGCTGACCAAGGGCCAGTACAGCCCCACCTCCGAGGTCGGCAAGATCACCAAGTCGACGCCGATGGGCTCGCTGGACGCGCCGTTCAACCCGGTCTCGCTGGCGCTCGGCGCCGAGGCGTCCTTCGTGGCCCGCACCGTCGACTCCGACCGCAAGCACCTCACCTCGGTGCTGCGCGCGGCCGCCGCCCACCCGGGCACGGCACTGGTGGAGATCTACCAGAACTGCAACATCTTCAACGACGGCGCCTTCGAAGCCCTCAAGGACAAGGAGCAGGCCCAGGAAGCGGTGATCCGGCTGGAGCACGGGCAGCCGATCCGGTTCGGCGCCCTGGCCCCCGACGGCTTCGGCTCCAAGGGCGTGGTCCGTGACCCCGCCACCGGCGACCTCAAGATCATCGATGTTCGGGAGGAGGGCACCGACGGGGTCCTGGTGCACGACGCGCACAACCCCTCCCCCACCACGGCGTTCGCCCTGTCCCGGCTCGCCGACCCCGACACCCTGCACCACACCCCCATCGGTGTGCTGCGCGACGTCGACCGGCCGGTCTACGACACGCTGATGTCCGAGCAGCTGGACACCGCCGTCGAGCAGAAGGGCAAGGGCGACCTGGCGGCCCTCCTCGCCGGCAACGACACCTGGACGGTCGTCGGCTAGCAGGTCCCGGGCCGGGTTCCGGCCGAACCTCCCGCGGGTGTCCGCGGGGAGCGCACCGCCGCTCCCCGCGGGCACCCGCTCGGCGTTCGCGGACCCGGCCGAGGTCGCGCCCGCGCCGCCCGTGCGGTCCACCGCCCCGACCCTTCACGCCCCTGTCATGACCGTCTAACGGAACGGACATGACAGGAGGGGCGGACGGCGCTACCTTGCACAGGATCGACCCCGTGCGACCTGGAGGGCCCCTTGCCGCCTCGAACCGACCAACGCGCCGGCCTCGTGTACGGCCTCGCCGCCTACACGATGTGGGGCCTGCTACCGCTGTACTGGCACCTGTTGGACGCCGCGGCACCGGCCGAGATCCTGGCCCACCGCATGCTGTGGTCGCTGCCGGTCGCGGTGATCATCCTGGCGGCGCTGCGCCGCTGGTCCTGGATACGCCCGCTGCTGCGGCAGCCCAAGCGGCTCGGACTGGTCCTGGTCTGCGCCGTGGTGATCTCGCTGAACTGGTTCCTCTACATCTGGGCGGTCAACACCGGGCACGTGCTCGAAGCCTCGCTCGGGTACTTCATCAACCCGCTGGTCAGCATCGCCTTCGGGGTGCTGGTGCTGCGCGAACGACTGCGGCCGCTGCAGTGGACCGCGGTGGGCGTCGGCACGCTGGCCGTCGTGGTGATGACCGTCGCCTACGGCCGGATGCCGTGGATCGCGCTCGGGCTGGCCCTGTCGTTCGCGACGTACGGGCTGGTGAAGAAGGGCATCAAGCTCGACGGCATCGAGGGCTTCAGCGCCGAGACCGCCTTGCAGGCGCTGCCGGCGCTGGGCTATCTGGTCTTCCTCGGGGTGCGCGGGCAATCCGTCTTCGTCACCGGCGGGACCGGGCAGGCCCTGCTGCTCGCGGCGTGTGGCATCGCGACCGCGGTGCCGCTGATCTGCTTCGGCGCCTCCGCGGTGCGGCTGCCGCTGACCACGGTCGGCATGCTCCAGTACCTGGCCCCGACCTTCCAGTTCCTGCTGGGGCTGACGGTCTTCGGCGAGCGGATGCCGCCGGAGCGCTGGGCCGGCTTCGCCCTGGTGTGGGCCGCGCTGGTGCTGCTGACCTGGGACGCGCTGCAGACCGCCCGGCGGGGGCGCGCCGCACTGGCGGCCGCCGGGGCGCGGGCGGGCGAGGCCGTCGCGGCCGAGGCGGACCGGACCGCGCGGCCGATGCCGGCGGAACGCCCCGGCCCGGCCCCGGACGCCCGGGCGGCCGACCCGAAGGCCGCGCCCGGCACTGTCACGCCGTGACGTCGCGGGTGGTGAACCGCGCCCAGGCCGCCGAGCCGAACACCACCGCGTAGAGCGCCTGGAGGCCCAGGTCCCGCTGGATCCCGTCCCAGTAGACCGGGTCGCGGAGCAGGTCGGCGAAGGACAGCCAGTAGTGCGGGAAGAGGTACGGCTGGAGGGCCTGGAGCTGCGGTATGCCGTCGAGGATCTGGGCGGTGAGCACCAGGCCGACCGTCGTGGCCATGGCGGCGACGCCGCTGTCGGTGAGCGTGGACACGAACAGCCCGAGGGCCGCCACCCCGAGGAGGGAGAGCGCCACGACCCCGGCGATGGCCAGGGCCCGCAGCAGCCCCTCGCCGAGGGAGATGGACGTCCCCGACAGCAGCGTCACGTCCCCCAGCGGGAACAGCAGCGCGCCGGTGGCCAGTGCGGACAGCGCCACGACGAGCGTGCCGGCCAGGCAGAACGCCACGACGGTGCCGAACTTGGCGAGCAGCAGCCGGCCGCGGCCGGCGGGCGCCACGAGGAGGTAGCGCAGCGTCCCGGTGTGCGCCTCGCCGGCGACGGCGTCCCCGGCGATCACCCCGACCGCCATCGGCAGGAACACCGGCAGCGTCACCGCGAGGGCGGTGAAGACCAGGAAGAGGCCGTTGCCGGCGACCGCGGTGAGGAACGCCGGCCCCCGGCCGTCGCCGCCCCCGGACCGCCCGGCCTGGATCCGGACCGCGACGCCGACCAGGACCGGCACGGCCGCCAGCACCGCCAGCAGCACCAGGGTGCGCCAGCGCCGGAAGGTGGTGCCGAGTTCGCTGCGCAGCAGGTCCGCCGACCACGACGGCCGGCGGCGGGCCGCCTGCGGTGCCGTTCCGGCCGGCGGTGCCTGGCCCTCAACCCGCGACATCGAATCCCTCCCCGGTGAGCCGGACGAAGACGTCCTCCAGGGACGGTCGTTCGGTGCCGAAGGCCCGGACCCGGACCCCGGCGCGGACCAGTGCGGCGTTCAGCTCCGCCGGGTCCGGCGGGGGCGCGCCGTCCGGGAGCGCCGCGGGCAGCTCGCCGCCGACCCGGTCGCCGTCGGCCCGCAGGCCCCGCAGGCCGTGCTCCTTCAGGACCCGGACCGCGTCGGCCGGATCGGGGGTGGTCACCGTCAGCCGGCCCCGGCCGCCGTCCGGGCCCAGGACGGCGGCGGTGAGCCCGGCGACCGGGCCCTGGGTGACCAGCCGGCCCCGGGCCATCACCGCGGCGTGCGTGCAGACCTGCTCGATCTCGTCGAGGAGGTGGGAGGAGAGGAAGACGGTGGTGCCGTCCGCCGCCAACTCCCGCACCAGGGCGCGGATCTCCCGCATGCCCTGCGGGTCCAGGCCGTTGGTCGGCTCGTCCAGCACCAGCAGCTCGCGGGGTTGGAGCAGGGCGGCGGCCAGCCCCAGGCGCTGCTTCATGCCGAGGGAGTAGGCGCGCGCCTTCTTGCCGGCAGCGGCGGCCAGGCCGACCCGCTCCAGCGCCCGGCCCACCCGCTCGGTGCGGGTGCGGGGGTCGGCGGCCGGGTCGGCGGCGTCGAACCGCCGCAGGTTGTCCCGCCCGCTCAGGAAGCCGTAGAGCGCCGGCCCTTCGATGAGGGCGCCGACCCTGGGGAGCACCTCGCGGACCGCGCCGGGCATCGGCCGACCGAGCACCCGGGCGGTGCCGGCGGTCGGCTCGATCAGCCCCATCAGCATCCGGATGGTGGTGGTCTTGCCGGAGCCGTTGGGCCCGAGGAAGCCGAAGACGCTGCCGCGCGGCACGGCGAGGTCCAGCCCGTCGACGGCGGGGCGCGCGCCGCGGTAGGTCTTGGTCAGCCCCCGGGTCTCGATCACCCGGTGCTCATCGTGTGGTGCCGCGCGCCCGTCGTCCGCGGCGGGTGGTGGTGGCACGTTCTCCCCCAACTCCTCGTGTGCGGTGGCCTTCGGGCCGCCGGTCGGGCGCGCGGCGGACCGCCTACGGGCCGCGCCGCGCCCTCCGAGCCGGAGGTGCGGCGCGGCCCGGTCGCCGGCCGTGGAGCGTTACTTCTTCGCGGCGTCGGCCGCGGCGATCAGGGCCTGCTTGTCGACGGCGCCGACGTAGACCGTCCCGTCGTCGGTCACCAGGGCGTTGACCAGGCGGGTGCTGAAGACGTGCCCGGAGCCGAAGCCGCCGGTCACCTTGGTGCCCAGGCTGTCCAGGAACTTCCCGGCGTCGCCCTTGAGCTGGTCCTTGCCGCCCGGACCGCCGGCGCCCTTGAGGGTGGCGACAGACGTCCAGCCCTTGCCGACGACGTCGAACCCGCCGAAGCCCTTCGCGCCGTTGTGCTCCGGTGCACCCTTGGCGCCCTTGAGGTCCTTGAGGTCCTTGCCGTGCTGGCGGGCGGCTTGCTGCGCGGCCTGGTCGCCGTTGACGACCTTGGCGCCCTTGGGCGGGGTGAAGGAGAAGCTGTCCGCCGCCGGTCGGGCGAAGTCGACGCGGGTGTAGCCGACGTCGATCGCGGCCGGTCCGCCGCTCTTCGGGGTGAGGGTGAACTTCAGCGGAACGCCGTTGGCGGCGTCCACCGCGACCCGGATCGAGCCGACCGTGGAAGCGGCCTGCCGGGGCTTGATGACGAGCTGGTAGGCGTCCCGCCCGGCGACCTTGGCGGTGTCGCCGACCGTCACCGAGGTGGTGTCGCCGGCCGCCTTCAGCGCCTGCTGGGCGAGCTGCTGCGGGGTGGCGCCCGTCAGGCCCTCGGGCAGCCCCTCGGGCGCACCGTGCTGCGGGCCGCGGTGGGCGTCCCGGGGCGCGGTGTGGTGTACGGCGCTGTTGCTGCCGCTGTCGTACGCCCAGACGTCCGTGCCGTTGTGGATGAGGGTGTAGTCGGCGGAGGTGCCGACGAGCGACACCCGCTGCTTCTCGGGGCCGTCGACGGCGACCCGCAGGGTGTGCGTACCGGACGCCAGCTCGGTCAGCTTGCTCTGCGGCGACGCGGCGCCGCCCGCACCCTTCTCGGCGCCGCCCTGGCCGCCGCCGAAGCCGCCGACGCCCGCACCGCCCGGCAGGCTGGGCAGGCCGAGGTCCGTGGTGACCTGGACCGTGCCGGACAGCTGCTGGACGTCGGACTTGGCGATCTTCGCTATCAGGTCCTGGGCGGAGATCTTCGGCAGGTCCGGCGAACCGGAACCGGCGAACGCCGGGACCAGCCCGATCGTCGCGGCCGCCACCCCCGCCACCGCGACCGGCACGGCGTACCGCACCGCCTTGCGACGCTTCGCGGAGCGTCCCCCGTCCCATTCCCCGGTGACCTCGGTCGGTTCGTTCCGTGGCATCTGGCCTACCTCCGTGGTGTGCGGCGGTGCTGGGTCGTCCACTCGTCCACCCGCCGGGCCATGATGACCCGCCCCGCCGCTTCGTGGTGTCTCCATCTCACCAAAAGCTGCCGATGCTGGCGTCAACCCGCAGGGCCAACTCCGCCTACTGCTGAGGGATGACACCCGGCCGCCGTCGGGCCGGGCCCGTACGCCGCGGGTCGCACCGCCCATGCCGAAATGCCGTAGGGGACGACCCCGGGAACGCCGGGGACGGGCCGGAGAACGTCAAGGACGGGCCGGAGAACGTCGGGGACGGGCCGGTGGGCCCGGGGCGCGGGGCGGGGCGCCCGTCGCGGGGTCAGCCCGCCCGGTGCACGACGGTGTCGCAGAGCCCTTCCAGGGCGGCCTTCGCCATGCACTCCGGCAGCGGCACCAGCATCGCGCGGGCCTGCTCGGCGTAGCGCACGGTGTCCCGGCGGGCCTGCTCCAGGGCCGGGTGGGCGCGCAGTCCGGCCAGCGCCTCGGCGTGCCGGGCGTCGTCGGTGAGGTCGCCGGCCAGCAGCTCGCACAGCGCGCGGTCCTCGGCGGTGCCCGCGCTGCTCTCGGCGAGCGCCCGCAGCCGCAGCACGGGCAGCGTCGGGATGCCCTCGCGCAGGTCGGTGCCGGGCGTCTTGCCGGACTCGTGCGAGTCGCTGGCGATGTCCAGGACGTCGTCGGCCAGCTGGAAGGCGGTGCCCAGCCGCTCGCCGTACTGGGTGAGGATGTTGACGGTCGCCTCGTCGGCGCCGGACATCATCGCGCCGAAGCGGCCGGCGACGGCGATCAGCGAGCCGGTCTTGCCGGCGATGACGTCCAGGTAGTGCTCGATCGGGTCGCGGCCGTCGCGCGGTCCCGCGGTCTCCAGGATCTGGCCGGTGACCAGGCGCTCGAACGCCTCGGCCTGGATCCGGACCGCGTCGGGGCCGAGGTCGGCGAGGATGTGCGACGCGCGGGAGAAGAGGAAGTCGCCGGTCAGCACCGCGACGGAGTTGCCCCAGCGGGCGTTGGCGCTGGCCACGCCGCGGCGCACCTCGGCCTCGTCCATCACGTCGTCGTGGTAGAGCGTCGCCAGGTGCGTGAGTTCGACGACGACGGCCGCGGGGACCACGCCGGGGCTGTACGGGTCGCCGAACTGGGCGGCCAGCATCGCCAGCAGCGGCCGGAACCGCTTGCCGCCGGCGCGCACCAGGTGCTGCGCGGCCTCGGTGATGAACGGCACGTCGCTCTTGGTGGCCTCCAGCAGGCCCTCCTCGACAGCCGCCAATCCGGCCTGGACATCGGCTTCGAGAGCCTGGTCCCGCACGCTCAGCCCAATGGGCCCGACGACGGTCACGAGGGGTACTCCTGTCTGCTGACGATCAAACTGAATGTCGATCTGTCGCTGTCTCCACCATTGGCCAGCGTATCCGGTCACGGTTGGATCACCGCGAGCGCCCGCCCCCCGAACCACTCGCCCAGCACAGAAGCCGTCCGGGGGGTAGGTTTCCGATCGTCACCCGGTGCGGCGTTTCCGTGGGAGAGATGGGGCAGTAGGGGCTTCAGACGACTCAGAAGCCCCTGGCGTCACAGTGGTGGCCGGACGAAACCGGCACTACCGGGAGCGATCACACCCCGCCGACCGCACCGCATTGTTCACTCTCTCCAGGAGCCGGCGATTTCGCCGGCGGGCGACGCCGCGACCGATTCCGGCCATCGCGCCCGGACGCTACACCCACCACTCCCGAACCTCCCGCTCCCCGATCGTCCGGAATGCCACCCGCCGTACGCTGCGCCCGAATTGCACCTTGCGGCAAGGTTCTTCCGAACTCCGACGGTCCGTTGCCCGCGCGCCCACCGCCCCGCCCGCCGCTTCCCGGCCCGCTACCGCTCCTTCCCGGCCGAGGACCACCCCGGTGATCGCCGCCGGTCGTACCCTGGTCGACGGACCCACCGGTCCACGGGGCACCCTTCCCCAGGCTCTCCACGCGGTGCGAGCAGGGGACACCCCACCGGCCGGCCGCCCACCGGCGACGACGAGCGCGAGGAGCACTGTCCATGCCCGAGCAGAGCCCGTTCGACCTGACCGAAGGCGACCCCTTCGGCCCGCACACCCTCCCCTACGGCGTCTTCAGCACCGCCGACGCACCCGGCCTGCGCCGGCTCGGCGTCCGCTACGGCCGGCACGTCCTGGACCTGGGCGCCCTGCCCGACGCCCTGCCCGACGTCGTCCCCGCCGCGCACGCCGCCCTGCTCGCCGCCGACACCCTCAACCCGCTGTTGGCCGCCGGCCGCCCGGTGTGGCAGGAGGTCCACGCGGCCGTCCGCACCGCCCTCACCGACCCGGCGCACCGCACCACGGTGGCCCCGCTGCTGCGCCCGTTGGACGACGTCACCCTCCACCTGCCCTTCGACGTCGCCGACTACGTCGACTTCTACTCCAGCGAGCACCACGCCACCAACGTCGGCCGGATCTTCCGCCCCGACGACGCCGCGTTGCCGCCCAACTGGAAGCACCTGCCCATCGGTTACCACGGCCGGGCCGGCACCGTCGTGGTCTCCGGCACCCCGGTGGTGCGGCCGCACGGCCAGCGCAAGGCACCGGCCGACGCGGCACCGGTCTTCGGCCCGTCCACCCGCCTGGACATCGAGGCCGAGGTCGGCTTCGTCGTCGGCACGCCCTCCACCCTGCACGCGCCGGTCGGCCTGGACGCCTTCCGCACGCACGTCTTCGGCGTCTGCCTGGTCAACGACTGGTCCGCACGCGACATCCAGGCATGGGAGTACGTGCCGCTCGGCCCGTTCCTCGGCAAGTCCTTCGCCACCTCCGTCTCCGCCTGGATCACCCCGCTCGACGCCTTCGACGCGGCCCGTACGGCACCGCCCGCCCGGGACGTGCCGCCGCTGCCGTACCTCGACGACACCGCCGCCGAGCCGGGCGGCCTGGACCTGCGCATCGAGGTGCGGCTCAACGGCGAGGTGCTCTCCCGCCCGCCGTTCGCCGCGATGTACTGGACGGCCGCCCAGCAGCTCGCCCACCTGACCGTCAACGGCGCCTCGCTGCGCACCGGCGACCTCTACGCCTCCGGCACCGTCTCCGGCCCCGAACCCGACCAGCTCGGCTGCCTGCTGGAACTCACCCGGGGCAAGGGCCCCTACCTCCAGGACGGCGACGAGGTCACCCTCACCGCCTGGGCGCCCGGCCCGGACGGCGTCCGGATCGGCCTCGGCGAGGTCACCGGCCGGGTACTGCCCGCCCTGGAAGACCCCGCGGGCGCCCCCGCATGACCACCCGCCCGGCCGCCGACCTCACCCTCCCCGAGGAACTGCTGCTGCTCGGCCTCGACCCGGCGCGCGGTCGGCCCCTGGTCCCCGGCCAGTTCCTGCGGTTCGGGCTGGCCGGGGCGGCCCTCGCCGACCTGGCGGCGGCCGGGCGGATCGTCGAGCGGGACGGCCGGGTCGTGGTGGCCCGGCCGCTGCCGCTCGGCGACCCGGTGCTGGACGGGGCGCTCGCCGCACTGCCCGGCCCGGAGAAGGACCACCGCGGCGTCCGGGCCCGGCCCTGGGTGCGCCGGGCCGGCGGCACGGTCCACGAGCTGTGCGTCGGGCAGTTGACGGACCGCGGTGCGCTGCGCCGGCAGACCCGGCGGGCGCTGGGCCTCTTCCCCTACGAGCGGTTCCCGGCCGGGTCGGTGGACCTGGCCGGGCCGGCCAGGGAACGGTTCGCGGCGGCACTGGACGCCGGCCTGCCGGACCCCCGCGCCCGGACGCTCGCCGCCCTGGCCGCCGCCTGCGACCTGGACGGCAAGCTGCTGCCCGGCAACGGCCACCGCGCCGCACGGCGCACGTTGCGGCGGCTGGCCCGCACCGAGTGGACGGCGCACGCGGTCGAACGCGCCGTGCGGGAGCGGAAGTCCGCGGCGGCGAGCTGACCGCGTCGCCCGCCCACCGGCCGCCCCGGGCCGCTGCTAGCCTCACGTCTCCCTGTCCCACAACGGAGGAGACGTACGTGCGCAAGGCAGCGCAGTTCGCCGGGGCGGCCGCCATCGCCGCGCTGCTGCTCAGCGGTTGCGGAAGCAGCGGCGGCAGCGGCAAGGACGCCGGCACCCCGAGCAAGACGCCACCGACCGCACCGTCGAGTGCGGGCGGCGGCGACGGCAAGGCGGCGGACCCCAGCACCATCGAGGGCGCCTGGAAGGGCGGCACGGCCGCCAGCCCGCTGGTCCTGGTGGTCGCCAAGGGCACCGTCGCGTTCAGCAACGGGCACCAGTCCGCCTGCATGGGCAAGATCGAGAAGATGGCCGGGATGACCATGGCCGTCCTCAAGTGCACCGACGGCGACACCACCCGCACCATGGGCACCCTCAAGACCGGTGCCGACGGCAAGACCCTGACCGTCAGCTGGAAGAACGGGCCGACCGACACGTACACCAAGACCGAGGACGGCAGCGTCAAGATCCCCGAGATGCCCAAGCTGCCGGACCTGCCCAAGAGCTGACCGCGGCCCCGCACCGCAACGGCCGCCGCCCGGCACCCCCTTGGGGGCACCGGGCGGCGGCCGTGCGTCGGGCCGGCGGATCAGCGGATGAAGACTGACGCGTGCCCGGCCAGGTCGAGGAAGTACTGCGGCGCCAGGCCCAGCACCAGCGTGGCCGCGACGCCGACCGCGATGGTGGTGGACGTCAGCACGCTGGGCACCGCCACCGTCGGACCGTCCGCCTTCGGCTCGCTGAAGAACATCAGCACGATCACCCGGATGTAGAAGAACGCCGCGATCGCCGAGGAGATCACACCGATCACCACCAGCCAGCCCGCGCCGCTCTCCGCCGCCGCCTTGAACACCGCGAACTTCCCGGCGAACCCGGACGTCAGCGGGATGCCGGCGAAGGCCAGCAGGAAGACCGCGAAGACCGCGGCCACCAGGGGCGAACGCCGCCCGAGCCCGGCCCACTTGGACAGGTGGGTGGCCTCGCCGCCGGCGTCCCGCACCAGCGTCACCACGGCGAACGCGCCGAGCGTGACGAAGGAGTACGCCGCCAGGTAGAAGAGCACCGAGGAGATGCCGTCCTGGCTGGCGGCGATGACACCGGCGAGGATGAACCCCGCGTGCGCGATGGAGGAGTAGGCCAGCAGCCGCTTGATGTCGGTCTGCGTGATGGCCAGCACCGCACCGCCCAGCATGGTCAGGATCGCCACGCCCCACATCACCGGCCGCCAGTCCCAGCGCATGCCGGGCAGGACCACGTACAGCAGCCGCAGCAGCGCGCCGAACGCGGCGACCTTGGTGGCGGCCGCCATGAACCCCGTCACCGGGGTCGGGGCGCCCTGGTAGACGTCCGGCGTCCACATGTGGAACGGCACCGCGCCCACCTTGAACAGCAGGCCCATCAGCACCAGCGCCCCGCCGATCAGCAGCAGCGCGTCGTTGCCCATCGTGCCGGCCAGCGCCGGGTCGACCTGCCGGGCGCCGTCCGAGATCACCTCGGCGATGCCGGCGTACGTCACGGTGCCGGCGTAGCCGTAGAGCAGGGCCACGCCGAACAGCAGGAAGGCCGAGGAGAAGGCGCCGAGCAGGAAGTACTTCACCGCGGACTCCTGCGAGAGCAGCCGCTGCCGGCGGGCCAGCGCGCACAGGACGTAGAGCGGGAGGGAGAAGACCTCCAGCGCGATGAAGAGGGTCAGCAGGTCGTTGGCGGCCGGGAAGATCAGCATGCCGCCGACCGCGAAGAGCAGGACCGGGAAGACCTCGGTGGTGGTGAAACCGGCCTTGACCGCGGCCTGTTCGGCCTCGCCGCCGGGGACGGCGGCGGCCTGCGCCGCGAAGGAGTCCACCCGCTTGCCGTGGGTCGCCGGATCCAGCCGGCGCTCGGCGAAGGTGAACACCGCGATCAGCGACACCAACAGGATCGTGCCCTGGAGGAACAGCGCCGGGCCGTCCACCGCGATCGCGCCCATCGCGGCCAGGTGCGCCTTGGACGAGCCGAAGCCGCCCGCGGCCAGCCCGATCACCGCGGCGAACGCGGCGGCCAGCGCCACCACGGTCAGCAGCACCTGGGCGTAGTAGCGGCCACGGCGCGGCAGGAACGCCTCGATCAGGACGCCGACGATCGCGGCACCGAGGATGATCAGCGTCGGCGACAGCTGGACGTACTCGATCCGCGGTGCCGGGATCTTGGCCGGCAGCTCGGCCGCTGCCGTCCACAGGCTGTGGACACTCGCCACGGAACTCACTTCGCGGCCTCCACGTCTTGGGTCTGCGCGGTCTGGCCGTGCCGGCCCGAACCTGGCACGGCGTCCACCTGCACGGTGGGCTTAGGGTCCTTCTTGTCCACGACGGACAGGGTGTGCTGGACCGCCGGATTGACGATGTCGGTGAGCGGCTTGGGATACACCCCGAGGAAGAGCAGCAGCGCGATCAGCGGCGCGACCACCACCAGCTCCCGCGCCCTGAGGTCGGGCATCTTGCTGACCTCCGCCTTGACCGGGCCGGTCATCGTCCGCTGGTACAGGACGAGGACGTACAGCGCGGCCAGGACGATGCCGACGGTGGCGATGATCCCGATCACCGGATAGCGGCTGAACGTGCCCACCAGGACCAGGAACTCACTGACGAACGGCGCCAGCCCGGGCAGCGACAGGGTGGCCAGGCCGCCGATGAGGAAGGTGCCGGCGAGGATCGGGGCGACCTTCTGGACCCCGCCGTAGTCCGCGATCAACCGCGAACCGCGGCGGCTGATCAGGAAGCCGGCCACCAGCATCAGCGCGGCGGTCGAGATGCCGTGGTTGACCATGTAGAGCGTCGCGCCGCCCTGGCCCTGGGAGGTCATCGCGAAGATGCCCAGGATGATGAAGCCGAAGTGCGAGATCGAGGCGTAGGCGATCAGCCGCTTGATGTCCCGCTGGCCGACGGCGACCAGCGCGCCGTAGACGATGCTGATCAGCGCCAGCACCAGGATCACCGGGGTGGCCCAGCTGCTGGCCTCCGGGAAGAGCTGGAGGCAGAAGCGCAGCATCGCGAACGTGCCGACCTTGTCGACGACCGCGGTGATCAGCACCGCGACCGGGGAGGTCGCCTCGCCCATGGCGTTGGGCAGCCAGGTGTGCAGCGGCCACAGCGGCGCCTTCACCGCGAACGCGAAGAAGAAGCCGAGGAACAGCAGCCGCTCGGTGCCGGTGCCGAGGGTCAGCGCGCCGGAGGCCCTGGCCTCGACGATCCGCGTCAGCGAGAAGGTGCCGGCGCCCAACTGGTCGGCGGTGACGGCGTACAGCCCGATCACCGCGGCCAGCATGATCAGACCGCCGACGAGGTTGTAGAGCAGGAACTTCACCGCGGCGTAGGAGCGCTGGGCGGCGGCCTGCTGCTCGCCGCGCCCACCGGCCCGGTCCCCGAAGCCGCCGATGAGGAAGTACATCGGGATCAGCATGGCTTCGAAGAAGATGTAGAAGAGGAAGACGTCGGTGGCCTCGAAGGAGAGCACCACCATCGCCTCGACCGCCAGGATCAGCGCGAAGAAGCCCTGGGTGGGCCGCCAGCGGCGATTGGGCTCCGCGCCCTCCAGGGGATCGGCGTCGTGCCAGCCGGCCAGGATGACGAACGGGATGAGCAACGCGGTCAGCGCGATCAGGGCGACCGCGATGCCGTCCACGCCGAGGTCGTAGCGGACCCCGAAGTCCCGGATCCAGGCGTGGGATTCGGTGAGCTGGAACGGCCCCTTCGCGCCGGGGTCGAAGCGCACCGCGATCACCAGCGCCAGCGCCAGCGTGGCCAGCGAGAACAGCAGCGCCAGCCACTTGGCGGCGGTGCGCTTGGCGGCGGGCACCGCGGCGGTGGCGATCGCACCGATCGCCGGCACCGCGGCGGTCGCCGTCAGCAGGGGAAACGACATGGCTCAGACACCCCTCATCAGCAGGGTCGCGGCGACGAGAACGGCGGCCCCGCCCAGCATCTGGACCGCGTAGGAGCGGACGAATCCGGTCTGCAACTGGCGCAGCCGGCTGGAGAGTCCGCCCATCGAGGCCGCCGTGCCGTTGACCGCGCCGTCCACCAGGGAGTGGTCGAGGTAGACCAGCGTGCGGGTCAGGTGCTCGCCGCCCCGTACCAGGACGACGTGGTTGAAGTCGTCCTGGAGCAGGTCGCGGCGGGCCGCCCGGGTCAGCAGCGAACCGCGCGGCGCGGTGGCCGGGACCGCCTTGCGGCCGTACATCAGCCAGGCGATGCCGACGCCGATCACCAGCACCACCATCGTGGCGGCGGTGACCGCACCGGCACTCACCGGGGAGTGGCCGTGCGCGAACGAGGTGACCGGCTCCAGCCAGCGGACGAAGGAGTCGCCCGCGCTGAACAGCCCGCCCGCGAAGACCGAACCGACGGCCAGCACGATCATCGGGATCGTCATCACCTTCGGCGACTCGTGCGGGTGCACCTCCTTCGGGTCCCACCGCTTCTCGCCGAAGAACGTCATCAGCATCACCCGCGTCATGTAGAACGCGGTGAGCGCGGCGCCCAACAGGGCCGCACCGCCGAGGATCCAGCCCTCGGTGCCGCCGCGGGCGAACGCCGCCTCGATGATCTTGTCCTTGGAGAAGAAGCCGGAGAGCCCGGGGAAGCCGATGATGGCCAGGTAGCCGAGCCCGAAGGTGACGAAGGTGACCGGCATGTACCTGCGCAGGCCGCCGTAACGACGCATGTCCACCTCGTCGTTCATCCCGTGCATCACCGAACCGGCGCCGAGGAAGAGGCCCGCCTTGAAGAAGCCGTGGGTGACCAGGTGCATGATCGCGAAGGCGTAGCCGATCGGGCCCAGCCCCGCGGCCAGGACCATGTAGCCGATCTGCGACATCGTCGAACCGGCCAGCGCCTTCTTGATGTCGTCCTTGGCGCAACCGACGATCGCACCGAACAGCAGGGTGACCGCGCCGACCGCGACCACCGCGGTCTGCGCGTCCGGCGCGGCGTTGAAGATCGCCCCGGAGCGGGTGATCAGGTACACCCCGGCGGTCACCATCGTGGCGGCGTGGATCAGCGCCGACACCGGCGTCGGGCCCTCCATCGCGTCGCCCAGCCAGGACTGCAGCGGCACCTGCGCCGACTTGCCGCAGGCGGCCAGCAGCAGCACCAGCCCGATGGCGGTCAGCTTGCCCTCGGAGGCGCCGCCGGTCGCGGTGAGCACCGGCCCGAAGGCGAACGTGCCGAACGTCGTGAACATCAGCATGATCGCGATGGACAGGCCCATGTCGCCGACGCGGTTGACCAGGAACGCCTTCTTCGCGGCGGTCGCCGCGCTGGGCTTGTGCTGCCAGAACCCGATGAGCAGGTACGACGCCAGGCCCACGCCCTCCCAACCGACGTACAGCAGGAGGTAGTTGTCGGCGAGGACGAGCAGCAGCATCGCCGCCAGGAAGAGGTTGAGGTAGCCGAAGAAGCGGCGGCGCCGCTCGTCGTGCTCCATGTAGCCGATCGAATAGATGTGGATCAGGGACCCGACACCCGTGATCAGCAGGGCGAAGGTCATCGACAACTGGTCCAGCTGGAAGGCGAGGTCGGCCCGGAAGCCACCGACCGGGATCCAGCTGAACAGGTGCTGGTGCAGCGCCCGGTGCTCGGCGCCCTTGCCGAGCATGTCGACGAAGAGCACCACCGCGACGGCGAACGACGCCACCGCGAGGAGCGTGCCGATCCAGTGCCCGGTGCGGTCCAGGCGTTTGCCGCCGCACAACAGCAGGGCCGCACCGACCAGCGGTGCCGCGACGAGCAGCGCGATCAAGTTCTCCACTTTGTGCGACCCCTTACAGCTTCATCAGGCTGGCGTCGTCGACCGAGGCCGAATGACGGGTGCGGAAGATCGACACGATGATGGCCAGGCCGACCACGACCTCCGCAGCGGCGACGACCATCGTGAAGAAGGCGATGATCTGGCCGTCCAGATTCCCGTGCATCCGCGAGAAGGTGACAAAGGCGAGGTTGCAGGCGTTCAGCATCAGCTCGATGCACATGAACACCACGATGGCGTTCCGCCTGATCAGCACGCCGGCCGCGCCGATGGTGAACAACAGGGCGGCGAGGTAGAGGTAGTAGACCGGGTTCATTTCTGGGCACCCTCCTTCGGTGCCGAGGGGCCGGGCCGCTTCTTCGGCGACCCGCCGGACTCCCGCCCCAACCACTCCTCGGACCGCTGCTCCAGCGCCTTGAGGTCGGCCAGCGACTGCCCGGAGACGTCCCGGACCTGACCGCGCTCCCGCAGCGTCGGACTGACCGTCAGCTCGGACGGGGTGCCGTCCGGCAGCAGACCGGGGATGTCGACCGCGTTGTGCCGGGCGTAGACGCCCGGTGCGGGCAGCGGGGTCACCTGCTTGCCCTCGCGGACGCGGGCCTCGGACAGCTCCCGCTGGGTCTTGGCGCGCTCGGTGCGCTCCCGGTGGGTCAGCACCATCGCCCCGACCACCGCGGTGATCAGCAGCGCGCCGGTGATCTCGAAGGCGAAGACGTACTTGGTGAAGATCAGCGCGGCCAGGCCCTGGACGTTGCCCCCGGCGTTGGCGTCGGCCAGGCCGTTGAACTCCTTGAGCGAGGCGTTGCCGATCCCGGCGATCAGCAGGATGCCGAAGCCGAGGCCCAGGCCGGCGGCGAGCCAACGCTGGCCCTTGAGGGTCTCCTTGAGGGAGTCCGCCGCGGTGACGCCGACCAGCATCACCACGAACAGGAACAGCATCATGATCGCGCCGGTGTACACCACGACCTGCACGACGCCGAGGAAGTACGCGCCGTTGGCCAGGTAGAAGACCGCCAGGACGATCATGGTCCCGGCGAGCGAGAGGGCGCTGTGCACGGCCCGCTTCATCAGGATCGTGCACAGCGCGCCGGCCACGGCGACGATCCCCAGGATCCAGAACTGCACGGCCTCGCCCGTGGAGGCCGCGGCGGCGAGGTGCGTCATGCGCGCGCCTCCTTGCCCGTCGCGCCCGGCCGTTCGGCCGACCCCGTCGACCCGGCTGCCCCGGCCGCCGCGTCCTCGGGGGTCTCCCCCTTGGAGCGGGCCACCTGCCGGACCGTGCCCGGCGCGGCCTGGTCCACCAGCCCGTTGTAGTAGTCCCGTTCGGTCATCCCCGGGAAGATCGCGTGCGGGGAGTCGACCATCCCCTCCGACAGGCCCACGAGCAGCTCTTCCTTGGTGTAGATGAGCGATTCGCGGGACCGGTCGGCGAGTTCGTACTCGTTGGTCATGGTGAGCGCGCGGGTCGGGCAGGCCTCCACGCACAGGCCGCACAGGATGCAGCGGAGGTAGTTGATCTGGTAGACCGCGCCGTACCGCTCGCCCGGGGAGTAGCGCTCCTCTTCGGTGTTGTCCGCGCCCTCGACGTAGATCGCGTCCGCCGGACAGGCCCAGGCGCACAGCTCGCAGCCGATGCACTTCTCCAGCCCGTCCGGATGGCGGTTGAGCTGGTGCCGGCCGTGGAAACGCGGCGCCGTCGGCTTCTTCTCCTCGGGGTACTGCTCGGTCAGCCGCTTCTTGAACATGGCCTTGAAGGTCACGCCGAAGCCGGCCACCGGGTTCTCGAACTCAGGCACCGTCGCCCCCCTTTCCGTCGCTCTCGATTCCGTCACTCACAGTGTCCACCCGACCACTGACAATCAACTCTCCGTCGCGACGGGGCCGCCTGCGCGGCACCGGCGGCACGGTCTGCCCGGGCAGCGGCGGAACGGGGAACCCACCGGCCATCGGGTCGAACGCGGCGTCGCCGTCGCCCTCCGGCTCCACCCGCCGGAAGAAGTCCACGACCAGCGAGATCAGCAACAGCGCCACCGCACTGCCGCCCACGTACAGCACGATCTGGGAGAAGTCGTAGCCCTCGTTCTTCAGGGCCCGGACGGTGGCGACGAGCAACAGCCACACCATCGACACCGGGATGAGGACCTTCCAGCCCAGCCGCATCAACTGGTCGTAGCGGACCCGGGGCAGCGTCCCGCGCAGCCAGATGAAGAAGAACAGCAGCAGCTGCACCTTGAGGACGAACCAGAGCATCGGCCACCAGCCGTGGTTCGCGCCCTCCCAGAAGGTCGAGACGGGCCAGGGCGCCCGCCACCCGCCGAGGAAGAGGGTGACCGCGACCGACGAGACGGTGACCATGTTGACGTACTCGGCCAGCATGAACATCGCGAACTTGATGGACGAGTACTCGGTGTTGAAGCCGCCGACCAGGTCGCCCTCGGACTCCGGCATGTCGAACGGCGCCCGGTTGGTCTCCCCCACCATCGTGATGATGTAGATGAGGAAGGACACCGGCAGCAGCAGCACGTACCACTTGTTCGTCTGCGACTCCACGATGGTCGACGTCGACATCGACCCGGAGTACAGGAAGACCGACGCGAACGCCGCGCCCATCGCGATCTCGTACGAGATCATCTGCGCGCACGACCGCAGGCCGCCCAGCAGCGGGTACGTCGAACCGGAGGACCAACCCGCCAGCACGATGCCGTAGATGCCGACCGAGGCCGTGGCCAGGATGTACAGGACGCCGATCGGGAGGTCGGTCAGCTGCATCGGCGTGCGGTGCCCGAAGATCGAGATCTCGTTGTCCGCCGGACCGAAGGGGATCACCGCGATCGCCATGAAGGCCGGGATCGCCGCCACGATGGGCGCCAGGATGTACACCGCCTTGTCGGCCCGCCGGACGACCAGGTCCTCCTTCAGCATCAACTTGATGCCGTCGGCCAGGGACTGGAGCATCCCCCAGGGCCCGTGCCGGTTCGGACCGATCCGCAGCTGCATCCAGGCGACGACCTTGCGCTCCCAGACGATGGAGAACAACACCGTCAGCATCAGGAACGCGAAGCAGAACACCGCCTTGATGACGACCAGCCACCACGGGTCGCGCCCGAACATCGACAGGTCTTCCTGGGCGGCCAACGCGGCCACCGGAAAACCGGGATGCTGCATCATGCGTCCACCTCCCCGGCCGGCGCCGGCGTATCGGATGGGGGTGTGCGGGAGGCACTGACCTCGACCAGCTCACCGGGGTGCGCCCCGGTGTCGGCGGCGACGCCGCCCCCCACGGAATTCAGCGGCAGCCACACCACCCGGTCCGGCATCGTCGTGACCTGGAGCGGCAACCGCACCGAGCCGGCCGGCCCGGTGACCACCACCACCTCGCCGTCCGCGACGCCGGTCTCCTCGGCGGTGGCCGACGACAGGCGGGCGACCGCGGCGTGCCGGGTCCCGGCCAGCGCCTCGTCGCCCTCCTGGAGCAGCCCCTGGTCCAACAGGAGCCGGTGCCCGGCGAGCACGGCCTCACCCGGGGCCGGACGGGGCAACGACCGTCCCGTCTCAGTCGGTTGACCGGCGAACGGGCCGCGCCAGGCGCCGAGCCGGTCCAGCTCCCGCCGCACCGCGGGCACGTCCGGCAGGTCCAGGTCCGCGTCCATGGCGTCGGCGAGCATCTGGAGGACCCGGGAGTCCGGCATCAGCTGTCGCCGGGTCATCTGGTCCGGCTTGAGCGCGGCCTCGAACGACCGGGCCCGGCCCTCCCAGTTGAGGAAGGTGCCGGCCTTCTCCACCACCGCCGCCACCGGGAGGACCACGTCGGCCCGCTCGGTGACCCGGGAGGGCCGCAGCTCCACGCTGACCAGGAACCCGACCTCGTCCAGCGCCGCCAACACCCGCGCCGGATCGGGCAGGTCGGCCACCTCCACGCCCGCCACCAGCAGGGCGGCCAGCTCGCCGGTGGCCGCGGCCTCGACGATCTGGCCGGCGTCCCGACCGTGCCGGTGCGGCAGCGCGCCGACGCCCCAGGCCGCGGCGACCTCGTCCCGCGCCACCGGGTCGGTGGCCGGCCGGCCACCGGGCAACAGCCCAGGCAGCGCACCCACCTCGACGGCCCCCCGCTCGCCCGCCCGGCGCGGCATCCACACCAGGTGGGCGCCGGTGGCGGCGGCGGTGCGCAGCGCCGCGGTCAGCGCTCCGGGCACCGCCGCCAGCCGCTCGCCGACGATGATCACCGCGCCGTCCGCGCGCAACGCCTCGGCCGCGGCCCGGCCCTCGCCGTCCAGCCCGACGCCGCCCGCGAGCGCGTCCAGCCATTCGGTCTCGGTGCCGGGCGCGGCCGGCAGCAGCGTCCCGCCCGCCTTGATCAACCCGCGGGTGGCGTGGCTGGCCAGCCCCCAGGTGCGCTGGCCGTGCTTGCGGTGCGCCTTGCGCAGCCGCAGGAAGACGCCGGGCGCCTCCTCCTCCGCCTCGATGCCGGCCAGCAGGACCGCCGGCGCCTGCTCCAACGAGGTGTAGGTGACGCCGCTCCCGTCGAGGTCCCGGCCGCGGCCGGCGACGTGGGCGGCGAGGAAGTCCGCCTCCTCCGCGCTGTGCGGCCGGGCCCGGAAGTCGATGTCGTTGGTGTGCAGCGCGACCCGGGCGAACTTGGCGTACGCGTAGGCGTCCTCGACGGTCAGCCGGCCGCCGGTCAGCACGCCGGCCCGGCCCCGGGCGGCGGCCAGCCCGCGCGCCGCGGCGTCCAGCGCGGCGGGCCAGCTCGCCGGCTCCAGTTCGCCGGTCTCGGCGTTGCGCACCAGCGGGTGCTCCAGCCGGTCGCGGGCCTGCGCGTACCGGAAGGCGAACCGGCCCTTGTCGCAGATCCACTCCTCGTTGACCTCGGGGTCGTCCGCCGCCAGCCGCCGCAGCACCTTGCCGCGCCGGTGGTCGGTGCGGGTCGCGCAACCGCCCGCGCAGTGCTCGCACACCGACGGCGAGGAGACCAGGTCGAAGGGGCGGGAACGGAAGCGGTAGGCGGCCGAGGTGAGCGCGCCCACCGGGCAGATCTGGATGGTGTTCCCGGAGAAGTACGACGCGAACGGGTCGCCCTCGCCGGTGCCGACCTGTTGGAGGGCACCGCGCTCGACCAGCTCGATCATCGGGTCGCCGGCGATCTGGTTGCTGAAGCGGGTGCACCGCGCGCACAGCACGCACCGCTCGCGGTCCAGCAGCACCTGGGTGGAGATCGGCACCGGCTTCTCGTAGGTGCGCTTCTTGCCCTCGAAGCGGGAGTCGGGGTCGCCGACCTGCATCGCCTGGTTCTGCAGCGGGCACTCGCCGCCCTTGTCGCAGACCGGGCAGTCCAGGGGGTGGTTGATCAGCAGCAGCTCCATCACGCCGCGCTGCGCCTTCTCGGCGACCGGGGAGGTCAGCTGCGTGCGGACCACCATCCCGTCGGTGCAGGTGATGGTGCAGGAGGCCATCGGCTTGCGCTGGCCCTCGACCTCGACGATGCACTGCCGGCAGGCGCCCGCCGGGTCCAGCAGCGGGTGGTCGCAGAAGCGCGGGATCTCGATGCCGAGGAGTTCGGCGGCCCGGATGACCAACGTCCCCTTGGGAACGGAGATCTCGATGCCGTCGATCGTCAGGGTGACGAGGTCCTCCGGTGGCACCGCCGCCGCCCCGCCCCCGTTGGGGCGCTGGCCCGCGGCGGGGCCGCTGCTTGGCTGGAGCACGGTCATGCGTTCACCCCCAGGTGAGCGTCGTTGTCGGCCCAGAGGGTCGACTTGGCGGGGTCGAAGGGGCAGCCCTTGCCGGTGATGTGCTCCTCGTACTCCGCGCGGAAGTACTGGAGCGAGGAGAAGATCGGCGAGGCGGCGCCGTCACCGAGGGCGCAGAAGGACTTGCCGTTGATGTTGTCGGCGATGTCGGCGAGCTTGTCGAGGTCGGCGAGCCGGCCCCGGCCGGCCTCGATGTCGCGCAGCAACTGCACCAGCCAGTACGTCCCTTCGCGGCACGGCGTGCACTTCCCGCAGGACTCGTGGGCGTAGAACTCCGTCCAGCGGGTCACCGCCCGGACCACGCAGGTGGTCTCGTCGAAGCACTGCAGCGCCTTGGTGCCGAGCATCGAGCCGGCCGCGCCGACGCCCTCGTAGTCGAGCGGTACGTCGAGGTGCTCGTCGGTGAACATCGGGGTGGAGGAGCCGCCCGGCGTCCAGAACTTCAGCCGGTGGCCGGGGCGCATCCCGCCGCTGACCTCCAGCAGCTGGCGCAGGGTGATGCCCAACGGGCCTTCGTACTGGCCGGGGTTGGCGACGTGGCCGCTGAGCGAGTAGAGCGTGAAGCCCGGGGACTTCTCGCTGCCCATCGACCTGAACCACTCCTTGCCCTTGTTCAGGATCGCGGGAACCGAGGCGATGGATTCGACGTTGTTCACCACAGTGGGGCAGGCGTAGAGGCCGGCCACGGCGGGGAAGGGGGGTCGCAGACGAGGTTGGCCACGACGACCTTCCAGCGAGTCCAGCAGCGCGGTCTCCTCGCCGCAGATGTACGCGCCGGCGCCCGCGTGCACCGTGACGTCCAGGTCGAGGCCCGAGCCGAGGGCGCCCTTGCCGAGGAAGCCCGCCGCGTACGCCTCCCGCACGGCCTCGTGCAGGCGGCGCAGCACGGGCACGACCTCACCGCGCAGGTAGATGAAGGCGTGGTGCGAGCGGATCGCGTGGCAGGCGATCACGATCCCCTCGATCAGCGCGTGCGGGTTGGCGAAGAGCAGCGGGATGTCCTTGCAGGTCCCCGGCTCCGACTCGTCGGCGTTGACCACCAGGTAGTGCGGTTTGCCGTCGCCCTGCGGGATGAACTGCCACTTCATGCCGGTCGGGAAGCCGGCGCCGCCGCGTCCGCGGAGCCCGGAGTCCTTGACGTAGGCGATGACGTCGTCCGGGGCCATCGCGAGGGCCTTGCGGGCGCCTTCGTACCCCTCGTGGCGCAGGTAGGTCTCCAGCGTCCAGGACTTCGGGTCGTCCCAGAACGCGGAGAGGACCGGTGCGAGGACCTTCTCCGGATGGGTCGTTCCGCCGGCGTGCGGCCGGGAGGCACCGCCGAATTCGGCTGCCACGGTCATCACTCCCCCTCCTTGGCGGTGGGCCCGGCCGGGAAGGCGTCGTCGGAGGCCGAGGTCTGCTGCGGGGCGTCGTGCGAGCTGGGGTGGGCCGGGGGCGCCTGCTCACCGGGGTGCCCGCTGGGCGGTTCGCCGGCGGAGGCCGCCGCCCGGGGTGCGATGACGTGGTCCGTGGCGGGCCCGGCCGGGGCCTCGCCCCGGGCCAGGCGCAGTCCGACCAGCGAGGCGGGCCCGGCCCCGCCGGTCGCCTCGACGGCACCGGACCGGCCGTCGGGGAAGCCGGCGAGGATCCGGGCGGTCTCCTTGAACGAACAGAGCGGGGCGCCGCGGGTGGGTTCGACGGTCCGGCCGGCCCGCAGGTCGTCGACGAGCTGCCGGGCGGAGCGGGGCGTCTGGTTGTCGAAGAACTCCCAGTTGACCATCACGACGGGCGCGAAGTCGCAGGCGGCGTTGCACTCGATGTGTTCGAGGGTGATCGCGCCGTCCTCGGTGGTCCCGCCGTTGTCGACGCCGAGGTGCTCCTTGAGCTCCTCGAAGATGGCGTCGCCGCCCATCACCGCGCACAGGGTGTTGGTGCAGACCCCGACCTGGTAGTCGCCGCTGGGCCCCCGGCGGTACATCGAGTAGAACGTCGAGACCGCGGTGACCTCGGCGGTGGTCAGGTCGAGCTGTTCGGCGCAGAAGCGGACGCCGGTGCGGGTGACGTGGCCTTCCTCGGCCTGGACGAGGTGCAGCAGCGGCAGCAGCGCCGAGCGGGAATCGGGGTAGCGGGCGATCACCTCCCGCGCGTCCGCGGCGAGCCGGGCCTTGACGTCGGCCGGATAGTCGGGGGCCGGAAGCTGGGGCATCCCCAGCTGGACGTCCTTGGGTGCCGGAGTGGCGTTCACCGGTCGACGCCTCCCATCACGGGGTCGATGGACGCGACGGCGACGATGACGTCGGCGACCTGGCCGCCTTCGCACATCGCCGCCATGGCCTGGAGGTTGGTGAACGAGGGGTCGCGGAAGTGCACCCGGTAGGGGCGGGTGCCGCCGTCGCTGACCGCGTGCACGCCCAGTTCGCCCTTGGGCGACTCGACGGCGGTGTACACCTCTCCGGGCGGGACCCTGAAGCCCTCCGTCACCAGCTTGAAGTGGTGGATCAGGGCCTCCATCGAGGTGCCCATGATCTTCTTGATGTGGTCCAGGGAGTTGCCCAGGCCGTCGGGGCCGAGGGCCAACTGGGCGGGCCAGGCGATCTTCTTGTCGGCGACCATCACCGGCCCCGGCTCCAGCCGGTCCAGGCACTGTTCGACGATCCGCAGCGACTGGCGCATCTCCTCCAGCCGGATCAGGAACCGGCCGTAGGCGTCGCAGGTGTCGGCGGTCGGCACCTCGAAGTCGTAGGTCTCGTATCCACAGTACGGCTGCGTCTTGCGCAGGTCGTGGGGCAGTCCGGCGGAGCGGACGAGGGGCCCGGTGGCGCCGGTGGCCATGCAGCCGGCCAGGTCGAGGTAGCCGATGCCCTCCATGCGCGCCTTGAAGACCGGGTTGCCGGTGGCGAGCTTGTCGTACTCGGCCATGTTCTTCTGCATCTTCTTGACGAAGGCGCGGATCTGGTCGACGGCGCCGGGCGGCAGGTCCTGGGCCAGGCCGCCGGGGCGGACGTAGGCGTGGTTCATCCGCAGGCCGGTGATCAGCTCGTAGATGTCGAGGATCAGTTCCCGGTCCCGGAAGCCGTAGATCATGATCGTGGTGGCGCCCAGCTCCATGCCGCCGGTGGCGATGCACACCAGGTGGGAGGAGAGCCGGTTGAGTTCCATCAGCAGCACGCGGATCACCGAGGCCCGGTCCGGGACGTCGTCGGTGATGCCGAGCAGCTTCTCCACGGCCAGGCAGTACGCCGTCTCGTTGAAGAACGGCGTGAGGTAGTCCATCCGCGTCACGAACGTGGTGCCCTGCGTCCAGGTGCGGAATTCGAGGTTCTTCTCGATGCCGGTGTGGAGGTAGCCGATGCCGCAGCGGGCCTCGGTGACGGTCTCGCCGTCGATCTCCAGGATCAGCCGGAGCACGCCGTGGGTGGAGGGGTGCTGCGGCCCCATGTTGACGATGATCCGCTCGTCGTCGGACTTGGCGGCGGCCGCGGCGATCTCGTCCCAGTCGCCGCCGGTGACGGTGTAGACGGGGCCCTCGGTGGTCTCGCGGGGGGTGGCCCGGGACGTCTCACTGGGAGTGCTCATCAGGTGTACGACCTCCGCTGGTCGGGAGCCGGGATCTGCGCGCCCTTGTACTCGACGGGGATGCCGCCGAGGGGGTAGTCCTTGCGCTGCGGGAAGCCCTGCCAGTCGTCCGGCATCATGATCCGGGTGAGCGCCGGGTGCCCGTCGAAGATCAGGCCGAAGAAGTCGTAGGTCTCGCGCTCGTGCCAGTCGTTGGTCGGATAGATGTCGACGGTGGACGGCACGTGCGGGTCTGCGTCGGGGGCGGTGACCTCCAGCCGGATCAGCCGGTTGTGGGTGATCGAGCGCAGGTGGTAAACGGCGTGCAGCTCGCGGCCCTTGTCATCGGGGTAGTGGACCCCGCTGACGCCGGTGCACAGCTCGAAGCGGAGCGCGGGGTCGTCGCGCAGGGTCCGGGCGACGGCCGGCAGGTACTCCCGCTGGACGTGGAAGGTGATCTCGCCGCGGTCGACGACGGTCTTGTCGATGACGTGCTCGGGCACCAGGCCCTGTTCGTCGAGGGCGCCCTCCAGCTCGTCGGCGATCTCGTCGAAGACGCCGGCGCCCTCGGCGCCGTCCGGCCCCCCGTAGGGGCGGGTGCTGGCGCCGGGCAGGCGGACGGTGCGGACCAGCCCGCCGTAACCGGACGTGTCACCGCCGTCGTTGGCGCCGAACATCCCGCGGCGGGTGCCGATCACCTCACCGGTGTCCGCGCGCTGCGCCGGGACGGCCTCGTCGGGGGCGTCCGGGTTCGGGGGGTTCGTCGGCTCGCTCACCGCAGCAGCCCTTTCTTCTCTGACGAGCGGTCCATCTCGATCAGCGGGAGTGCCCTGAGCGCCGCGGCCTCTTCCTCGTGGGCCGCCTGCACCGCGTTGACCCCGAGCTTGGTGCCCTGGATCTTCTTGTGGAGCTTGAGGATGGCGTCCATGAGCATCTCGGGGCGGGGCGGGCAGCCCGGCAGGTAGATGTCGACCGGGACGATGTGGTCGACGCCCTGCACGATCGCGTAGTTGTTGAACATGCCGCCCGAGGAGGCGCAAACCCCCATGGAGATCACCCACTTCGGGTTCGGCATCTGGTCGTAGACCTGCCGCAGCACCGGCGCCATCTTCTGGCTCACCCGGCCGGCCACGATCATCAGGTCGGCCTGCCGCGGGGAGCCGCGGAAGACCTCCATGCCGAAGCGGGCCAGGTCGTAGCGCCCGGCGCCGGTGGTCATCATCTCGATGGCGCAGCAGGCCAGCCCGAAGGTCGCGGGGAAGACCGATGACTTACGCACCCAGCCCGCGGCCTGCTCGACGGTGGTCAGCAAAAAGCCGCTGGGCAGCTTCTCTTCCAGTCCCATTGGTGCCCCCTAGTCCCATTCCAGGCCGCCGCGACGCCAGACGTAGGCGTAGGCGACGAAGACGGTGAGCGCGAAGAGGAGCATCTCGACGAGCCCGAACAGTCCCAGGGCGTCGAAGCTGACCGCCCAGGGATAGAGGAAGACGATCTCGATGTCGAAGACGATGAAGAGCATCGCCGTCAGGTAGTACTTGATCGGGAAGCGACCGCCACCGGACGGCTGTGGCGTCGGCTCGATTCCGCATTCGTACGCTTCGAGCTTGGCCCGGTTGTAGCGCCTGGGGCCGATGAGCGTGGCCATGACCACGGAGAAGATCGCAAAGCCTGCCCCGAGGGCTCCCAGTACGAGGATGGGCGCGTAAGCGTTCACCGTCCTCGCTCCCTTCAGTCGACGATGACTGGATGGCGGTCCGCTCGGACTCGCCCGCTGCCCCGGTGATCGTGGATATGTGAGGCAGTTCACAAGCCCGATGCCCGCATCTTATGCCCGTCGGTCTGTGATCTGCGACACGGGGTGAGACAACGCCTTTGTGATCTTCACCACCTGACGAAGGATCATGAAGTCGGATGACCGGTGATCTCCACACACGAAGCGCGCGAGTGATCACCAGAGGTGACATTCACCCCGGTTACCGCTGGTCAGAGCGGTGGTTTCACTATCAAGAACCAAGCCTCGCAAGCAAATTGGCGCTGGACGCGAGTCAACTGCTATATGCGCGACGGCCGTAGACGTGATGCTCTCGTGACCCTCTCGTGATCGTTGGTACGTGCTCCCGCTCACGAGCGGAGGGTGGATCCGCGGAACTCCGGGGCGGTGCACGGCCGGCCGGGAACCGACGGTCGGTCACGGGAACATAACGGACACTCACGAGTGACCTATCCCACGCGGCTTGGAGTCATAAGACCTTGACGTCCGGGAAGCCTTGGCGTGGCGGATCAAGAAGTGATAAGCGCCCCCGGAGGCCGCGCCGAACATCAAATGCCGTGCGTAGGAACATGATCGCGAAATTCGGACATCGCGTCAGCGGCGCGACGGCTGACAAAAAGTCCGTTTTATTCGTCGCGTACACGCCAAGTGTGGCGCACCCCACCTTTGTTGGCAGCAACCTGCGGCTCCTGATAGCCGTGGTGCCATGTCCCCGAACGCACTCATACCCAGCCACCGGAAGCCCCGCCGCTCCGCGTCCTCGCGGGCCCTGCGTGCGGGCGTGACCGGTGGCTTCCTCACCCTCGCGGTGACCGGCGCGACCGTGCCGGCCAATGCCGCCGAGAAGCCCGTCTCCGAAACCCAGGAGATGCCCACCATCACTACGGCGCTGGCCACCAGCGCCGCCAAGAGCGCGGACGCCGCCCAGCAGGCCGCGTTCAGCTACGAGCGTCAGGCGCTCCAGGACGCCGCGGCCGCCAAGGCCGACAAGGCCGCGGACAAGGCGAAGGCCGCCGCGGAGAAGCAGGCCAAGGCCGAGGCCGAGGCGAAGAAGGCCGCCGAGGAGGCCCGCAAGGCCAAGGAGGCCGCGCAGACCCGCGCCTCCCGCTCCGACGCGCGCAGCACGCTCTCCGCCGTCTCCGACGCCCCCGCGGCCTCCGGCAGCGTCTCCACCCTCGTCTCCTTCCTGAAGTCGCAGCTCGGCAAGGCGTACGTGCTCGGCTCCAGCGGCCCGTCCTCGTACGACTGCTCCGGCCTGACCCAGGCCGCGTTCTCCCAGATCGGCATCGACCTGCCGCGGGTCTCGCAGAGCCAGTCGACCACCGGCACCCAGGTCGGCCTCGGCAACCTCCAGGTCGGCGACATCCTCTACTGGGGCAGCGCCGGCAGCGCCTACCACGTCGCCGTCTACGTCGGTAACGGCAACTTCATCGGCGCCCAGAACCCGAGCACCGGCATCGTCGAGCGCCCCCTCAGCTACGACATGCCCACCGGCGCGGTGCGCGTCCTCTGACCGACCACCGCACCGTAAGACGCCCTACGGAAACCGCCCCTCCCCCGCTCGGGAGGGGCGGTTTCCGCGTCGTCCGGGGCCGGCCGCCGGCCCGTCAGCGCTTGAGGAACTCCCCCAGGTCGGCGTCGAGCCGGGCGTGGTGGCCGGCGTGGAGGCGGTGGCCGGCGTCCGGGCGCTCCGTGTAGACGGCGCACGGGATCAGCTCCGCGATGCGGCGAAAACCCCCGGCCAACGGGAGGGCTCAGTCACTCCGCTGGTCACGGGGGTTGGGGCGGGCCGGCCCCGTTTTCCCGGGGCCGGCGCGCGACGTGCGTCAGGCCTTCGGCGCGACCTTGCTCAGACCGTTGATGATCCGGTCCATCGCGTCGCCGCCCGTGGGGTCGGTGAGGTTGGCGAGCATCTTGAGCGTGAAGCGCATCAGCAGCGGGTGGGTCAGGCCGCGCTGGGTGGCGATCTGCATCACCTTGGGGTTCCCGATCAGCTTCACGAACGCCCGGCCCAGGGAGTAGTAGCCGCCGTAGGTGTCCTTGAGGACCTTCGGGTAGCGCTGCAACGCCAGCTCGCGCTGCGCGTACGTCGCCCGGGCCTGCGCCTGGACGATCACCTCGGCCGCGATCGCGCCGGACTCCATGGCGTACGCGATGCCCTCGCCGTTGAACGGGTTCACCAGACCGCCGGCGTCGCCGACCAGGAGCAGGCCCTTGGTGTAGTGCGGCTGGCGGTTGAAGGCCATCGGCAGGGCCGCACCGCGGATCGGACCGGTCATGTTCTCCGGGGTGTAGCCCCAGTCGGCCGGCATCGAGGCGCACCACGCCTTGAGGATCTCCCGCCAGTCCAGCTCCCGGAAGGCGGAGCTGGAGTTGAGGATCCCGAGGCCGACGTTGCTCGTGCCGTCCCCCATGCCGAAGATCCAGCCGTAGCCCGGCAGCAGCCGGTCCTGCGCGCCCCGGCGGTCCCACAGCTCCAGCCAGGACTCCAGGTAGTCGTCGTCGTGGCGCGGCGAGGTGAAGTACGTCCGCACCGCGACGCCCATCGGCCGGTCCTCGCGCCGGTGCAGCCCCATCGCCAGCGACAGCCGGGTGGAGTTGCCGTCGGCGGCGACCACGAGCGGGGCGTGGAAGGTCACCGGCGCCTTCTCCTCGCCGAGCTTGGCGTGCACACCGGAGATGTGGCCGGTCAGCTCGTCGACGATCGGCGCGCCCACGTTGCACCGCTCGTAGAGCCGGGCCCCGGCCTTCTGCGCCTGCCGGGCCAGCTGCTCGTCGAAGTCGTCGCGCTTGCGGACCAGACCGTAGTCCGGGAAGGAGGCGAGTTCCGGCCAGTCGAGCTGGAGTCGGGAGCCGCCGCCGATGATGCGCAGGCCCTTGTTGCGCAGCCAGCCGGCCTCTTCGGAGATGTCGATGCCCATCGCGATCAGCTGCTTGGTGGCGCGCGGGGTGAGCCCGTCGCCGCAGACCTTCTCGCGCGGGAACGCGGTCTTCTCCAGGAGCAGCACGTCCAGGCCGGACTTGGCGAGGTGGTACGCGGTGGCCGCACCGGCCGGGCCGGCGCCGACGACGATCACGTCCGCGCGGTGCTCCGATCGGAGGGCGCTCGCGGACTCGGGCTCGGACACGGACTCGGTCACGGCATTGTCTCCCGGAAGTCGAAATCTGGATATCCGCTGTGGATATCTGGGTGCCGACCGGCACTGGGCAGGTGCAGTCTATGGGGGCCCTGATGATCGGAAACTGAAGGGTTGTCCCCGCCCGTCCCCGCCCGTCCGCGTCTGCCCGGTCCGCGCATCCCGCCCCCCGCCACGGGCGTCGGCGCACCGGCCCCGGAGGAACCCGGGCCCGGCCCGTGGACTTGACCGAAACAAGAGCCGGGCCCGCGCATCCATTGCCCCGCCCCGTGTGTCTCAAGAGGGAGCGGCACTCTCATGTGCCCGCACTGCAGGGGTATTTGGAGCATCCACTTGAAAATCGGCATCAAAGGCATCAGGCGCATCAAGGGCATTCGGCGCGCATCCGCGGTGGCCGTCACCACCGGGGCCGTCCTGACCGCCGGCGCGTTGGGCTCCCAGGCGCAGGCCGCGACCCTCCCGACGCCCGGCATCACCGCCGCCGGCGGTTTCGTGATGAACAACGGCACCGGGTCGACGCTCTTCGCCAAGGCCGCGGACACCCGCCGGTCCACCGGCTCCACCACCAAGATCATGACGGCCCGGGTGGTGCTGGCCCAGAAGGGCCTCAACCTGAATTCCCAGGTCACGGTCCAGAAGGCGTACAGCGACTACATCGTCAACAACAACTGGGCCTCGTCGGCCCACCTGATCGTCGGCGACAAGGTGACCGTCGGCCAGCTGCTCTACGGGCTGATGCTCCCGTCCGGCTGCGACGCCGCCTACGCGCTGGCCGACAAGTTCGGCACCGGCTCGACCCGGGACGCCCGGGTGAAGTCGTTCATCGGCCAGATGAACGCCACCGCCAAGAGCCTGGGCATGAAGAACTCCCACTTCGACTCGTTCGACGGGATAGGGCGTGGTGCGAACTACTCGACGCCGCGCGACCTGACCAAGCTCGCCAGCAACGCGATGAAGTACTCCACCTTCCGCACGGTCGTCGGCACCAAGTCGACCAAGCAGAAGGTCACGACGAAGAGCGGCGGCTACCGCTACATGTCGTGGACCAACACCAACAACCTGCTCGGCAGCTACCAGGGCACCATCGGCGTGAAGACCGGCTCGGGCCCGGAGGCCAAGTACTGCCTGGTCTTCGCGGCCACCCGCGGCGGCAAGACCGTCATCGGCACGGTCCTGGCCTCCCCGTCGGTGAACAACCGCACCGCGGACGCCAAGAAGCTCATGGACTACGCCTTCAAGAAGTGACCCGCGTCCCGTCGCACGACGGGACCGGCACCGCTTCGCACGGGGAGTCCGGGCGTCGCGCAGCACGTCGGAGGGCCCGTCCCGACCGTGGTTCCACGGTCGGGACGGGCCCTCCGTCGCTTCCGCGCCCCGGGCCGGCCGGGCGCTGCGGCTCAGCCCTCGACCGGCTTGGTGCCCCGGTGCAGCGCCACGATCCCGCCGGTCAGGTTGCGCCAGGCGACCTCGGTCCAGCCCGCGCCCTGGAGGCGGGCGGCCAGCTCCGGCTGGTTGGGCCAGGTGCGGATGGACTCCGCGAGGTAGACGTACGCGTCCGGGTTGCTGCTGACCGCCCGGGCGACCGGCGGCAGCGCCCGCATCAGGTACTCGGTGTAGACGGTCCTGAACGGCGCCCAGGTCGGCTCGCTGAACTCGCAGATCACCACGCGCCCACCGGGCTTGGTGACCCGGTACAGCTCGGCCAACGCGGCCCCGGTGTCCTGGATGTTGCGCAGCCCGAAGGAGATCGTGACGGCGTCGAAGACTGCGTCGGCGAACGGCAGCCGGGTCCCGTCCCCCGCCGTGAGCGGCAGCCACGGGTGCCGCTTCTTGCCCTCCCGCAGCATGCCGACCGAGAAGTCGCACGGCACGACGTAGGCCCCGGACCGCGTGAACGGCAGCGAGGAGGTGCCGGTCCCGGCCGCGAGGTCGAGCACCCGCTCGGCGGGCCGCGCGGCCACCGCGCGGTCCACCTCCTTGCGCCAGAGCCGCGCCTGGCCCAGGGAGAGCACGTCGTTGGTGAGGTCGTACCGTGCCGCCACGTCGTCGAACATCGCGGCGACTTCGTGCGGCTGCTTGTCCAGGGATGCTCGGGTCACCGGGCCATTGTCCACCGTGCGCCGCCGGCCCCCGGCACCGCCCCGGCCGGCGGCCGGACGGTTGGTCGGGGACGGCCGTCGTGCCCCCCTCTGGCATTCCGGGCGGTCGAGCGGTGCGTGACGCATCGTGAGCGGCCGGGTGACGGCCGTCCCCGCGAACACGATCTTGCCGGCCTGAATCCGTCACTCCGCTTCCGTTGACACCGCCCTGACGTGCGACGGGTCCGCCTTGACGGGTCCCTGACGGGGCGCCCGGGCGCGCGGAACCGGCGTCCCGGCGCGCGGTCAGCGGCGGCGGTGGACCAGGCGGCCGGCGAGGACGGTGGCCAGGCAGCTGCCGTCGGGGGCGAAGACGGCGAAGTCGGCCGGGGCGCCGGGGGCGAGGGGAGCCGGGGGCCGGCCGTCGCTCCGGCCGAGGCCGGAACGTTGGACCGCGGTGCGGACCGCGGGGCGGGCGAACGGGCCGGCCAGCGAGGTGGTGCCGGCGGCCAACAGGCGCTGCAGGCCACGCCGGGCGCTCGCGCCCCAGCGGGTTTCCGACATCGGGAGGGCGGCCAGCGCCGCACCGGTCAGCGGCGCGGTGCCCAGCTCGTCGGCCTCGCGCGGATCGGGGTGGTAGGCGGCCTCCAGGAGCGCCGCACCGTCCGGTTCGTGGCGGCCGGGGGTCAGCACCCCGTCCCACTCCCGGATCCGGGCGCTCCCGTAGGCCGCCGCCAGCTCCTCGTACGGTCCGACGGCGGCCAGCCGGTCGCCGTCGACGACGACCGCGTAGCCGGGAAGCGGCTCGGCGTCCTCAGTGGCTGCGGGCCGCACGGCCCGCACCTTGTGGAGCGTCAACATCCGGTCTCGTCAGCGTCCCTCTACGGTCGGCGCCCCGTCGCGGGTGGTCAGTTGGCGTCGACGAGCTTCAGTTCCGGGTGGGCGGTGCCGCCCTCGATGGCCGTCGAGGAGAGGTGCGAGACGACGCGGTCGTCGACCGGGTCGTTGGCCGGGTCGTCGTGCACGACGAGGTGCTCGTACGTCGTCGCGCGCTGCGCCGGCACCCGGCCCGCCTTGCGGATCAGGTCGATGATCTCCTGGCGGTTGGAGCGGTGCTTGGCGCCGGCCGAGGAGACCACGTTCTCCTCCAGCATGATCGAGCCGAGGTCGTCCGCGCCGTAGTGCAGCGACAGCTGGCCGACCTCCTTGCCGGTGGTCAGCCACGAGCCCTGGATGTGGGCGACGTTGTCGAGGAAGAGCCGGGCGATGGCGATCATGCGGAGGTACTCGAAGAGGGTGGCCTGCGTCCGCCCCTTCAGGTGGTTGTTCTCCGGCTGGTAGGTGTACGGGATGAAGGCGCGGAAGCCGCCGGTGCGGTCCTGGACGTCGCGGATCATCCGCAGGTGCTCGATGCGCTCGGCGTTGGTCTCGCCGGTGCCCATCAGCATCGTGGACGTCGACTCGACGCCGAGCCGGTGCGCCGCCTCCATGATCTCCAGCCAGCGCTCGCCGGACTCCTTCAGCGGCGCGATCGCCTTGCGGGGGCGGGCGGGGAGGAGTTCGGCGCCGGCGCCCGCGAAGGAGTCCAGGCCCGCGGCGTGGATCCGGGAGATCGCCTCCTCGGCGGAGACCTTCGAGATCCGCGCCATGTGCTCGATCTCGGAGGCGCCGAGGGAGTGGATGACCAGCTGCGGGAACGCCTTCTTGATCGCCGAGAAGTGCTCTTCGTAGTACTCGACGCCGTAGTCCGGGTGGTGGCCGCCCTGGAACATGATCTGGGTGCCGCCCAGTTCGACGGTCTCCGCGCAGCGCCGCAGGATGTCGTCGAGGTCGCGGGTCCAGCCCTTCTCGGTGTCCTTGGGGGCGGCGTAGAAGGCGCAGAACTTGCACGCCGTCACACAGACGTTGGTGTAGTTGATGTTGCGCTCGATGATGTACGTCGCGATGTGCTCCGTGCCGGCGTAACGACGGCGGCGCACGGCGTCGGCGGCCTGGCCCAGCGCGTGCAACGGCGCGGAGCGGTAGAGCTCGAGCGCCTCCTCGGGCGTGATGCGGCCGCCCTGCGCGGCGCGGTCGAGTACGGCGGTGACATCAATGGTCTTGAGGTCGGCGTTCTCGGTCACCGGGGCGTCCCTTTCGGAGGCGGACAGACAGCGAGCACTGCAAAAAGCAGGACCGCCAACCAGCGTACGCCAGGGGCCCGACACCGCCGGTGGGGGCCGGTTCGCGGGCCGGGCCGCCGGCCTGCTACTCCGCCGGCCGGCCCGCCGCTCAGCCGCCGCTCCTCGTCAGGGTGGCCTTCGGGGTGCCGCCCCGCTCGTCGTCCGAGGTGAAGGAGAGCGAGCCGTCCTTGCCCAGGACGTACGTCACGGTGGAGGTGTTGCCCGTGCACCCCGGCCCCTGTTTGCCGTCGGGGCTCTCCCGCAGGACGAGCCGGTCGCCGGTGGCCGACACCAGCTTCGACGCGGCCTGGCACCGCAGCAGCACCACGTCGTAGGTGGTCCGCACGACGACGTCGCCCTCGTGGCCGGCCTTGATGACGCTGGTCATGGTGCCGTTGGGGATCCCGTTCGCCATGGTGACGGTGCCGCTCCAGGTGCCGAGGAAGCCCTTCGGAACGCCGCCGGCGGCGGTCGGCGCGGGGGACCCGACCGTCGGGCGGCCCCCGGACGGCGGCTCGGCGGCCGAGCCGCCGCCCCCCGGCCCCTTGAGCACGCCGAAGAACACCGCGGTGGTGGTGGCGACCGCCAGCGCGCCGGCCACCGAGAGCACCAGGGTGCAGCTCATCCGCCGGGGCCGCTCCTTGCCGCCGAGCGCACCGGTGAGCGCGATCCGCCGCTCCTTGGGGCCGGCGGCCGAGGACGCCGCGGAGCCGGTCGGCAGCTCGGCGAGGCCGGACGGGGAAGGGGCGAAGGGCGCGGCCGGGGGCGTGGGCGGTGGTGGGGGCGCGTCCGCGGCGTGCGGGGCGCCGGCCGCCGGCCAGGCCGGTGGCAAAGGCCCCGGCGGTGGCCCGTGGAGGGCACCGGGCGGAGTTCCGGGCGGCGGCGGTACGGGCGCGGGCCCGGTGGAGGCCGCCCCGCCCGCCCCCGGCTGCGTGGCCGGTCCGCCGCTCTGCGCCCGCGGGTCGAACGGGATCAGCCCGGAGGCCGTCCCGGAGCCGCCGGGGCCGGAAGCCAGCGCGGAAACGGGACCGGAGAGCGGACCGGACGCCCACGCCCCGGACGCCGCGTCCCCCGTCCCCGCACCGGAATCCGCCGCCGCGTCCAGGTCGAGCAGGGCCACCGCCTGGCGGCTGACCTGCTCGACCAGGGGGCCCGGCAGCCAGCCGGCGCGCACCAGTTCGGCCGCGCCCCCGGCGCCGGCGAGCCGGGCCGCGACCGTTTCGGGGGCCGGCCGCCGGACGGGCTCCTTGGCCAGGCAGGCGACCACCAACTCCCTCAGGTCGCCGATGAGTTCCGGCCCCAGTTCGGGTTCCTCGTGCACCACCTTGTAGAGCAGCGCGGCGGACGAGTCCCCGAGGAACGGGCCGGCCCCGGTGGCCGCGTACACCAGCACCGCCCCCAGGGAGAAGACGTCGGCCCTGGCCCCGGCCCCCTTGCCCAGGACCTGCTCGGGCGCCATGTAGCCGGGCGAGCCGACGGAGACCCCGGTGGAGGTCAGGGAGGCGGTGCCGTCCGTGGCCCGCGCGATCCCGAAGTCGATCAGCCGGGGCCCGTCCAGGGTCAACAGCACGTTGGAGGGCTTGACGTCCCGGTGGACGAGGCCCAGCGCGTGCACCGCGGTGAGCGCCTCGGCCAGTCCGGCGCCCAGGGCCCGCACCGCACGGTCGGCGAGCGGGCCGTGGTCGGCGACCGCGCGGGCCAGCGAGGGGCCGGCGACGTAGCCGGTGGCGACCCAGGGCACCGCGGCGTCGGGGTCGGCGTCCAGGACGGGCGCGGTCCAGGCGCCGCCGACCCGGCGCGCCGAGGCGACCTCGCGCCTGAAGCGGGCCCGGAACTGCTCGTCGGCGGCGTACTGGGCGTGCACGGCCTTCACCGCGACGGTCCGTCCGCCGGCGCTGCGCCCCAGGTAGACGCGGCCCATGCCGCCCGCGCCCAGGCGGCCGAGCAGCCGGTATCCGCCCAGGACCCGTGGGTCCCCGTCGGCCAGCGGTTCCATGGCGCCTCCCCCTCCAAGACGGCGGCACCAGCTTATGACTCAGGTCATGTCGGATCGCCGAAACCCTCGGGCCCGCTTTCCGCATCAAACAGGGCGCAAGCCGACCATCCGCCCCGCACCTCCTGGCCCAGGGCCCGTCCATCGGCAGATCGGGAGAACGCCATGCACCGCACCTCCGGGGACCGTTCCCACGACCCGCGCCGGGAGGACCATCGCGGACGGCGCGGCCTGATGCGGCGCGGTCGCTTCCTCGGACGCGGCCGTTCCGCCCGGCCCGACGGGGCTCGGCGGTCGGCCCGACTCCCGCGCTGGCGCGCGTCCTTCCTGACCGGCGCGGTGGCCGTGGTCGGCCTCTGCGCCTATCCGACCGTGAAGTACCTGGACGTGCTCAACGACACCGGGGAGCCGATGTCGTTCAGCCGTGCGCTGCCCGACGGGGCACCGGGTCAGGTGCAGGCGTCCGCGGTGCAGCCGGCGGTCCGGATGCCGAGCGGTCCGCCGGCCGAGTTCCGGACGGCCGCCACCCTCGGCGACGGCACCAAGATCGGCGTCACCACCCTGCACGGCGGGAAGTCCGGTTTCACCGGAAAGGTGTGGGTCTGGGCGCCCAAGGAGTACTACGAGGAGCGCTACCGCGGCAGCGCGTTCCCGGTCCTGATCGCCCTGCCGGGCGGTTACGGCCACCCCGACAACTACTGGGCGGCGACCGGCCACAAGCTCCAGCAGACCGTCACCGACCTGGCGGCCCTGGGCCGCGGCCGGCCGTTCCTCGTCGTGATGCCGGTCCTCAACCCCGCCAAGCGCTACTACGACGGCAGCGACATCCCGGGGCAGCCGAAGATGGGCACGTGGCTGTCCGACGACGTCCCCGACCTGGTCAGGGCCAACTTCCGGACGTTCACCAGCCGCGACGGCTGGGCGTTCATGGGCTCCTCGTCCGGTGGGTTCGCGGCCCTGAAGCAGGTCCTCCAACACCCTGACCGGTTCAAGGCGGTGATCGCCAGCGGCCCGGACACCCGCCCCGACTCCCCGCTGTGGCGCGGCCACCGGGCGGAGATGCGGGCCAACGACCCGGAGCTGCTGGCGCAGCGCCTGGCCGCCCGCCCCGGCGCCCCGGACGTCTACGTGCAGTTCCAGGTCGGCACCCAGGAGAGCGGCCGGGCCAACCTGGAGCGGTTCGTCGAGCGGTACGCCAAGGGACCGGTGCACGCCCGGCTGCACGTCATCGAGGGCGGCGGCCACAACGCCCGCAGCTATCTGCGCGGGATGCGCAACGAGAGCCTGGAGGCCGTCAGCCGGGTCCTGCTCGGCCCGACGCCGGCACCGGCGCCGTAGTCCGCGCGGCCGGACGGGACGGCATCCGGCCCGGCAGCGCGGCGCGGCCTAGGCGAGGGCGTCGGCGCCCGCCGCGAGCAGTTCCACCTTCACGTCGGCCGGGAACCCGGTGGTCGGCCCCACCCGGCGGGCGAACTCCGTGACCCCGCGCAGCTGGTCCGGTCCGAACCGGAAGTCCAGGGTGGTGAAGTACCGCTCCAGCAGCGCCTCGTCGAAGTGCTCCCAGCGGGCGGCCTGCTCGGCGACCTTGCCGACCTCCTCCAGCGAGAGGTCCCGCGAGGCCAGGAACGCCTCGTGCACCTCGTGGACCACCTCCGGCTCGCGCTCCAGGTAGTCGCGCCGGGCCGCCCAGACGGCGAAGACGAACGGCAGCCCCGTCCAGTCCTTCCACATCTGGCCCAGGTCGTGGACCTCCAGGCCGAGCCTGGGGGCGTCGTGCAGGTTGGCGCGGAGCGCGGCGTCGCCGATCAGCACCGCCGCCTCGGCCTCCTGCATCATCAGCCCGAGGTCCGGCGGGCAGGTGAAGTATTCCGGCTGCACGCCGATCTTCTCGGCGAGCAGCAGCTGCGCCAGCCGCACGGAGGTCCGCGAGGTCGACCCGAGGGCGACCCGGGCGCCGTCCAGCTGGTCCAACGGCTTCTGCGAGACGATCACACAGGACATGACCGGCCCGTCGCAGCCGACCGCGAGGTCCGGGAAGGCCACGAGGTCGTCGGCGGCCCGGAGGAACTCGACGAGCGTGATCGGCGCGATGTCGAGCTCCCCGCGCACCAGGCGCTCGCTGAGCTTCTCGGGGGTGTCCTTGGTGAGGTCCAGGTCGAGGAGGGTGCCCGTGCGGGCCAGGCCCCAGTAAAGGGGCAGGCAGTTCAGGAACTGGATGTGGCCCACTCGCGGCCGGCTGCGACGGTGGTCTGCGTCGGTGCCCGCGGGTGCGTCTCCGAAGGTTGAATTGTCCACATGCGGAGGCTAGACCCGTCGGTCCCAGTACCGGACGCCGGGGCCCGGTGTTGCCATTCCTGCTCAGAGCCAAACGTGATCTTTGGCTCTTCCACCTCCGGAGCACACCGTGCTAGGCTCAAGCCAAGTTGCAGTTTGGTTTCCCTTGCAGTACAGAGCCTGCGGAGCATGTAACCCGCAGGCTTTTGTAGTTTTCAGACTTCTTCGCAGGTTCTGGAGCAGGGCAACCCTTTGGCCCAAGGAGGGCTCATGGCTACCGGAACCGTCAAGTGGTTCAACGCTGAAAAGGGCTTCGGCTTCATCGCCCAGGACGGCGGCGGCCCGGATGTCTTCGTCCACTACTCCGCGATCAACGCCGCCGGTTTCCGCTCCCTCGAGGAGAACCAGCAGGTCACCTTCGACGTCACCCAGGGTCCGAAGGGCCCGCAGGCGGAGAACGTCAGCCCGGCCTAATCACCCGCTCCGGTCTTTCTCATGTGATTGACCAGTAGCACCCAAGGAGCCCCCCTCCGCCTTCGGGCGGAGAGTGGGGCTCCTGCCCTTTTTGTACAGCCTTTCGTGTCCTCTGGCCGCCGCCCGGTTTCCCCGCCCGCCGGCATGCCGGAAAAATGAATACCAAGTGAATAGCCGCCGTGGCCCACCGCGGCACGGCGCATGGCACGGATCGCCCGCCGCCTGGCGCCGCCCCTCCTCCCGGCCGGCCCCCGCTCCCGGTGCCCCCGCCGAGGATCACCACGGCCGGATACGGAACGAATAATTCCCCCACGACGGAACGCCCCCGCAAATATCCCGCCACCGCAAGACCCGGAAGATCGGATTGCGGATTACCGGGAATCACGCGGCCCGGGAAATCTCCCCCAATTCCCGTCGCGGCCCACCGCCCCGACCGCCGCGCGCGCCCACGACACCACCCTGGCCTGCGCACTTCCCGGGCTCGCGGCCCCGGCCCGCGCTCCTTACGGGCGCCCGCTCTCCGAATTCGGGCACCTGGGGAAAAACCGGGCCACCGGTCCAAATGGGAAGCCGCACTTGGCGATTGCGGTACCGAGGGCCGCGATCACGGAAAGTGGTCACACGGCCACATGACACGTCCTACCGTGGGCAGAATGAGCGAGAGCATGCCCCCGCAGAAGCCGTGTCCGGACTGCGGCGGTGCGGGCACCGTCGAGTGGGAGACCCCCGGCGGCCACAAGGTCACCACGCAGTGCTCCGGCTGCGCCGGCACCGGAACCGTCCTGGCATAGAGGAGGCGGACGCAGACGATGGTGGCCTTCAGCAGAAGCGACAAGCCGGTCGGCCTGGACGCGCAGTACGTCGGCAGACTCCCGTGCGCCGTCTGCGGGTTGCGGCCGATGAAGTTGCCCGGCCGGGAGGGCGGCGTGTGCATCCCCTGCTTCGCCGAGGAGCGGGCGGCCGCGGGGCGGCGGGCCGCGTCGGCCGGTGCGTGGGTGGCGGCGAGCTTCGTCGGGGATCCCTGTCTGGCGTGCGGATCGCGGTCCGTGGACGCCAACGGGTGGGCGTTTTGGTGCAACTCGTGCCAGATGCAGACCGCGGTGGCCCTGCCCCCGCGGTGAGGGGGCGCCGCCGGCCGCGCGGGGCCGACGGGCGCCCGGCAGGCGGAAAGGCCCCGTGCCACCTCCCCCACAGAGGTGACACGGGGGTTCCAGTTTGACGCGCCGAGGGCCGTGGCTCCAGAGCCGGGTCGAACCCTTTCGCAAACCCGGTCACTCCCTTTCACTCCCTTTGGTAAAGCCGGGAGATTTCGTGGGCGAAGTCACGGGCCACGGCGGCGCGGCGGAGTTTGAGGGACGGGGTGAGGTGGCCGGTCCGCTCGGAGAACTCCGCCGTGAGGACGGCGAAGCGGCGGATCGACTCGGCGCGGGAGACGAGCTGGTTGGCGTCGTCGACGGCGGTCTGCAGGTCGGCGAGGAGGCGCTCGTCGCGGACGAGTTCGGCGAGCGGCACGTCGCGCTTCTTGGTCATCTGGCGCCAGTGGGCGAGGCCGTCGGGGTCCAGCGTGAGCAGGGCGGTGACGTAGGGGCGGTCGTCGCCGACGACCATGCACGGGCCGACGAGGGGGTGGGCGCGGAGCCGGTCCTCCAGGGGCGCGGGGGCGACGTTCTTGCCCCCGCTGGTCACGATGATCTCCTTCTTGCGGCCGGTGAGGGTGAGGTAGCCGTCGGCGTCGAGCGCTCCGAGGTCGCCGGTGGCCAGCCAACCGTCCTGGTCGGTGACCGGACGGACGGCGTTGCGGGCGCCGTCCCAGTAGCCGGCGAAGACGTGCGGGCCGCGGAGCAGGACCTCGCCGTCGTCGGCGATGCGGACGGCGCTGCCGGGCAGCGGCCAGCCGACCGTGCCGATCCGCGGGCGCAGCGGCGGGGTGAGGGTGCTCGCGGCGGTGGTCTCCGTCAGGCCGTAGCCCTCGAAGACCTCGATGCCGGCGCCGGAGTAGAAGGCGGCGAGGCGGTGGCCCAGGGGCGAGCCGCCGCTGATCGCGTAGCGGACCCGGCCCCCGAGGGCGGCCCGGATCCGGCGGTAGACCAGTGGGTCGTAGAGCGTGCGGGCGACCTTGAGGGTGAGGCCGGGGCCGGGGCCCGTCCCGTGTTCGCGGGCCTCGACGGCCTCCCCGTAGGCGCGGGCGATGCGGGCCGCGCGGTCGAAGGAGGCGGCCCGGCCCGTCTTCTCCGCGGTGGCGCGGCCGGTGTTGAAGACCTTCTCCAGGACGTACGGGATGGCCAGGAGGAAGGTGGGGCGGAAGGCCGCGAGGTCGGCGAGGAGTTCGTCGGTCTGCATGCTGGCGGCGTGCCCGAGGCGGACCCGGGCGCGCAGGCAGCCGACGGCGACCATGCGGCCGAAGACGTGCGCGAGGGGGAGGAAGAGGAGGGTGGCGGCGGGCTCCTCGCTGACCGACGTGAAGACCGGGTGGAGCAGGGCGATGGCGTTGTCGACCTCGGCGAAGAAGTTGGCGTGGGTGAGGGCGCAGCCCTTGGGGTTGCCGGTGGTGCCGGAGGTGTAGACGAGGGTGGCCAGGACGTGCGGGGTGAGGGTGGCGCGGCGTTCGTCCACGACCTCGTCGGGAAGGTCGCGGCCGGCGTCGACGAGTTGGGCGACGGCGCCGGTGCTGAACTGCCACAGGTGGTCCAGGGCCGGGAGCCGGCCGCGGAGCTGGCTGATCAGCCGGGCCTCGTCGACGGCCTCGACGGCGCAGGCGCGGGCCGTCGAGTCGTGCAGGATCCACTGCGCCTGGTGGGCGGAGGAGGTCGGGTAGAGGGGGACGGTGACCAGGCCGGCGGCCCAGGCGGCGAAGTCGAGGAGGGTCCACTCGTAGGTCGTCCGGGCCATGATCGCGAGCCGGTCGCCGGGGCGGAGGCCGTGCGCGATCAGGCCCTTGGCGACGGCGCGGACCTCGGCGGCGAACGCGGCGGCGGTGACGTCGTGCCAGGTTCCGTCGGGCTGTTTGCGGGAGAGGACGGTCGCTTCCGGGTCCTCGGCGGCGTTGGTGAAGGGGATGTCGCCCAGTGAGCCGGTGCGGACGGGTGGGGCGAGCGGGGGCACGGCGGCGGCGCGGCCGGTGCCGTCGTGCAGCGTGGTGCGGGGCGGGGTGAGGCGCGGGGCGGGGGTGGTCGGGGGTGCGGTGGGGTGGTCGAACACGAGCGGCTCCTCGGTGTTGCGCGCTGGTGTTGCAGGGGGGAGAGGGGGTGCGGGACCGTGGCCGCGCCGCGTCGTCGGCTCGCGCGCCGTGCGGGCGGGGACACCCGCGCCGCGGGCGGCTCGCCCGCCGCCCCGGTTGCGGTTGCCGGACGGCGGCGGTCCGGTGGCGCGGTCCCGGTGGTGGCGCGGGCGGGGTGGGCCGCGGCGACGGGGTGGGGCGCGGCGACGGCGACGGGGTGGGCGCGGTCGACCGGAACGCGGTGGATGCAGCAAGGTGCCGGCCACTCTCGGCGCTGACCCGACGGTAACCTTACTGCGCGGTAAATTTACGCCGGGGGCACGGGGCTAGCCAATGCCCGTGCAGGGCAATTCCCGTGCGGCCGGGGGGCGGTGACGGCCCGCCGGTCCGGTCAGGCCGGCGCCCAGCGTGCGCCGCGCATGCGACGGTCGAGGCCGGTCCAGGCGAAGTTCATCAGGGTGCCGGCGGCCTCCTCGGCCGTGGGGCGGTCCGGTGCGGCGCCTACGGCGGACGAAGTGCCCTCCGCCGTAGGGGCGTTGACCCACTCGGCGAGGGATTCGGCGGCGCCGACCAGGGCGTGGGCCAGGCCGGCCGCCTCGCGGTCGGCCAGTTCGCCGGCGCAGCCGGCCTCCTTCGCGGCGGCGCCGATCAGGCCCGTGACGAACCGGACGATCTCCGCCCGCATGGCGGCCACTTCGACGACGAACGGCTCCCCCTGGGCCCGCGCCTGCTGGTGCAGCACCGCCCAGCCGTCGGGGTGTGCGGCGGTGTGCGCGAAGAAGCCGGCCAGGCCGCTCCAGAGCTGGCGGTCGGCGGCGGCGCCCGGTTCGACGGCCGCGGTCACGGCCGCCACCAGCGCCGCGGACTCGCGCCGGACGACCGCGCCGAAGAGGTCTTCCTTGGAGTGGAGGTAGAGGTAGACCAGGGGCTTGGAGACGCCGGCGCGTTCGGCGATCTCGTCCATGGATGCGGCCCGGTACCCGCACCGCGCGAACGTCCGCACCGCGGCGTCCATCATCTGCTGCTCCCGGACCGCCCGCGGCACCCGCTTGCGCTTGGCAGCTCCCACCCTCAAGCCCCTCCGTCAGCACACCCCTTTGCGGCATTTACCGCAAAGTAAGTTTACGATCTTCGTCCTCCGCGCCCGCTCGCTTGACATGATGTGAGACAAGGCGAGACGCTACGGTTCGTTTCGTTGAGGGCGAGGAGGTCCACGCATGGTGCAGCAACGAGGGACGACGGTGTACGAGCAGTTCGTCGAGGTCGCTCCGGGGATCCGGCTGTGGACCGAGCAGCGGGGACCCGTCGACGCGCCGGCGCTGCTGCTGGTCATGGGCGCGCAGGCCACCGGCGTCGGCTGGCCGGAGCCGCTGGTGGACGCACTGGCCGCGCACCACCGGGTGATCCGTTACGACCACCGGGACACCGGCCGCTCCACCTGGTCGTTCGAGGACCGTCCGTACCGGATCACGGACCTGGCCGCCGATGCGCTCGCCGTGCTGGACGGGCTCGGCGTCGAGCGGGCACACGTGGTCGGGCTGTCGCTGGGCGGCATGTTGGCGCAGCTGCTCCTCGCCGACCACCCCGACCGGGTGCTCAGCGCCACGCTGATGGGCACCTGCGCCCTCAGCACCGTCCCGTACACCCGGCCCGACGGTTCCACCGTCCCGGTGGACGCGTTGCCGGGCATCGCCCCAGAGGTGCTGGAGATGTGGGCCCGGCCGGTGGTGGACCACGGCGAAGCGGCCGAGATCGAGCGCCGGATCGCGCACTGGCGGGTGCTCGGCGGCGGGCGGTTGCCGTTCGACGCGGCGTTCTTCCGCGACCTGGAGCGCCGGGTCGTCGCGCACACCGGGCACCACCGCGTGGGCACCGCCCACGGGCGCGCCGACGACGGCGGGATGCTCCGCACCGACGAACTGGCGCGCACCGCCGTGCCGACGCTGGTGGTCTGCGCCCCGGCCGAGCCGGTGTTCCCGCCGCCGCACCCGCAGCACCTCGCACAGGCGGTGCGGGGCGCGCGGCTGGTGGAGGTCGAGGGGATGGGGCACGCGCTGCCGCCGGCGGTGCACCGTCCGCTGGTGGCGGCGATCCTGGCGCACACCGGCGCGGCGGCGGGCGCCCGCTGACGTGGTGCGCGCCGCCGCGCACGACAGCGCCCCCGCGGCCTCGTACGGGCCGCGGGGGCGTTGCGGATGCTGCGGGGTCGGACCCCGGCGGGTGGCGTCAGGCCGCGGCCGGGGCCGGCTCGCGCTCGGCGGCGGGCCCGGTGGCCTCGGCGTCGGCGCCGGTGTCGCCGATGCTGATGCTGGTCGCACGGGCGTAGGCGTCGCGGTCCAGGATGTTCTCCCGGGCCGAGACCAGGATCGGGATGACGGCCTGGCCGGCCACGTTGGTGGCGGTCCGCATCATGTCCAGGATCGGGTCAATCGCCATGAGCAGGCCGACGCCCTCCAGGGGCAGGCCCAGCGTGGAGAGGGTCAGGGTCAGCATGACCGTGGCGCCGGTGAGGCCGGCGGTGGCGGCGGAGCCGATGACCGAGACGAAGGCGATCAGGACGTAGTCGGCGATGCTCAGGTGCACGTCGAAGATCTGCGCGATGAAGATCGCGGCGATCGCCGGGTAGATCGAGGCGCAGCCGTCCATCTTGGTCGTCGAACCGAACGGCACCGCGAAGGAGGCGTACTCCTTCGGCACGCCGAGGCGCTCGGTGACCTTCTGGGTGACCGGCATGGTGCCGACCGAGGAGCGGGAGACGAAGGCCAGCTGGATGGCGGGCCAGGCGCCGCGGAAGAACTGCAGCGGGTTGACCTTGGCGACGGTGGAGAGCAGCAGCGGGTAGACGACGAAGAGGACCAGCGCGCAGCCGACGTAGATGTCGACGGTGAAGGTCGCGTACTTGCCGATGAGGTTCCAGCCGTAGGTGGCGATGGCGTGGCCGATGAGGCCGACGGTGCCGATCGGGGCCAGGCGGATGACCCACCACAGCGCCTTCTGGAGCAGTTCCAGGGTGGCGCGGCTGAGCTTGAGGACCGGCTCGGCCTTCTCGCCGAGCTGCAGCGCGGCGATGCCGGCGACGGCCGCGATGAAGACGATCTGCAGGACGTTGAGCTCGGTGAACGGCGTGATGACGTCGGTGGGGACGATGCCGGTGAGGAAGTCGATCCAGGAGCCGGTGTGCTGGGGGAGCTTGCCGTCCTTGGGGGTCAGCCCGGTGCCCGCGCCGGGGTGCGTCAGCAGGCCGATGGCCAGGCCGATCGCCACCGCGATGAGCGAGGTGACCATGAACCACAGCAGGGTGCGGGTGGCCAGCCGCGCGGCGTTGTTGACCTGCCGCAGGTTGGTGATCGAGACCAGGATCGCGAAGAACACCAGGGGGGCGACGGCCAGCTTCAGCAGCTGGACGAAGAGGTCGCCGACGTGCTCCAGGGTGGAGCCGAGCCAACCGATGTCGCCGCTCTTGGCGGCCCAGCCGAGCAGCACGCCGAGGACGAGGCCGGCCAGGATCTGCACCCAGAACGGGATCTTGGGTATTCGGGAGGTCTTCGGGCTCTGGGGCGCCCCGGCGGGCGCGGGGGTCTGGGCAGACGTGGACAACGGACACACTCCGGAGACGGGGAAGGCGTGAGGACGCGGGGCGTCGGGAACGGCATGACGTGGCGCCAGGAGGTCCGTACGTACGAGCAGGATCTCCGGCCGCTGGGGGGACGTGTCAGCGGCGGCAACAGGCCGCGGACATACAGCGGCAAAGATCGACGTGCAGGCGCACCACGAGCGGGACGCTCATGGGGTTCGAGGGCGCAGCTGCGGTCTTCATGGCAAGAACGTTAACACTTTAACTTTGAGGAACCCAAAGAAAATCTTTGGGTTGGGGGACAGGGAGGCCGAGCGCCTCGAAACCGGCCGGAAAGCACAAAACGGCGCCCGGTGCAGGGAGTTGGGACTCCGTGCACCGGGCGCCGGGCAGTCGTGGGGGCCGGACCGCGCGTCGACGTGACGCGTCTTACAGTCCGGCGGCGGGACGGGCGGGGCCTACAGCCCGTCCTCCATGCGCTGGTTGGCCACGAGGCGCTCCTTCTGGCGGTCCACCTTGGCCACGATCTGTTCGGACATCGCGTCCCGCTGCTTGCGCAGCAGCACGAAGCTGAGCGGCGCGGAGATCACGATGGCGAGGAGGAGCAGCCAGACGGTGTTGGAGCTGCCGACGCCGAGCGGAATGATCCGGAAGTACGCCAGCACCCACACCACGGCGAAGCTGGCAACGAACAGGCCGATGCGAAGGGCGGTGTAGCGGAGCGTGGCGAACTTGGGGCTACTCACGGTCGGGACCTTCTTCTCAACGGCAACCGAAAGGGTCTCCGTCCAGTCAAGCACAGGACGCTGGGCGATCTTCCGGGCCCCCGGCCGGGGGCGCTTCAGGCCAGGTCCAGCCACATGGTGACGTCGTCGCGGAAGTCGCCGTCGGCGAGCTTGATGGCGCGGGGGGCGCGGCCGATCTCCTGGTAGCCGCAGGACTCGTAGAAGCGGCGCAGGCCGGTGCCGCCGCGGCAGGTGAGGCGCAGGCCGATGATGTCGTCGATGCCGCGGGCCGCGTCGGCGACCGCGGCCATCAGGGCGCGGCCGACGCCCCGGCCCTGGAGGTCCGGGTGGACCATCACGGTGTAGACCCACAGCCAGTGGGTGGACATCCGGTGCCAGTTGAGCGTGAGGAACGCGGTGGCCACGACCCGGCCTCCGGCGTCCCGGCCGATGAGCAGCCGTTCGCGGCCCTCGGTGAGCGCCAGGAGGTGGCGGACGAGGTCGGGGCGGACGTCCTCGGGGGTCACCGGCGGGACCAGGCCGACCGCGCCGCCCGCATTGGCGACGTCCGCCCACAGCGCGCGGATCCCGTCGCGGACTTCCGGGGTGACGGCAGGGTCCAGCTCGAAGCGCACGCTCATGGAGCGGACCCTACCGGGGGCCCATGGGGCCGAAGTGGCGTCAGAGCCGCATCGGCTGCGGGGACTCGCGGCGCTCGGCGTCCGGGCCGGGGTACTCGCGGAGCGTCTCGTAGCGGGTGTTGCGCTCGACGGGGCGGAAGCCGGCGTCGCGGATCAGCTCCAGCAGGTCGTCGCGGGTGAGCTTGTTCGGCGTGCCGTAGTTGTCCGCGTCGTGCGTGATCTTGTACTCGACGACCGAGCCGTCCATGTCGTCCGCGCCGTGCTGGAGCGCGAGCTGGGCGGTCTGCACGCCGTGCATCACCCAGAAGACCTTGACGTGCGGGACGTTGTCGAAGAGCAGCCGGGAGACCGCGAAGGTCTTCAGGGCCTCGGCGCCGCTGGCCATCGTGGTCCGCGCCTGGAGCTTGTTGCGGACCTTGCCGTCCTGCATGTCGACGAAGTCGTGCTGGTAGCGCAGCGGGATGAAGACCTGGAAGCCCCCGGTCTCGTCCTGGAGTTCACGCAGCCGCAGGACGTGGTCGACGCGGTGGCGGGGCTCCTCGATGTGCCCGTAGAGCATCGTGGCAGGGGTCTTGAGGCCCTTTTCGTGGGCGAGGCGGTGGATCCGCGACCAGTCCTCCCAGTGGGTGGCGTGGTCGACGATGTGCTGCCGGACCTCCCAGTCGAAGATCTCGGCGCCGCCGCCGGTCAGCGACTCCAGGCCGGCGTCGATCAGCTCGTCCAGGATCTCGGAGGCGGACAGGCCGGAGATGGTCTCGAAGTGGTGGATCTCGGTGGCGGTGAACGCCTTGAGCGAGACCTCCGGCAGCGCCTTCTTCAGCTCCCGCAGCGAGCGCGGGTAGTAGCGCCACGGCAGGGTCGGGTGCAGGCCGTTGACGATGTGCAGCTCGGTGAGGTTCTCGTTCTCCATCGCCTTGGCGAGGCGGACGGCCTCCTCGATGCGCATCGTGTACGCGTCCTTCTCGCCCGGCTTGCGCTGGAACGAGCAGTACGCGCAGGACGCGGTGCACACGTTGGTCATGTTGAGGTGACGGTTGACGTTGAAGTGGACGACGTCGCCGTTCTTGCGGGTCCGCACCTCGTGGGCGAGACCGCCCAGCCAGGCCAGGTCGTCGGACTCGTAGAGGGCGATTCCGTCCTCGCGGGTCAGCCGTTCGCCGGCGCGGACCTTCGCCTCCAGCTCACGCTTGAGGCCGGCATCCATCGACGCAGTCATCTGGTCGCCTCCCACCATCTCTGTCTGTCACCGGCCGTTTCACGTGAAACGCTGGCCGTTTCCTACGAAAAACGGGCTTCGCCGAGCCTACTCCCCCGGTTCCACGGCGGGCGGCGACCCCTGGGAACTGCCCCGGCGCCGCCGCCCGCCCCCGGTGCGCGCCCGGCTCAGTCGACCTGCTCGGGGAGTTCGCCGACACGGTTCTCCCACTTGGTGGAGAGCACGATCGTGGTCCGCGTACGGGAGACGCCCTTGGTGCCGGACAGCCGCCGGATGGTGCGCTCCAGCCCGTCGACGTCGCCGACCCGCACCTTGAGCATGTAGGAGTCGTCGCCGGCGATGAACCAGCAGTCCTCGATCTCTTCGAGGTCCTTGAGCCGGCGGGCGACGTCCTCGTGGTCGGCGGCGTCCGACAGGGAGATGCCGACCAGTGCGGTGACGCCGAGTCCGAGCGAGGCGGCGTCGACCGTCGCGCGGTATCCGGTGATCACCCCGGCCGCTTCGAGGCGGTTGATCCGGTCCGTGACGCTGGGGCCGGAGAGGCCGACGAGCCGGCCGAGCTCCGCGTACGAGGCCCTGCCGTTCTCGCGAAGTGCCTGGATGAGCTGCCTATCCACCGCGTCCATGCCCTCAAGCCTTCCAATCTTTCCGCGTTTCTGCGTTCTGCATGTAGAATCTAAGGCATACAGGGTCCGAGCCCTGTGATTCATTTAGAATGATCAAGGTCGATCTTTCAACAGGAGTTGTCACCGTGTACTCGATCGAGATGGCCTACGCCCGCATGCGTGAGCTGCAGGACCAGGCCAATCGTTCCCGTGCCGCCCAGCAGCCCGCGACCTCGCGGGCACGACGCCGCCTGGGCCGCGCCGCCGCCAAGAAGCGCTAACGAGCCTTCGGGGCCTCCCTCTTGGAGCCGCCCCCCAGCTCCCCTTCCCACCGCCGGTACAGCCCGTGCGGCACCTGAGCCGCATCGAGCACCCGGCCCGCGACGAAGTCCACCAGATCCTGGATGTGCGTCGCACCCGCGTAGAACGCCGGAGAGGCGGGCAGCACCACGGCGCCCGCCTCGTCCAGCGCCACCAGATGCTTCAGCGTCGGGCCGTTCAGCGGGGTCTCCCGCACCGCGACGACCAGCGGCCGCCGCTCCTTGAGCGTCACGCTCGCCACCCGCTGCAACAAGTCCTTCGACAGTCCCAGCGCCACACCGGCCACGCACGCCGTGCTCGCCGGGACGATCACCATCCCCTTCGCCGGATACGACCCCGACGACGGCCCCGCGGCCAGATCGCCGGCCGGCCAGTAGCGGACCCCCGCCAGCGCCTCCTCGGTCACGGGGAAGGTGTCCGGCTTGCCGTCCGCGCCGCGCGCCAGCCACTCCCGCAGGTCGGTGCGCCAGTGCGCGTCCCGGAAGGCGATCCGGGTCTCGTCCATCAAGGTCAGCCGCGACGCCCGACTGACGACGAGGTCCACCGCCTCCCCGGCCGCGAGCAACCCGCGCAGCACGGAGGCGGCGTACGGCGTCCCGGACGCGCCGGAGACCCCGACGACCCACGGTCGGCGGACCGGGTCCGGCTCGGCGCTGTCGTTGTCGGCGCTGGCGTTCTTGCTGGTGTCGTTGTGCGGCGGCTCCACGGATCGAGCCTATCCGGCGGAACCGTCGGGGCCGTCACGGCCGTTACTACCTGTGCGCCGGCACGCCGCCGGGGAGCCGACCGCAGACGCCGAGAACGAGGGGGCGGAAGATGACACCGCGCACCGCACGGGCCAGACCCGCGCTCCTGCTGATGCTGGGCTGGGTCGCGCTGCTGTGGGTCCTGGAGGGCGTGGACACCCTCAGCGGCAACGCCCTGGACGCCTTCGGCATCCAGCCCCGCGATCCGGCCGAGCTGGTGGACGTGATCCCGGCCGCCTTCCTCCACTTCGGCTTCGGCCATCTGGCCGCCAACACCCTGCCGCTGCTGGTGCTGGGCTTCGTCGCCGCGCTGCGCAGCGGCATCCGGCGGTTCCTGGCCGCGGCCCTGCTGATCATCGTCGTCAGCGGGCTCGGCGTGTGGCTGACCGCCGCGCCGCACAGCAACACCGCGGGCGCCTCCGGCGTGGTCTTCGGGCTCTTCGGCTACCTGCTGGTCCGCGGCTTCATCGAGCGCAAGGCGCTGGACATCGGGATCGGGGTGGGCGTCGCCCTGGTCTACGGCTCGATCCTGTGGGGCGCGCTGCCCACCACCAGCGGGATCAGCTGGCAGGCCCACCTGTTCGGGCTGATCGGCGGGATACTGGCCGCGGTCGTCCTGCGCGAGCGGGGGCAGGCGACGGCCGGGGGCGTGGTCATACCCGGCCGGTAGTACGGCGCAGGGGTACGTACCCGTACCCGTACCTGTGCGGGGGCCTATCCACGGCCGAGCGCCCGGCCGCCCGGCACGGGCCGACCGGCCGGGCGTCAGGGCGACGGGGCGATCAGGGCGTCAGGCCGCGGACGAACAGGTCGAGCAGCGCGCAGACGAACAGCGCGATCCCGATGAAGCTGTTGACCTGGAAGAACGCCCGGTTGAGCCGCGAGGTGTCGTGCGGGCGCACGATCGCGTGCTCGTAGCAGAACGCCACCGCCACGATCACCAGACCGATCCAGAAGAAGACCCCGGCGCCGATCGCGACGCCGTACCACGCCAGCAGCGCGGTGGTGACGACGTGGCACCAGCGGGCGCCCCACAGCGCGCCCGGCACGCCGAAGCGGGCCGGTACGGACAGCACGCCGTTGCGGCGGTCCGCCTCGACGTCCTGGCAGGCGTAGATCAGGTCGAAGCCGCCGATCCAGATGCCGACCGCGAGACCGAGGATCACCGACTCCCACGACCACGAACCGGTGACCGCGAGCCAGGCGCCGACCGGGGCGATCGCCTGGGCCAGGCCCAGGATCGCGTGCGGGAAGTTGGTGAAGCGCTTCCCGTAGGGATAGACGACCATCGGGACCACGGCGACCGGCGCCAGCGCCAGGCACAGCGGGTTGAGCAGCGCGGCCGCGCCCAGGAAAACCACCACCGCGACCAGCGCACCGGTCCAGGCGGAGCGCACCGACACCGCGCCGGTGACCAGTTCGCGCCCGGCCGTGCGCGGGTTACGGGCGTCGATCTCCCGGTCGATGATGCGGTTGGCGGCCATCGCGAAGGTGCGCAGGCCGACCATGGCGACGGTGACGAGCAGCAGCCGGACCCAGTGGACGTTCCCGTCGAGCTGGTGCATCGCGGTGAAGGCCGCGATGTAGGCGAAGGGCAGCGCGAAGACCGAGTGCTCGATGACGACGAGCCGCAGGAAGGCCCGCGTCCTGCCCGGCTGCGGTACCGCGGCGGCGGATGCACTCATGCGGGAACCTCACTGCGCTCGGCCCGGTACGCGCACGGCACGCACCTGTTGATCGTCGGCTCGCCAGGCTCGCTCACAGCCCGTACTCCTTCCAGCGGCGGTCGACCAGCGCCGCGGTCCTCGGGTCCGACTCGACCATGTCCGGCCAGCCGCCGTCGCGGGTGTAGCCCTCCTCGGGCCACTTCCTGGTGGCGTCGATGCCCGCCTTGCCACCCCAGAACTGCTGGTAGGAGGCGTGGTCGAGGTGGTCGACGGGGCCCTCGACGACGGTCAGGTCGCGGGCGTAGTCGGTGTTGCCCAGCGCCCGCCAGGAGACCTCGTGGAGGTCGTGCACGTCGCAGTCCGCGTCGACCACGACGATCAGCTTGGTCAGCGACATCATGTGGGCGCCCCAGATGGCGTGCATGACCTTCTGGGCGTGCTTGGGGTACTTCTTGTCGATCGAGACGATCGCACAGTTGTGGAAGCCGCCGGACTCGGGGAGGTGGTAGTCCACGATGTCCGGCACGATGATCTTCAGGAGCGGGAGGAAGAACCGCTCGGTGGCCCGGCCCAGCGGCCCGTCCTCGGTCGGCGGGCGGCCCACCACGATCGACTGGAGCAGCGGACGCTTCCGCATCGTCACGCAGTCGATCTTCAGCGCCGGGAAGGGCTCCTGCGGCGTGTAGAAGCCGGTGTGGTCGCCGAACGGGCCCTCCGGCAGCATCTCGCCGGGCTCCAACCAGCCCTCGATGACGACCTCGGCGTGCGCCGGGACCTGGAGCGGGACGGTCTTGCAGTCCACCATCTCGATCCGCTTGCCCTGGAGGAAGCCGGCGAAGAGGTACTCGTCGATGTCGCCGGGCAGCGGCGCGGTCGAGGCGTAGGTCACCGCCGGCGGGCAGCCGAAGGCGATGGCGACCGGCAGCCGCTCGCCGCGCCGGGCGGCGACCTGGTAGTGGTTGCGGCTGTCCTTGTGGATCTGCCAGTGCATCCCGATGGTGCGCGCGTCGTGGCGCTGGAGGCGGTAGAGGCCGAGGTTGCGGACGCCGGTCTCGGGGTGCTTGGTGTGGGTCAGGCCGAGGTTGAAGAAGGACCCGCCGTCCTTGGGCCAGGTGAACAGCGCGGGCAGCTTCTCCAGGTCGACGTCGTCGCCGGTGAGCACGACCTCCTGGACGGGCGCCTCGCCCTTGACCTTCTTCGGCGGGACGTGCGTCATGTTGGCGAGCTTGCCGAACGCCTCGCGCACGCCGACGAAGCCGTGCGGGAGTTCGGGCTTGAGCAGCCCGCCGATCTTGCCGCTGATGTCCTCGTACGCCGTGAGGCCGAGCGCCTTCAACAGGCGGCGGTCGGTGCCGTAGACGTTCATGGCCAGCGGCATCGACGAGCCCTTGACGTTCTCGAAGAGCAGCGCCGGCCCGCCGGCCTTCTGCACCCGGTCCACGATCTCGCCGACCTCCAGGTGCGGGTCGACCTCGGCCTTGATGCGCGTCAGGTCGCCCTCGCGCTCCAGGGCCCGCAGCAGGGAGCGCAGATCGTCGTAAGCCATGCGCTCCAGTATCCGGTACGCACTACCCTGTACGGGTCACGGGGCCCCGCCGAGGGCCCGCACGCACGCGCTGGGGGACCATCCGCAATGCTCAGGTATCTGCCGTTCCTCCTCGTGTTGGCACTGTGGATCTACGCCTTCATCGACTGCATCAACACCCCCGAGTCGCAGGTGCGCGGCCTGCCCAAGGTGGTGTGGGTGCTGATCATCCTGCTGTTCGGCGAGGTGCTGATCGGGCCGATCGCCTGGCTGGTGGCCGGCAAGCAGCGGCAGCCGGCGGCCGGCGGCGGTGGCACGCCCGCCGAGCGGCGCCGCAACCGCGGCGCGACGTGGGTGGCACCGGACGACAACCCCGAGTTCCTGCGGTCCCTGCGCGAGGAGAACACGAAGGACGAGGCGCTGCTGAAGGACTGGGAGGCCGATCTGCGGCGCCGCGAGGAGGAACTGCGGCGCAAGGAGACCGGGTCCGCCGACGGCGGGACCGGCACCGGCGGACGCGGCTCCGACGGCGGCGACGGGACGAACGGCAAGGGGAGCAAGGGCGGCGGCAAGGACCCCGAGGACACCCCGCCCGCCGCGTCCTGAGCGCACCGCACGGCCGTTAGGCCCAGCCCGCGTTGCCGCGTCCCGGCCGGGCGGGGAGAGTGACCGGCATGGACCAGGCACCGGATCCCGACCCGACGCGCCAGTGGGGGCAGGACCGCGACGCCGTCCGCCGCTACGGCCGCGTCGACGGTCACGACGACCCGTGCGGGCACCCCGACCACCTCCAGGAGCAGGCCCGGGCCATGCTCGCCACGGCGGTCGCCGAGGCGCGGGCGGGGCTCGCCGAGGGCGGCATCCCGGTCGGGGCGGCGCTCTTCGGCCCGGACGGCGCGCTGCTGGGCCGCGGCCACAACCGCCGCGTCCAGGACGGCGATCCGGCACTGCACGCCGAGGTCGCCGCGTTCCGGGCGGCCGGGCGGCAGCCCGGTTACCGCGGCACGACGCTGGTCACCACGCTCTCGCCGTGCTGGCTGTGCAGCGGGCTGGTCCGGCAGTTCGGCATCTCCCGGGTGGTCATCGGCGAGGCCCGGACGTTCCACGGCGGCCACGACTGGCTGGCCCGGCACGGCGTGCGGATCGTCCTGCTGGACGACCCTCAGTGCGCGGCGATGATGCGGGACTTCATCGGGGCGCGGCCGGAGCTGTGGCAGGAGGACATCGGCGGCGGCTGAGGCCGCGCGAGCGCCGCGCACCCCGGGCCGGGGCCCGTAATCCGGTGGCCGGCGCCACCCGGCCACCGGCAGGATGCCGCCATGAGCACCAGCACCACCGCCGCCCGTGAGCCGTCCTGCCGCGTCCGGGCGCTGCACACCGCGGACACCGTCACCGTCTACCAGGCGTACGCGCCGGCACTGGGCCTGCCCGCCGCCCGCGACGGACGGTTCCCGGCCGCCTGGAAGCGCGACCGGATGACGTGGATCAAGCCGTCGTTCCTGTGGATGATGTACCGCTGCGGCTGGGCCACCAAGGCCGACCAGGAGACGGTGCTGGCCGTGGAGATCACCCGCGCGGGCTTCGACCTGGCGCTGGGCCGGGCCTGCCTGTCGCACTACGTCCCCGGGCTGCACCCGGACCGCGCCGCCTGGCAGCGCGCGCTGCGCCGCGCGCCGGCCCGGGTCCAGTGGGACCCCGAGCGCGATCTGCACCTGCGGCCGCTGCCGCACCGCTCCCTCCAGCTCGGGCTGTCGGGCGCGTTGGCCCGGGCGTACGCGGACGAGTGGACCGTGGCCGTCCGCGACGTGACGCCGCTGGCCCGGAAGGTGCGGGCGCTGGTGCGCGCGGGCGACGACCGGGCCGCCCGGGAGCTGCTGCCCGACGAGCGTCCCTACCCCGCACCGGAGGCGGCCCTGGCGCGGCTGCGCTGACGCCCGACGGCCACTTCCGGCCGCCCCCGGACCGCCCGGACCGCCTTGCTCCACCGCGCGGGGCTCCGCTAGCGTGCGCCGGCCTTCCCTCGAGGCCGCGGCCGACGCCCTCCGGTCCCCCGTCCGCGAGCGGGTGGAGTCCGCCAGGAGAGTGGCCCCGCTCGGCAGCCCGTGCCCGGCACCCGGGGGAACTCGGGGCGTAAGCGGCGTGTCCCCGTCAATCGCCACAAAGGCGTAGCCGGGGTGGTGCGCAAGCGGTCGGGCGCTGCTTCGGGTGACGTACGAGGCGTAGGGCCGGTCGGCCAACTCTGGTCCGTTCATGGCCATTTGACTCAGCGTTCAGCAACCTCCCCCTGCCCGGGAAACTGCGCCGCCGCCACAGTCGGGACGGCCCACCGAGAGCTTCCGCGACTCAGGGAGAGTGGCACATATGCCGAATATGACCCGACGCAGACTCCTCGGCTCGGCGGCCGGGGCGATCGGCGGCACCGCTGCGCTGTCGTTGCTGCCGCCCAGCGTCCAGAAGGCCGTCGCCGCCGGCCCGCCGCGGCACGGCACCCTGCGCGACATCGAACACGTGGTCCTGCTGATGCAGGAGAACCGTTCTTTCGATCACTACTTCGGCACCCTGCGCGGCGTCCGCGGCTTCAACGACCCGGACGCGCTCACCCTCTCCACCGGCCGGTCCGTCTTCTACCAGCCCGACCCGGAGAACCCCGACGGCTACCTGCTGCCGTTCCGCCTCGACACCCACACCTCCAGCGCCCAGGCCATCCCCTCCACCAGCCACGCCTGGTCGGTCCAGCACGAGGCGTGGAACGGCGGCCGGATGGACCGCTGGCTGCCCGCGCACCGCAAGGCCGACGGCGTCAACGGCCCGTACGTGATGGGCTACCACACTCGCGCGGACATCCCCTTCCAGTTCGCCCTCGCCGAGGCGTTCACCCTCTGCGACAACTACTTCTGCTCGGTCTTCGGCCCCACCTGGCCCAACCGGCTGTACTGGATGACCGGCACCCTCGACCCGGGCGGCACCCTCGGCGGCCCGGTCCTCAACAACACCGCGCCCCAGCCGTACCGCTGGACGACGTACGCGGAGCGGTTGGAGGCGGCCGGCGTCAGCTGGAAGGTGTACCAGGAGGAGGACGACTACGGCTGCAACCTGCTGGAGCAGTTCCAGACGTTCCGGGACGCCAAGCCGGGCAGCCCACTGTACGAGAAGGGGGTGCGGCCGGGGCCGGCCGGCGCCTTCGAGGAGGACGCCCGCAACGACCGGCTGCCGGCGGTCTCCTGGATCATCCCCACCAGCTACCAGTCGGAGCACCCGGACTACCTGCCGGCCGCCGGCGCCGACTTCGTGGCCAAGAAGATCGAGGCGATCGCCGCCAACCCCAAGGTGTGGGCCAAGACGGCCTTCATCCTGAACTACGACGAGAACGACGGCCTCTTCGACCACGTGCCGCCGCCGGTGCCGCCGGCCGGGACCAAGGACGAGTTCGTCCGCGGGCTGCCGATCGGGGCCGGGTTCCGGGTGCCGTGCCTGATCGTCTCGCCCTGGACGGTGGGGGGCTGGGCGGCCGGCGACGCCTTCGACCACACCTCGGTGCTGCAGTTCCTGGAGCGGTTCACCGGCGTGACGGAGCCCAACATCACCGACTGGCGACGGGCCTCGTTCGGCGACCTGACGTCGGCGTTCGGCTTCCGTTCGCCGGCGCACCACCCGCCCCGGCTGCCGCGGGACACCGCCGAGAAGCTGGCCGAGGCGCAGTGGGAGGTGGCGCACCTGCCCAAGCCGACGCTGCCGGGGGCGGACCAGAAGCCGCCGCGGCAGGAGCACGGCGGGCGCAAGCGGCGCTGACCCGCCGCCGCGGCTCCCCCCGGACGCACGACGGTGCCGTACGGACTGGCCTCGCGAGCGAGGCCCTGGGTCCGTACGGCACCGGGGTGTTGCGGGTGGGGCGGGTGCGTCAGACGCCGGCGTAGGAGTGCAGGCCGGTGACGAAGATGTTCACGCCGTAGTAGTTGAAGAGGTAGCAGGCGAAGGCGATCAGGCCCAGCCACGCGGCCTTGCGGCCCTTCCAGCCGACGGTCGCGCGGGCGTGCAGGTAGCAGGCGTACGCGACCCAGGTGATGAAGGACCAGACCTCCTTGGGGTCCCAGCCCCAGTAGCGGCCCCAGGCGGCTTCGGCCCAGATGGCGCCCGCGATGATGGTGAACGTCCACAGCGGGAAGACGGTGGCGTTGACGCGGTAGGCGAACTTGTCGAGCGAGGCGGCCGAGGGCAGCCGCTCCAGCACCGAGGTGGCGAAGGCGCCGGGCTGCGGGCCGTCCGGGTCGGCGAGCTTGGCCTCGTAGCGGTCGCGGAAGAGGAAGAGCAGGGTGGCGACCGCACCGAGGTAGAGCACCGCGCCGGAGATGATCGCGCAGGAGACGTGGATCCACAGCCAGTAGGAGTGCAGCGCGGGCACCAGCTGGTCGCTGGCGGTGTACAGGACGCTGACGGCCAGGCCCAGGGTCAGCAGGACGCTGGTGACCAGCGGCAGGCCGATCCACCGGACGTTCTTCTTCAGCACCAGCAGGAGCAGGTAGACGCCCACCGCGACCCCGGCGAAGGTCGTGGAGAACTCGTACATGTTGCCCCAGGGGGCGCGCTGCACGGACAGGGCGCGGGTGACGATGCCGGCGACGTGCAGGGCCCAGGCCAGGACGGACAGCGAGATCGCGATCCGGCCGTAGAGGTCGCCCTTCTCGGTGCCACCGTGCGCGCCGGGGCCGTCCGGGACGTCCCGGCTGCCGGTCACGGAGCGGGTGACGACCTTGGGCCGCTCCAGGACGGCGGTGCCGCCCTTCTGCGCGGTCCGGACGAGCGGGGCGGCCGGCGCGGCGGCCTCGCTGGTCAGTGCGGCGGCGGTCCGGCCGACCTTGCTGCGGCTGCCGAACACCCACTCGGCCATGTGGGCGAGGAAGGCGAGGGTGTAGACGGCCATCGCCGAATACACCAACACATTGCTGTTGTGAGCCAGTGTCTCGTTGGCTGCGGCAGCGAGATTCACGCGCGCGCTCCTTCGGAGGGATCAGCAGGATCGGCAGAGTCGGTAGGCTCCGTCGGTTCTTCGGCGGACGGGGCGGAGGCGTCCGCGGTGTCCGGGGAGGGCGCGGCGGCGAGCGGGGCGCTGGTCGTCAGCGCGGCCGCGAGGGCGGCGAGTTCCTCGGCCAGCCGGGACGATTCGCTGCGCCCGAGGCCGGCCATCTCGACCACCGTGCCGCCGCCCGCGCCGCCGTCGGCGGGCCGCTCCGCGCGGACCCAGACGCGGCGCCGCTGGATGAACAGCGAGCCGGCGAGGCCGAGCAGGGCGCCGACGGCGCCGGTCAGGGCGAGGCCGTTGCCGGGCTGGTGGGCGATCTTGAAGCTGGCCCAGGTCTTGATGCCCTCGAAGGTGATGGAGCCGGCGCCGTTCGGGAGCGTCATCGTGGACTCGGCGTCGAGCTGCTGGGGGGTCAGCTCGGCACCGGCGTGGCCGAGCATCTTTGCCGCCTGGTCCTTGGGCAGCAGCATCTTCTTGAAGATGTCGCCGCTGGCGTCCTTGTACTGCTTCAGCCGCTTGGTGTCGAGCTGGTAGACGTTCTGCGGCAGGCCGGAGTCCAGGCCGAGGTCGCCGTGCCAGGCGTTGACCGACAGGACGGGGAAGTCCGGCGCGGGGAACTGGGAGAACATCGAACCGGAGTTCTTGCCGCCGAAGGTCGGGACGAACAGCGCCTGGAAGCCGAGCTGGTTGCGCTGGCCGTCCTTGGTCTGTGCGCCCGGGACCTTCACCACGCCGGAGGAGGTGAAGTTCTTCGGGTCCTGCGGGAGGAACGGCACCGCACCGTGGTAGACGACCTTGCCGCGGGCGTCCTTGACGGTGACGACCGGCGCGTAGCCGTGGGAGAGCAGGTAGACCTTGTTGCCGGCGATTTCGAGCGGGGTGTTCACCTCGATCGACTTCTTGTGGGGCGTGCCGTCCGCGCCGGTGAAGTAGGTGATGTTGGCGCGGAAGGTGCGGGGGGTGCCCTTCTGCGGGCCGGTCCGCTCGTAGGTCGCGTCGAACGAGTTCATGGTGAACCCGAACGGCTCCATGGTGTCGGTGTCGAAGAACGGGCCGGAGGTGAAGTCGTCGTACTGGGTGAGGCTGTTGGAGAAGCCGTCGCCCTCGGTGACCAGCTTGCCGCCCTCGGACTTCCACAGGCCGCCGACGGCGAACGCCACCAGCATCACGATCAGCGCGACGTGGAAGAGCAGGTTGCCGGCCTCGCGCAGGTAGCCCTTCTCGGAGGCGACCGAGGTGTCCTCCCGGCGGACCCGGAAGCGCCGCTTCTTCAGCAGCCGCTCGGCCGCCGCGAGGACCTCCTCGGGCGCCGCCTCGGTGCGCCAGGTGGTGTACGCGGGCAGCCGGGTCAGGCGGCGGGGGGCCACCGGCGGGCGGCCGCGGAGCTGGCCGATGAACTGCCAGGCGCGCGGCACGATGCAGCCGATCAGCGAGATGAACAGCAGCAGGTAGATCGCCGAGAACCAGACCGAGCTGTAGACGTGGAACATCCCCAGCTTGTCGTAGACCTCGCCGAGGGTCTCGTGCTTGGTCTTGAACGCGTCGACCTTGACCGGGTCGATGCTGGTCTGCGGGATCAGCGAACCGGGGATCGCCCCGATGGACAGCAGGAAGAGCAGCAGCAGCGCCACCCGCATCGAGGTCAGCTGCCGCCAGAACCAGCGCGCCCAGCCGATCGGTCCGAGGGAGGGGAGGGAGACGTCCTCCTTGGGGGCGGTCGAGAGCTGGGATCCGGCAGTGCCGAGATCACCGCCCCGGTCGGCGGCGGCGCCCGGCTCGTCCGTGGTGTCGGTCTTGGTGGACATCAATCAGATCCCAACGGTGATGCTTTGCGTCCAGCTCTGTAGCTGGGACATCAGGATGTCCCAGACGCCTGTGAGGAGGAGGACGCCGAGGGCGATCATCATGCCGCCGCCGGCCCTCATCACCCAGACGTAGTGCCGCTTGACCCAGCCGAAGGCCCCGAGGACCCGGCGGAAGGCGAGGGCCACCGCGATGAACGGCAGCCCCAGGCCCAGGCAGTACGCCACGGTGAGCAACGCGCCGCGGCCGGCGCTGGCGTCGTAGAAGGAGAGGGTGTTGACGGCGGTGAGGGTGGGGCCCAGGCAGGGCGTCCAGCCGACGCCGAAGAGGACGCCGAGCAGCGGCGCGCCGGCCAGGCCCATCGCGGGCTTCCGGTGGAATCGCAGCTCGCGCTGGCCGAACCGCTTCAGGACGCCGGCGAAGGCCAGTCCGAGCAGGATCATCAGCACGCCCAGGACGCGCGAGATGACGTCCTTGTAGTCCTGGAGGGTCTTGCCGAAGAAGCCGAAGAGGGCGCCGCCGGAGACGAAGACGGCGGTGAAGCCGAGGACGAAGAGGAAGGCACCGGCCAGCATCCGCCCGCGCCGGGCCTCGGCGAGGTCGGTGCCGGTGACCCCGGTGACGTACGACATGTAGCCGGGGACGAGGGGCAGCACGCAGGGCGAGAAGAACGAGACCAGGCCGGCGACGAGGGCGACCGGGACGGCCGCGATCAGGGCACCGGTGAGGATGGTCTGGTTCTCCGCGGCGTTGGCGGCGAGCGCGATCACGCGATCACTTCTCGGCGATCAGCGGGTCGACCATCTTGCGCAGGTCGTCCTCGGCGAGCGGGCCGATCGAGCGCGCGGCGATCCGCCCCTGCCGGTCGAGGGCGATCGTGGACGGGATGGACTGCGGGTTGAGGCTGCCCTTGGGGAAGCGCAGCATCAGCTTCCCGGTGGGGTCGTACAGGCTCGGGTAGGGCACCTTGTGCTGTTCTTCGAACTCGGTGGCCTGCGACTTCTCGGCGTCGCGGGTGTTGATCCCGATGAACTGGACGCCCTTGTCCTTGTCCTCGTTCGCGACCTTGGCGAAGTTGGGGGCCTCGGCGATGCAGGGGCCGCACCACGAGCCCCAGACGTTGATGATGACGACCTTGCCCTTGTAGGCGGCCACGTCCAGCTTCTTGCCGGTGGTGGTCTCCCCGGACAGGTCGGGGGCCGACTGTCGCTCGTCGGGCTTGACGGTGTCGACGCCGTTCTTGCCCTGGACGAACCGGGTCTGCGCCGAGCCGCCGGAGGCACCGTCGCCGCAGGCGCTCAGCGTCAGCGAGGCGGCCGCCGCTCCCGCGGCGAACAGGGCGAGACGACGGCGACTGGTGAGGCGGCGGGGGGCGCGGCTGTCACTCATGTGAAAAGTTTCGCATGGGCCATTTGCGGATCTTCCGCGCCCCCCTCGCCCCGCCGCACTGTTGACGAAGCGCCATGTCAGACCGTACGGAACGAGAGCTTCCGGCGCGTCACCGGGGGTCTGCCGGGGACGCCGGGGCCGCTCAGGCCGTCGCGGAGAGGTACGACTTCCAGCCGCCGGCCGGCCGCTGACCGACGCCCAGTTGTTGGAGCTTGCGGACGACGCCGGGGTCCTGGACGTCGAGCCAATCGGTGAACTGGCGGAAGGAGACCAGCCGGACGTCCTTGTTCCGCTCGTCCGCGACGTGCTTGAGCGCCTCTTCCACGGCGTCCATGTAGATGCCGCCGTTCCACTGCTCGAAGTGGTTGCCGATGAAGAACGGCGCGCGGTTGGTCTCGTAGGCCCGCTGGAAACCGGAGATGTACGCCTCGGCGGCCTGCTTGCGCCAGCCCGGGTAGTTGGCCGGCGGGGCCTTGGTGGAGTTCTTCGACTGGTTGGCCAGGATGTTGTAGTCCATCGAGAGCACCTCGAAGGAGTGACCGGGGAACGGTATCTGCTGGAGCGGGAAGTCCCATATGCCCTGCTTCTTGCGGGGCCACATCTGCAGGCCGCCCGGCGAGCTGGCGTCGTAGCGCCAGCCCAGTTCGCGGGCGGTGGGCAGCAGGTTCTCCTGGCCGAGCAGGCAGGGCGTCCGACCGCCGACGAGTTCCTTGCCGTAGTCGAAGGGCAGCGGGTCGGCGTCGGCGAGTCCGGTGTGCGTCTTCCACTTCGTGACGAAGCCCATGGCCTGGTCTATCTCGGACTTCCACTGGGCGGGCGTCCAGTGCGCCACGCTGCCCCGGCCGGAGCAGAAGTGGCCGTTGAAGTGGGTGCCTATCTCGTGCCCGTCGAACCACGCCTGCCGGACGTTGTCGAGGGTCTCCCGTATGTGCGCGTCGCTGAGGTAGCCGATGTCGGAGGCGCCGGGACGGTTGTTCGGCGGGAGGTAGAGGCGCTTCTTGTCCTCGGGCAGGAGGTACAGCCCGGAGAGGAAGAAGGTCATGGCCGCGCCGTGGTCCTTGGCGAGCTTGCGGAACCGGGGGAAGAGGCCGTTACCGACCTCTCCCGCCCCGTCCCACGAGAAGATCACGAACTGCGGCGGGGTCTGCCCCGCCTCCAGCCGCTCGGGCGCGCCGGGCTGGTGGGGCTGCTTGCCGTAGTGGGCGGTCGAGCCGTCACCTATGAGCTTGGGGCGGGCCGGTGCCGCGTTCTTGACCCGCTGCCCCTCCCCGCCGTCCTGGCCCGAGGCGGAGCACCCGGCGACACCCAGAGCCGCGGCCGCCCCGACCCCCATCCCGAGCAGACTCCGCCGATTCATCGCGCCCATAGCGTCGTTCCCCATCCGTGCTCACCGAACTCGATATCCATATAAACGGACATCTTTATAGAGGGCATGCCGGACGGTGAGGTTCCGTGCTATTGGGTCACATCTTGCATTTCCGGCGAATTTGACATTCCGCCATGTGAGGGTGCATCAAGCGCCGAAGGCCTTGGACTTGCCCTTCGTGGGTTTGGCACCGGCCAGCAGGTGGGAGGGAACCAGGTCGCGCGCCGGCTCGCTGTACCCCACCGAGATGATCTTGTCACCGTGGAAGGTGAACGAGGTCAGCGAGGCCAGGGTGCACTGCCGCTTGCGCGGGTCGTGCCACAGCCGCCGCCGCTCGGCGAAGCTCCGCACGATCCAGATCGGCAGCTGGTGGCTGACCGCGACCGCCTCGTGCCCGCGGGCCGCGTCCCGGGCCGCGCCGAGCGCCGCCATCATCCGGACGACCTGCTCCAGGTACGGCTCGCCCCACGAGGGCCGGAACGGGTTGGTCAGGTACTTCCAGTTGCCCGGCTTCTTCAGCGCACCGTCCCCCACCCCGAAGGTCTTGCCCTCGAAGACGTTGGCCGCCTCGATCAGCCGCGGGTCGGTGGCGATCTCCAGACCGTGCGCCCCGGCGATCGGCGCGGCGGTCTCCTGCGCGCGCTCCAGCGGCGAGGCCACCACGTGCGTGACGTCCCGCTCCGCGAGGTGCTCGGCGACCTGGTCGGCCATCTTCCGCCCCAGGTCGGAGAGGTGGTAGCCGGGCCGGCGCCCGTAGAGCACGCCCTCGGGGTTGTGGACCTCGCCGTGCCGCATCAGGTGCACCACGGTGATCTCGTCGCCGCCCTGCTCGCCGTCGCCCATCGCGCCCGCCGTGCGGTCCGTCCCGCTCGTGCCGGTCATGCGGTGGCCTCCGCCGCGGCCCGGGCGGCGGCCGGCAGCGCGGCGGCGATCCGCTCGACGGCCGCGTCGTCGTGCGCGGTCGAGACGAACCACGACTCGAACGCGGACGGCGGGAGGTAGACGCCCTGCGCCAGCATCGAGTGGAAGAAGGCGGTGAAGCGGAACGACTCCTGCGTCTTGGCCTTCTCGTAGTCCGTCACCTCGGCGTCCGTGAAGAACACCGAGAACATGTTCCCGGCGACCTGGAGCCGGTGCGCCACGCCCTCCTTGGCCAGCGCCGCGGTGAGAAGCCCGCGGACCTCCGCGGAGACCGCGTCGACCTTCGCGTACGCGGCGTCGTCCAGCAGCCGCAGCTGCGCGACACCGGCGGCGGTGGCGATCGGGTTCCCGGAGAGCGTGCCCGCCTGGTAGACCGGCCCGGCCGGAGCGAGGTGCGCCATGACGTCCGCGCGCCCGCCGAACGCCGCGGCCGGGAAGCCGCCGCCCATGACCTTGCCGAACGTCATCAGGTCCGGACGGACCCCGTCGATGCCGTACCAGCCGGCCTTGCTGACCCGGAAGCCGGTCATGACCTCGTCGGAGACGTACAGCGCGCCGTTTTGCGAACACAGGTCCGCGAGGCCCTGGTTGAAGCCCGGCAGCGGCGGGACGACGCCCATGTTGCCCGGCGACGCCTCGGTGATCACGCAGGCGATCTCGCCCTCGTGCGCGGCGAACGCGGCGCGCACGGCGGCCAGGTCGTTGTACGGCAGCACGATCGTGTCGCCGGCCTGCGCGCCGGTCACCCCGGGGGTGTCCGGCAGCCCGAACGTCGCGACGCCCGAACCGGCCGCGGCCAGCAGCGCGTCCACGTGCCCGTGGTAGCAACCGGCGAACTTGACCACCTTGGCGCGGCCGGTGAAGCCGCGCGCCAGCCGGATCGCCGACATCGTCGCCTCGGTGCCGCTGGAGACCAGCCGCACCTGCTCGACCGGCGCGATCCGCGCCACGATCTCCTCGGCCAGCTCGACCTCGCCGGCACCGGGCGTCCCGAAGGACGTCCCGCGGGCGACCGCGTCCTGGACCGCGGCGATCACCTCGGGGTGCGAGTGGCCGAGGATCATCGGCCCCCACGAACACACCAGGTCGACGTATTCCCGGCCATCGGCATCAGTGAGGTATGGACCGGTACCGGACACCATGAACCGGGGCGTACCACCCACGGCTCGGAACGCCCGCACCGGAGAATTCACGCCGCCCGGCGTCACCACGGACGCACGGTCGAACAGCGACTGCGAAACAGGGGCTTCATACGGAAAAGACACTGTGATCCTGACCTGCATATACGGGGGGGGAGGGCGGCGGCGCACGGACACGGCCCGGCTGACAGCAGTACGGGAACCACCCCGCGGACCACCCGGTCCGTCGACGCGATTCCCCTTCATTCCCTCTTGGTTTCTTTTTCGTTCCTCTCGCTCGCGACCGGGCCCCAGACCCCGCGCGTCTGCAAAACTGGGGCGTCGTACGAGTGGGTCACGCAAGCAATGGTCTCAGAGGCGCACGGGGGCGTGCGGCCGGGCGTTTCATGCGCCGGTGACGGGGGAGGTCTCTGAGACGATGATCGGGTTGCGCGGCTGGGGCTGCGAGTGGTCGGGTGGAGATATGCATCGCGGTGGCGAACTGGGCGAGGGAACCAATGACCGGGGTCCCGAGCGCGCCCAGCGCGGCCGTCACCGACGCGACGGCGCCGAGAGAACCGGCGACGACCGGCACGAGGCCACCGAAAGCATTACGGGCGGGGACAACAAGGGCGGCCGCATGGGGGTGACGTACAAGTACTTCGGCGCACCCAACGGCGCCACGGCCGCCCGGGTCCCGATCTCCATGCGTCCCGAGGAACTCGGCGGTGACGAGCTCGGCATGGGCGGCATGTTCACCAAGATCAAGCCGGAGACGATGGCCGCCATGGTCCTCACCGGTATAGAGGGCATACCGCTGCACAAGGTTCCCCCGCTGGAGCTGGTCGTCCTCCACCCCGACTACGCCGTCGTCAAACTGCCCATGACCGTCGTCGACCCGCTGCGCGGCGTCGGCGAGGAGTCCGTCGGCGCGGCCGCCTTCATCTGGTCCACGGTCCCCGACCGCGGCGGCCCGCAGGACGCCTTCAGCGTCTACCGGCTCCTCCACGAGTGGCAGGACTTCTCCCACCGCCTGCACGAGGCGGGACACCAGGCGTACTGCCTGGTCTGGCCGTAACGGGACCGGGCGAGCGGGGCGACCCGGCCGGTGCCGGGGTCGTCCGCGGCCGTGGGGGACGTCGTCGGGGCACGGGCGCAGCGCCGTGCCGGCGCCGTCACCAGGTGGGGCGGGCCGAGACGCCGCCGTCCACCACGAGATCGTGCCCGGTGATCCAGGAGGCCATCGGCGAGGCGAGGAAGACGCAGGCGTCGCCGACGTCCTCGGCGCGCCCCAACCTCCCGGTGGGCGCGGCCCGTTGCCAGCGGTGCACCCCCTCCGGCCAGTCCTCGGCCAGCCCGGGCCGCTCGATCAGGCCCGGCGAGACGGTGTTCACGCGGATCCCGTAGGGCCCGTACTCCAGCGCCGCGGCCCGGGCGTGCATCACCACCGCCGCCTTCGCCGCGCAGTAGTGGGCGTGCCCCGGTGCCGGACGGTCCGCCTCGATCGAGGCGATGTGCGTGACCGATCCCCCGCCGGCCGCGCGCAGCACCGGCACCGCCGCCTGGGTGCAGGCGAAGACGCTGTGGACGGTGGGATCGGTGACCGCCCGCCAGTCGGCGAGCGACATCCCGGCGAGGTCCTGGACGGGCTGCACCCCGGCGTTGTTGACCAGGCCGGTCAGCCGCCCCCGCCACGCCGCGGCCTCCGCCACCAGCCGCCGGCACTCCTCCTCCACGCCCAGCTCCGCGTGGAGCGCCAGCGCGCTGCCACCGCCCCGCTCGATCTGCCCGACCAGCTCGCGCGCGGCAGCACCGCCCGCCCGGTAGTGCACCACCACCGCCGCCCCGGCGGCGGCGAACCGCAGCGCGATGCCCCGACCGATCCCGCCCGACGCCCCGGTGACGAGCACGACGTGATCGGTGAGGTCGGGGAGGTCTGGGAGGTCGGCGCGGGTCCTGCGGTCCGCGCGGGCGGGATTCGTCGCGCCCGTCGCGCCCGTCGCGCCCGTCGCGCCCGTCGCGCCCGTCGCGCCCGTCGCGCCCGTCGCGCCCGTCGCGCCCGTCGCGCCCGTAGGACGAACGCTCCGGGCAGGACGATCGTCCTGGCCGAATGCGCCCTGTTCCGCGGCGAGTTCGGAAGCACCCGCCCCGTCCGCGCCGTTCGGCTCATGAGGGGTCTGCACCACTGTCATGCCCGGCTCAGTGCTCCGATCCGCATCGCCTCGTGGGGGAACCGGGCGGTCAGCCGCCCGGCGTCCCCGTGCTCGTAGTCCGCGAAGGTGAAGCCGGGCGCCATCGTGCAGCCGAAGAGCGTCCAGGCACCGCCGGCGGCGACCTCGGCGGCCATCCAGGTGCCGGCGCCGACCGTGAACTGCACGTGCTGGCCGCCGAGTACGTCCGGGCCGAGGACGACGGTGCGGGCGCGCCCCTTCGCGGGCTCGCCCTCGGACAGCAGGAACAGGGTGAGCGGGTCGCCCCGGTAGAAGTGCCAGGTCTCGTCGGCCGGCAGCCGGTGCAGCGCGGAGAAGACGCCCGGCTCGGCGGTCAGCAGCATGACGATCGCCGAGCCCTCGGGCCGGCCGTCCGGCCGCTCGGGCCCGGCCCAGGTCCTCCGGTACCAGCCGCCCTCGCGCGGCAGCCGGGTCAACCCGTAGAAGGCGACCAGCTCCTGCGGGAACCGGTCCCGGGGCGCCGCGGGGTGTTCGTCCATCCGTCCGGCCGCCTTCCGCTCGTCCGCGTGCCGAGGTGCCGGCCGTCGGTCGGCAGCCCCGCGGGCCCGCCGGCCGCGCTCAGGTGGCCGACTGTCGCCTCACCCTAGGGGCGGACGGGGCGCGGGCCGCGGAACGAGCGGCAGAATCGGGCCATGTCTGATCCCGTCACGGCCTCCTCGGATCCCGCTCCGGACGCCAACTGCCCTCCCGCCGCGGCCCCTTCTTCCGCCGGCCCCACTGCCCCCGCCGCCCCCACCGACCCCGCAGACGCGGCGCCTTGGCGCACCGTCGAGGCGCTCGTCGGGTGGCTCGACCGGGAGAGCGCGTTGCCGAAGGAGCAGGAGCGGCTGCTGCGCGTCCTGAAGCTCTCGGAGGAGGTGGGCGAGGCGGCCCAGGCCGTCATCGGGGCCACCGGCCAGAATCCGCGCAAGGGGCGCAGCCACACGTGGGACGACGTGCACGCCGAGCTGTGCGACGTGATCGTGACGGCGATGGTGGCGCTGCGGACGCTGACGCCCGAGGCCCGGCAGGTCTTCGAAGGCCACCTGCGGCGGGTCGCGGAGCGGGTGCCGGGGTCAGAGGCTCCCTAGCGACGCGCCCGGCCGGCAGGGCCGCGCCCGCGCATCCGCTCCGTCAGGGTCGCTCCGCCGTCAGGTAGCGCTGGATGGTGGGGGCCAGCCAGGCGACGAGTTCGTCGTGGCTGAGGTCGACGGCGGGCGGGACGCGCAGGACGTAGCGGCACAGCGCCATGCCCAGGATCTGCGACTCGATCAGGGCGGCGCGGGCCGCCGCCTCCGCTGGCACCGGGCAGGCAGCGTCGATCATCGGCCGCGCCTGCTCGGCGAAGACCCGCCGGATGCACTCGGCGCCCGCGTCGTTGGTCGCGCCGACACGGAGCATCCCGGTCAGCGTTTCGTCGCCCTCCCAGAGCTCGATGAAGTGGCGCACGAGCCGGGCGCCGCGCTCCTCGGGCGGCAGCGCCGTCAGGTCGGGCACGCGCAGGTCGATCTCCGCGGCGGCCGCGAAGAGGCCCTCCTTGTTGCCGTAGTAGCGCATCACCATCGACGGGTCGATGCCCGCGTCCCGGGCGATCGCACGGATCGTGGCGCGCTCGTAGCCGTCGGCGGCGAAGCGGTCCCGGGCGGCGGCGAGGATCGCGGCGCGGCTGGCGTCGGAGCGGCGGGGGCGGCGGTGGACGCCGACGTCGGGGGCCTCGGCGGCGACCGGCGGCGGGCCGGCGTCGACCTCGGGGCCGACCGCCGCGGCGGGGCCGCCGGACCGGCCGGCGGACCGGGGGCCGGAGGGGGTGGCGGAGGGATCGCGTTCGACCATGTCAACAACTGTAGGCCAACGGGCGTTGACATGCGAGCGGCGGGCGCCGTACGCTTGCCAACAAGCGTTGACCAACAGTTGTTGACCACCGTGCGTTGGTAGGAGGCGGCAGACATGGATGCCCTCAACCGCAAGCCCGCAGACCTCAGCAGCGACCACGACCACGACAGCGAACCGGCCACCCGACCGACCGTTCCGCCCGCGCGGCCGGAGATCGACACCGAGGCACGGCGCGCCCCCGCCACCGCGCCCGCCGGCCGGGACACGGACGTGATCGTCGTCGGCGCCGGCCCGACCGGCCTGCTGCTCGCCGGGGACCTCGCCGAGGCCGGGCTCGCCGTCACGCTCCTGGAGCGGCGCGACGACACCACCAGCAATCTCAGCCGGGCCCTCGCCGTGCACGCCCGCACGCTGGAGCAGTTGGACGCCCGCGGGCTCGCCGACGAGCTGATCGCCGGCGGCCATCGACTCCCCGGCCTCCAGGTGTTCGGGGACGCGGTGCTCCCCGCGACCCGCCTCCACAGCCGCTTTCCCTTCGTCCTGATCACGCCGCAGTACGAGGTCGAACGACTGCTGCTCCGGCGCGCGCGGCAGGCCGGCGTCACCTTCCGGTACGGGGCGGAGGTGCGGGGGCTCACCCAGGACGCGGACGGCGTGACGGTGCGGTTCCGGGCGGCCGGCGAGCCTGCCGGGGACGTCGGGAGCCTGCGCGCCGGCTACGTGGTCGGCACCGACGGCGCCCGCAGCTCCGTCCGCGCGGCGATCGGCCTGCCCTTCCCCGGAAAGGCCGTCGTCCGCTCCGTCGTCCTCGCCGACGTCCGGCTGGACCGGGCACCCGACTCTCCCTTCGCCGTCCGCGCCGCCCGTGACGCCTTCGCCCTGGTGGGCTCGTTCGGTGACGGCTGGTACCGCGTCCTGGGGTGGCACCGCCACGCGCCGGCCTCCGACGACGCCCCCGCCACCCTCGACGAGGTCCGCGAGGTCACCCGGCTCTCCTTCGGCACCGACTTCGGCATGCACGACGCCCGCTGGATCTCGCGGTTCCACAGCGACGAACGCCAGGCCCCCGCCTACCGCGTCGGCCGGGTCTTCGTCGCCGGTGACGCCGCGCACGTCCACTCCCCGGCCGGTGGCCAGGGGATGAACGTGGGCCTCCAGGACGCGGCCAACCTCAGTTGGAAGCTGGCGGCGGTGGTGCGGGGCCACTCCCCCGATGCCCTGCTCGACAGCTACCAGGAAGAACGCCACCCGGTCGGCACCGCGGTGCTGCGCAGCAGCGGTGCGCTGATCCGGCTCGCGCTGCTGCGCGCCGCTCCGGGCCGGGCGCTGCGCCGCCTCGGCGGGCAACTCCTCACCCACCTGCCGCCACTGTCCCGGCGGGCGATCGGCGGCGTCTCCGGCATCGACGTCGCCTATCCGGCCGGGCCCGGCGCCCACCGGCTGGCCGGCCGCCGCGCGCCCGACCTCCGCCTCGCCGGTGGCGGACGGCTCTACGAGCTGCTGCGGCAGAGCGCGTTCGTCCTCGTCACCCCGGCGGGCGAGATACCGGAGGAGGCGATGCGCGAGGCCGCGACCGACCGGGTCGTCACCGCCTGCTGGGCGAGCGAGCGCCGGACGGCCCTGCTGGTGCGTCCCGACGGCTACGTCGCCTGGGCCACCGACGCCACCGACCCCGGCGAACGCGCCGCGGCACTCCGCACCGCCCTCGTCCGGTGGACCGGCATCGGATCCGACCCGGCCGACCCGGCCGGCATGGCCACCGCGTCCTCGGCGTCCCCCGCGTCCCCCGCGTCCGCCCCCGCTGCCGCACGGTCCGCGGGTCGCTCCGCGCGGAGGTGAGGCGCCGGGGCGACCGCGGCGACGCCGATGCGCTCCGGTCCGCGGGCGATGGCCCGCGCGCCACGCGCCGGCGGCGGGCCGGGACGGACCCGTCCTCACCCGAGGCCGGCTCGGATCCTTACGCTGAGCGGCATGCTTATCGCCCGTTCCGTAGCCCTGTTCGTCGTCGCCGCGCTCTTCGAGATCGGCGGTGCCTGGCTGGTGTGGCAAGGGGTACGGGAGCACCGGGGCTGGGCGTGGATCGGAGCCGGGGTGATCGCCCTGGGCGTGTACGGCTTCGTGGCCACGCTCCAGCCGGACGCCAACTTCGGCCGGATCCTCGCCGCGTACGGCGGGGTGTTCGTCGCCGGCTCGCTGGCCTGGGGCATGGTCGCGGACGGCTACCGCCCGGACCGCTGGGACGTGATCGGCGCGCTGGTCTGCCTGGTCGGCATGGCCGTGATCATGTACGCCCCCCGCGGCCGCTGACGCCCTCCCGCCGGCTGTCGAGCCATGCCGGGCGGGGCTGGCGCCGGGCACGGGTCCCCGGGCTTGACCCGGTCACGCCCGGGGCCCCGGGCGTGACCCTCCGGGACGTGCCCGCCCGGGCCTCGGCGGAACCAAGCCACCGAACCCATCAGGCACTGCGCCGGGGCACTGGACCGGGCACTGCACCAAAGCGCGCAGCACCAGAGCACGGAGCCTAGGCGGGGGATTCCGGCCGGGGACCCAGGCCACGGGACCAGGCCACGAACCCCGGCCACGAACCCCAGCCAGGAACCCGACGCATCCACCGGGCAGGACACAGGCGCCCCAGGACCGAGGGGCCACGGTCAGCCGGCCCTCCGGCCGTCAACCCGCCCCGCTCCCCTGCATATCCTGACCACGCACGCACCACCCCGCACCACCTGCACCACCTGCACCACGACACATCGCACGCATCACACGAATCGCACCCACCGCACGCATCGCATCGCACGCACCACACCACGACACACGGGGCTCCACTCGCCCCGGTCCTGGACCCGACCCCGGCCCCGGACCCGACCCCGGCTCGCACACCGCACCACGATGGCGCGGGCCACCTGCACCCTGGTTCACGGGCGGCACCACGACGCGCCGCCCGCACCCGTACCGCGTAGAGGGAGAGCACCATGACCGCCGACACCGCCGACACCGCTGACACCGCCGACACCGCCGGCGTCCGTACCGCCGTCGTCACCGGAGCGAGCAGCGGCATCGGTGCCGCGACCGCACGGGCGCTGTCCGCCGCCGGCTACCGGGTCGTGCTCACCGCCCGCCGCAAGGACCGCATCGAGGCGCTCGCCGCCGAACTCCCGCACGCCGAGGCGTACGCGCTCGACGTCACCGACCGCGCCGCGGTCGACGCGTTCGCGCGCTCCCTCGCCCGCTTCCCCTCCGTGGACGTCCTGGTCAACAACGCCGGCGGTGCGGTCGGCGCGGAGCCGGTGGCCACCGGCGATCCGGCCGACTGGCGCACGATGTACGAGGTCAACGTGCTCGGCGTGCTGCACATGACCCAGGCGCTGCTGCCCGCGCTGACCGCCTCGGGCGACGGCACCGTCGTCGTCCTCTCCTCCACCGCCGGCCACAGCACCTACGAGGGCGGCGGCGGATACGTCGCCGCCAAGCACGGTGCGCACGTCATCGCCGAGACGCTCCGCCTGGAGCTGTGCGGCGAGCCGGTGCGGGTCATCGAGGTGGCCCCCGGCATGGTCAAGACCGAGGAGTTCGCGACCACCCGTTTCCGCGGCGACGCCGAGAAGGCCGCCAAGGTCTACCAGGGCGTGGACGCACCCCTCACCGCGCAGGACGTCGCCGACACCGTCGCCTGGGCGGTCACCCGCCCCCCGCACGTCAACATCGACCTGCTCGTCGTCCGCCCCCGGGCACAGGCCTCCAACACCAAGGTGCACCGCAACAGTTGACCGGACGGCGGGTGACGGGGCCGGCACCCGCGGGGGTGCCGGCCCCGGCGGAGTGGTGAGGTCGATCAAAAGAGGGGGCCTAGGTACACCCCCTCCTGGGTGGGCGGGCCCCGTGTCCCGCTCCTCCCGCGCCACGACAGTGGACGCATGCCAACGACCCCGAGGCCCGCGTCCCCGTCACCGGCCGCCGGCCCGCACGCACCCCGGCCCGCGCCCACCGCCCCCAGGGGCACCCGGCGCCGGCGTCCCCCGACCGCCCTCTGGCTGGTCCCGCTCATCGCGGTGTCGCTGCTCGTCACGGTGCAGGCGGTCAGCGCCTACGTCCCGCCCGACCTGCACACCAGTCGCGTCCCGCCGCGCAGCGAACTGCACTACGCACTCCTGGTGGCGCACATCTTCACCGCCACCGTCGCCGTGCTGACCGGCCTCGCCCAGTGCTGGCCCTGGCTGCGCCGCCGGTACCCGGTCGCCCACCGGTGGATCGGCCGGACCTACTTCTTCGGCGGGGTGTTCCCCTCCGCCCTGATCGGCATACCGGTCGTCTACTTCGTCCCAGTGGGGCTGAGCAACCAGGTGTCCCTGGCCGCGCTCGACGCGCTGTGGATCGTCACCGGAGTCGCCGGCTACCGCGCCGCTCGCGCGCGCCGCTACGCCGACCACCGGGATTGGATGGTCCGCAACGTCGCACTGACCCTGGTCGCGGTCACCTCGCGGATCATCCAGCCCGTCGTCGAGCACCTCGTGGCGGGCCAACTCGCCGACCCGGTCGCGTACGCGGGCGATCTGCTCGCGGCCAGCCACGACATCGCCAGCACCTCGTCGTGGTGCGCGCTGCTGGTGAACCTGATCGCCGCCGAGTACCTGATCCAACGTCGGCGACCGGCCCGCCGCCGCCCCGGGCCCACCGCTCCCCGCGGGGAACACGCCGCGTAGACCCCGGCAGGCATGACGCACACCGAACCGGCAGGCATGACGCAAACCGGTCCGACGGTCCCGACGCACATCGAACCGACAGGCCACAGCAGGCACCGAACCAACGGGCGGGCAGCGCCGCTCCGGGTGGAGCGAGCGCCCCGGGGTGAGCGAGCACCCCGCCCGCTCACCCCTTCACGCACACCACCTGCTTGAGCTTGGCGACGACCTCCACGAGGTCCCGCTGCTGCTCCATGACCTTCTCGATCGGCTTGTAGGCGCCGGGGATCTCGTCGACGACGCCGGAGTCCTTGCGGCACTCCACGCCCCTCGTCTGCTCCTCCAGGTCGCGCGTGGAGAAGCGCTTCTTCGCCGCGTTCCGGCTCATCTTGCGGCCGGCGCCGTGCGAGGCGGAGTTGAAGGACGCCGGGTTCCCCAGCCCGCGGACGATGTACGAACCGGTGCCCATCGAGCCCGGGATGATCCCGTACTCACCGCTGCCGGCCCGGATGGCGCCCTTGCGGGTCACCAACAGCTCCACGCCCTCGTAGGTCTCCTCCGCCACGTAGTTGTGGTGGCAGGAGATCACCGGCTCGAAGGTCGGCCGGGCCTTGCGGAACTCCGCGCGGACGACGTCCTGGAACAGGGCCATCATCACGTCGCGGTTGTGCCGGGCGTACTCCTGCGCCCAGAACAGGTCGTTGCGGTACGCCGCCATCTGCGGGGTGTCCGCGACGAAGACGGCGAGGTCGCGGTCGACCAGCCCCTGGTTGTGCGGCAGCTTCCGGGCCTGCTCGATGTGGTGCTCGGCCAGTTCCTTGCCGATGTTGCGGGAACCGGAGTGCAGCATCAGCCAGACCGCGCCGGTCTCGTCCAGGCAGAACTCGATGAAGTGGTTGCCGGAGCCCAGCGAGCCCATCTGCTTGGCCGCCCGCTCGTGCCGGAACCTGACCGCCTCGGCCACGCCGTCGAAGCGGCCCCAGAAGTCGTCCCAGCCGGCGGCCGGGAACCCGTGGACGCGGCGCGGATCGACCGGGTCGTCGTGCATGCCCCGGCCCACCGGGATCGCCTGCTCGATCCGGGAGCGCAGCCGGGACAGGTCACCGGGCAGGTCGTCGGCGGTGAGCGAGGTCTTGACCGCGCTCATCCCGCAGCCGATGTCGACGCCGACGGCGGCCGGGCAGACCGCACCGCGCATCGCGATGACCGATCCGACGGTGGCCCCCTTGCCGAAGTGCACGTCCGGCATCACGGCCAACCCCTTGATCCACGGAAGCGTGGAGACGTTGCGCAGTTGCTGCATCGCGACGCCCTCGACCGTGGCGGGATCGGCCCACATCCGGATCGGCACCTGGGCACCGGGCACCTCGGTGTACGACATACCTGTCTCTTTCCCCCGAAAAATTGGAAAACGCAAAAGCCGGACAATATGTCCGATCTTGGACGCCGAACCGGCGTTCACGGCAAAACGTGCGGTACACATTGTGTCCATCGGCCGCCGCCCGGCGGCAACCGCATTTCCGCAGGGAAGGAGCCGCGAACGATGCCGCGCAAGTCGTTCGTACCCGGTGCCGCACTGCTGGTCACCGTGGCCCTGGCCGCCGGCCTGACCGGCTGTTCCGGAGGTTCCGCCACGGGCACCAGCGGCGGTGACGGCAAGGGCGGTGACGCCACCACGGCCAGCCCGTCCGCCCAGCCGGGCCGCTACCAGACCCTGCCGGAGGCCTGCGGCCTCCCGTCCCGCAGCACCCTGCGCGCCATGCTCCCCGGCGACGACCAGCAGCTGTCGCAGGCGGACGCGCAGAAGATCTACGGCGGCCGGGCCGACATCACCTACGACACCGACCGCCGGGTCGGCTGCCAGTGGACGCGGGAGACCACCGCGGGGACCCGCCACCTCACGCTCGACATCCAGCGCGTGGTCTCGTACAACGCCGCGGTCAGCGACGACGACCGGGCGCAGGAGCTCTACCTCGGCAAGGAGCAGGCCGCCAAGATCCCGTCCGCCGGCTCCGCCACCCCTTCCGCGTCGGCCAGCCCGAAGGACGCGCCCAAGGGCCAGCAGACGCCGACGGCCGGCGCCACGGACGCGGGCGGCGGCCAGGACGCCGCCGCGGGCGGGAAGAAGGCGGACGGCGCCGCGGCGGCGACCAGCGCCCCGGCCAGCCCGTCGAACTCCCCCTCGGCGACCCCGTCCGACCCCGCGACGGGCCCCGGCAGCCCGCTCGCCCCGCGCGTCCTGGACGGCCTCGGCGACGCGGCCTTCCTGAACGACCAACTGATCACCACGGACTCCGGCGTGCACCGCGACATCACTGTGGTCTTTCGCACGTCGAACGTCATCGTGACGCTCACCTACGACCAGTGGTCCACGGACAAGACGCAGCTGCCGGAAAGCCAGGAACTGCAGGACAAGGCCCGTTCCCTGGCCGGCGAACTGGCCGACAGCCTCAGCGAATAGGCCCCGTTGATGCCGTTAATCCGGATCAGGTGCTTCACTCACGAATCGCCCGATTCGTCCCACCGCTCAATTGTTATGAATCGGCCACCCCCCTCGCTCCGCCGCGTACCGTGCCCTAGGACCAGCCCCGCCCCCGGGGCCGGACCAGCACGCTCCACAAGGGTCCGCACCGACTCGACGACGACGAACAGCGAAGGAACCATGCACCGATCCGCCAAGCGACTCGCCAGCCTCCTCACCTGCGCAGCAGTACCGGTGCTGCTCGTCGCCGGGTGCTCCGGCTCGGACGGCAAGAGCTCCGGTGACAGCACTCCCTCCGGCTCGTCCAGCGCCGCCAGCAGCCCCTCGCCGACCGTCGCCGCCGCGAAGTTCAAGAAGCTGCCGAACCCCTGCGAGGCGTTCTCCAAGGGCACCCTCGACAAGCTGCTGCCCAAGGTGAAGGACGCGGCCGGCACCCAGGGCAAGTCCACCGACACCACCTCGCGCGGCGCCTGCTCCTGGAGCAGCTCCGACGACCAGGGCGTCGACGGCACCCAGTTCCGCTGGCTGGACGTCGCCTTCCAGCGCTACGACTCCGACCCGACCATCGGCTCGGGCGAGAAGCGGGCCACGGACTTCTACACCCAGCAGGTCAACGACGCCAAGGCCACCCAGGGCGCCAAGAAGGTCGCCGCCGTGCCGACCGCGGGCACCGGTGACGCGGCCACGGCCATCAGCTACGACGTCAGCAAGGAAGACAACGACTTCAAGAACACGACGATCGTGGCGCGCACCGCCAACATCGTCGTCACCGTCAACTACAACGGCGCGGGCATGGCCGGCGCGGACACCCCCAACGGCAACGACCTGCTGAAGGCCGCCCAGGCCGCCGCCAAGGAAGCCGTCACCGCCGCGACCAAGGCCAACCAGGGCTGACCCGCCCGGGGCCGACGGACCCGCCCGGGACCCCCTCCCGCGTCCCGGAGCCCTCCCCGACCCGGCAGGAACGGGTGTGCAACGCTATGCGCGCCAATTCGCCGAGTCCGGGGAGGGACCGCGGGTGTCCGCGACACAGACCGCGCAGTTGACCCGCACGCACCGCATCCTGATCGGCGTGGTGATCGCCGGCGCGGTCCTCATCGCGGCGATCGGCTTCACCGGCTCCTACGCGGCGGTCCGCGCCCTGGCCGAGAAGAAGGGCTTCGGCGCCTTCGCGGTCGTCTTCCCGATCGGCATCGACGCCGGCATCGTGGTCCTGCTCGCCCTGGACCTGCTGCTCACCTGGATCCGCATCCCGTTCCCGCTGCTGCGCCAGACGGCCTGGCTGCTGACGACCGCGACCATCGCGTTCAACGGCGCCGCCGCCTGGCCCGACGCCCTGGGCGTCGGGATGCACGCGGTGATCCCGGTGCTGTTCGTGGTCGCCGTGGAGGCCGCCCGGCACGCCGTCGGCCGGATGGCCGACCTCACCGCCGACAAGCACATGGAGGGCGTCCGGCTCGTCCGTTGGCTGCTCGCCTTCCCCTCCACCTTCCGGCTGTGGCGCCGGATGAAGCTGTGGGAACTGCGCTCCTACGACCAGGTCATCCGGCTGGAACAGGACCGGCTCGTCTACCAGGCGCGGCTGCGGGCCCGCTACGGGCGGAACTGGCGCCGCCGGGCACCGGTCGAGTCGCTGATGCCGCTGCGACTGGCCCGGTACGGCGTCCCGTTGGCCGAGACCGCGCCGGCCGGACTCGCCGCGGCCGGCATCGACCAGCCGGCGGACGCCGCCCGCTCCCGCGCGCTCTCCCCGGCCCCCGCCCACCCGGGCCCGGAGGCCCTGCCCGCCGCCACGGACACCCGCCCGGCACCCACGCCCCCACGGCCGGAAACGGAACCACAACCGGAACAGCAACCGGCCCCCCCGCAGGGGTCGGGGCAGGAGCCCGCACCGGCGACGGAACCAGCGGCGGAACCGGTCGCAGTCGGCCGGCCCGCGCACCAGGACGTCCCCCCGCCGCGCCCGGAACCCGTCGCACAAGCCCCCGAGGTCGAACTCGCCGCATCCGGGCACCAGTTGACCGTCCCGGTCGGCCCGGGCCGCAGCCGCCCCCTGGGCACCGCGGGCGGCGCGCTCCCGGAGGACGCGCCGGGCGACGTCCCCGCCGGGGAGCCCGCCGACGACGCGCCCCGGGACGAGAAGTACTTCGCGGCGTTCCGCTCGTACGTGGCGGAGAAGAACGACTTCCCGGACTCCCGGCAGTTCGGCCGCTACCTGCTGGAGTTCTACGGGTACCAGGGCCGCGACGGCGGCCCGCTCAGCGAGGGCTACCTGCGCGGCTTCATCCGGGAGTTCCGCGCCCGCTTCCGGATGGAGATGGAGGCGGAACACATCCCGTGAGCCCACGGGGCGGCCCGGCCGGCGCCGAACGGGCCGGCCCCGCAAGCCCGTTGGCGCCGCCCGCGGCGGAGGTGCCGGCTACGCCGCCGCCCCCGCCCCCTTCCCCTTGCGGTCCGACTCCCCCCACACCAGCAGTGCGGCGCCCGCCACGAAGAGGGCGCCGTAGGCGGGCCAGGGCAGGTCGACCCAGTGCCGGAGCACGCCCCAGGGGCCGTCCGCGAAGAACAGGCCGGCGAGGCCCAGACCGCCCTGGACCATGACGAAGAACCCGATGATTGCCCGCATTCCTCCAGCGTGACGGGTTCGGCCCCGGGAACCGTCGTTCCCGGGGCCGAACCCGTTCTCGCCCTCAGGGAGGAGGAGGCCGCCCGGGCCTCCTCCCGTCAGCCGGCCAGCAGCTTGCGGACCCGGTCCGCACCCACCGCGAGCAGCAGCGTGGGCAGCCGCGGACCGGTGTCCCGGCCGACCAGGAGGTTGTAGAGCAGCGCGAAGAAGGAACGCTGCGCGACCTTCAGCTCCGGGGTCGGCTTGGCCTCCGGGTCCAGGCCCGCCTGGACCTTCGGAACGCCGTAGACCAGGGTGGTCAGGCCGTCCAGCGACCAGTGGTCGTCCAGGCCGTCGAGCAGCAGCCGCAGCGCGCCCCGGGACTGCTCGTCCAGGGAGCCCAGCAGCTGCGCGTCGGGCTCGTCGCGGACGACGGTGCGCTGGTCGGCGGGGACCTGGGTGGCGATCCAGTGCTCGGCCTTGTCGAGCCGCGGCCGGGTCTCGGCGAGGGAGCCGACCGGGTTCTCCGGGTCGAGTTCGCTCAGGATGCGCAGGGTCTGCTCGTCGTGGCCCGCGGTGATGTCCGCGACGGAGGCGAGCGTGCGGTACGGCAACGGGCGCGGCGTGCGCGGGAGTTCACCGGCGGCGGTGCCGATGGCCCGGGCGTAGGCCCCGGCGTCCGCGGGCTGCGCGGTGCCCTCGGCGACCTTGGCGGCGAGCTTGTCCCACTCGTCGTAGAGCCGCTGGATCTCCTGGTCGAAGGCGATCTTGAAGGACTGGTTGGGCTTGCGGCGGGCGTACAGCCAGCGCAGCAGCGGCGCCTCCATGATCTTCAGCGCGTCGCCCGGGGTGGGCACGCCGCCCTTGGACGAGGACATCTTCGCCATGCCGCTGATGCCGACGAAGGCGTACATCGGGCCGATCGGCTGGTCGGCGCCGAACACCTCGCGGACGATCTGGCCGCCGACGACGAACGACGAGCCGGGCGAGGAGTGGTCCACACCGGACGGCTCGAAGACCACGCCCTCGTAGGCCCAGCGCATCGGCCAGTCGACCTTCCACACCAGCTTGCCGTGGTCGAACTCGCGCAGCGCCACGGTCTCGGAGTGGCCGCAGGCGACGCACTCGTACGCCATCTCCGTGGACGCGTCGTCGTAGCCGATGACCTTGGTGAAGTCCTTGTTGCAGACCGTGCAGTACGGCTTGTACGGGAAGTAGCCCGCACCGCCGGCGCTGCCGTCGTCCTCGCTGGCCGCGCCGGACCCCTCGGCCGCCTCCAGCTCCGCGGCGTCCACCGGCTTCTGCTGCTGCTTCTTCGGCTTGCCGGTGGCCTTGTCCTTGGTGCGGTAGCGGCCCAGGACGGCGTCGATGTCACCACGGTGCTTCATCGCGTGCAGGATCTGCTCGCGGTAGGCGCCCGAGGTGTACTGGGCGGTCTGGCTGACGCCGCGGTACTCGATGCCCAGCTCGGCCAGGGACTCCTCCATGGCCGCCTTGAAGTGCTCGGCCCAGCTGGCGTGCGGGCTGCCGGGCGGGGCGGGCACCGCCGTCAGCGGCTTGCCGATGTGCTCCTCCCAGGACGGGTCCACACCAGCCGGCACCTTGCGGTACCGGTCGTAGTCGTCCCAGCTCAGGACGTGCTCGCAGGGGATGCCGCGGCGCCGGATCTCGTCGGCGACCAGGTGCGGGGTCATCACCTCGCGGAGGTTGCCGAGGTGGATCGGGCCGGACGGGCTCAGTCCCGAGGCGACGACGACAGGTTTGCCCGGGGCGCGGCGCTCCGCCTCGGCAACGACCTCGTCCGCGAACCTGGAAACCCAGTCGGTTTCGGTGCTCTGCTGAGCCACGATCGGCCCTTCCTCTTCCTGGTGCTTTTCCGATGCGCCCACTCGCGCCCTCCGGTGCCGCGCTCCGTCACCCGCGGCGCGGGCCGAACGGTCCGGACGGTCAAAAGCCTGACGGTGCCCATTGTCCCAGACGCCCGCCGCCCGGAAATTCAGTGGTACTGCCGTGGGATACTCAGGGCAAACCCTTTCCACCCCAACGGAACGGCAGCTCAATGGCCTCGGTCACCTCCCTCGCAGCTACGGTCAACCAGCGCGTCGCGGACGCCCTCTCGGCAGCCCTGCCGGAGGCCGGCGCCGCGGACCCGCTGCTGCGACGTAGCGACCGGGCCGACTTCCAGGCCAACGGTCTGCTGGCCCTGGCCAAGAAGCTGGGGGGCAACCCGCGGGAGCTGGCCGGCAAGGTCGTCGAGACGCTCGGCACCGACGGCGTCCTCGCCGACGTCGAGGTCTCCGGCCCCGGCTTCCTCAACATCACCGTCGCCGACCGGGCGATCGTCGCCACGCTCGCCGCGCGGGCCGCCGACGACCGCCTCGGCGTGCCGTACGCGACCACCACCGGCACCACGGTCATCGACTACGCGCAGCCCAACGTCGCCAAGGAGATGCACGTCGGCCACCTGCGGTCGGCGGTGATCGGCGACGCCCTGCGCAACATGCTGGACTTCACCGGCGAGAAGACGATCGGCCGCCACCACATCGGCGACTGGGGCACGCAGTTCGGCATGCTCATCCAGTACCTGATCGAGAACCCGGACGAGCTCGCCCCGGCCGCCGACGTCGACGGCGACCAGGCCATGTCGAACCTCAACCGGGTCTACAAGGCCTCGCGCGCGGTCTTCGACACCGACGAGGAGTTCAAGGAGCGCGCCCGCAAGCGGGTCGTCGCCCTGCAGTCCGGCGACGCGGAGACCCTCGGCCTGTGGCAGCGGTTCGTGGACGAGTCGAAGGTCTACTTCTACTCGGTCTTCGAGAAGCTCGACATGGAGATCCGCGACGACGAGATCGTCGGCGAGTCGGCCTACAACGACATGATGGCCGAGACCGCGCGGCTGCTGGAGGAGTCCGGCGTCGCGGTGCGCTCCGAGGGCGCCCTGGTCGTCTTCTTCGAGGACATCAAGGGCAAGGACGACAAGCCGGTCCCGCTGATCGTGCAGAAGGCGGACGGCGGCTTCGGGTACGCGGCGAGCGACCTGTCCGCGATCCGCAACCGCGTCTTCGACCTGGACGCCACGACGCTGCTGTACGTCGTCGACGTCCGCCAGTCGCTGCACTTCCGGATGGTCTTCGAGGCGGCCCGCCGGGCCGGCTGGCTGAACGACCAGGTCAAGGCCCACAACATGGGCTACGGCACGGTCCTCGGCGCGGACGGCAAGCCGTTCAAGACCCGTGAGGGCGAGACGGTGCGGCTCCAGGACCTGCTCGACGAGGCGGTGCAGCGCGCCGCCGAGGTGGTGCGCGAGAAGGCCCGGGACCTCACCGAGGACGAGATCCAGGAGCGGGCCGCGCAGGTCGGCATCGGCGCGGTGAAGTACGCGGACCTGTCGACGTCGCCGAGCCGGGACTACAAGTTCGACCTGGACCAGATGGTGTCGCTCAACGGCGACACCAGCGTGTACCTCCAGTACGCCTACGCCCGGATCCAGTCGATCCTGCGCAAGGCCGGCGAGACCCGCCCGGCCGCCCACGAGCAGCTCGAACTCGCCCCGGCGGAGCGGGCGCTGGGCCTGCACCTCGACGCGTTCGGCGCCACCGTCGCCGAGGCGGCGACGGAGTACGCCCCGCACAAGCTGGCCGCGTACCTCTACCAGCTCGCGTCGCTGTACACGACCTTCTACGACCAGTGCCCGGTCCTGAAGGCGGACACCCGGGAGCAGGTCGAGAACCGCCTCTTCCTGTGCGACCTGACCGCCCGCACCCTCCACAAGGGCATGGCCCTGCTCGGCATCCGCACCCCCGAGCGGCTGTAGCGCCCACCCCGCCGCACCACCCGGGCCCCGTACCGCACCGCGCGGTACGGGGCCCGGTCGTTCACGCGCCCTCCGGCAGTTCGGTCACCGCCCCGTCCGGCTCGCGCCGGATCGGCACCCACCGCTTCTTGTCGAGGGAGTACCCGTACTGCGGCCGGCCCCGCTCACCGCTGGTGCGGAACGGCTTCCCGGTGTCGTCGATGCGCACCGTGCCGTGCCGGCCGCCGCTGGACCACTCCAACTCCAGGTACCAGCGCACGTGGTGGTCCTCGACGGCCGCGTTCACGTAGAAGGTCTCGGCGTCGTCGGCCCGCACCGTGTAGGGGAAGTCGTCGTGCGTGCCCTCCTCGGGGGTCAGGCGGGGCACCGAGGCGTCGAGGTCCACGTCGAAGCTGTGCTTGGGCACGTCGCCGCCGCAGCCCACCCCGATGTACCCCATCGCGTAGTCGTTCCAGGCCAGCGGCGCGTCGGTGCCGGCGACGCGGACGTGCAGGGACTCCAGGACGACGGTGCCGCCGCCGACGCCCTGGACGGTCAGCCGCACGCTCTGCCGGCCCGCGGACACCGCGCCGTTGGCGGACACCCAACCGGGGGCGTCCTGTTCGTTGGGCGGGGGCGCGATGCCGCCCGGCGGCCGGTCGATCAGGTAGGGATGGCCGCAGGGGCTGTCCCAGTACTGCGGCTGGGTGGCCACCGTCAGCGGCGCGCCGGTGGCCGGCGGCCCGCCGTCCTGCCGCCCGCCCCCCGGGGACGGGGTGCCGTCGGGGGCCGCGCCCTCGCCGGTGTCGTGCCCGTCGACCCCGCGCCCGGAGCCGGGCCCGGCCGTGCCGCCCGGGGACCGCTTCGGGACGCCGCCCGCGCCCGGTTTCTCGGACCCCGGCTTCTCGAACCCCGGCGGCCCGGCTCCGTCCGGCGACGCCTCCGCGACCGCCCCGGCACGCTCCCCCTTCGACGCCAGGAACCCGCCCGGGACGACGAGGGCGGTGGCCCCGAGCGTCAGGGCGACGCCGGCCCCCACGAGGGCGGCGATCCACCGCGCACGGGACGCGGGCCGGGCGGGCCCGGCCGGCGGCGCGGTTTCGCCCGGTACGACGGCGGACGGTGCGGTGGCCGCCGTACCTGCGCCCGCCTCCGTCTCCGCCTCCGGTGCCGGCCGGGGCGCCGCGCCGGACTCCGCCCCCTGCTCCTCTGCGGCCGGCGCCTCCCGCTCCGCCCCGGCCTCCGGCCCCTTCTCCGCGCCGCGGCGCCCCCGTGCCGCGTCCGCCACGATCCACCGCCGGTGGACCTCCACCAACTCCTCCGGAGCCGCCCGGCACGCCCGGGCGAACCGCTCCACCGGCGCGAACTCGGTCGGCACCGCGGTCCCGTTCGCATACCGGTGCAGCGTCGACGTACTGGTGTGCAGCCGTTTGGCGAGCGCCCCGTAGCTCAGCCCCGACCGCTCCTTCAACTCCCGCAACAATGCGGCGAGATCCCCCGCCCCCACGTGCTCCTCCCTTCCCCCCGCCGTTTCCCGTCGGCGTTCCAGCCCGCCGTCCCGGGCAGTTCCCGTTCGCGCAGTTCAGCGCCGCTACGGGCGTTCCAGCGTCCCGGATTGCCGGGCGACGCTGGCGACCGGGACCGAACGGGCCACAAGCTGGGGCCATCCAAACACGCCGCCCCCCTCGTCCGGGGAGGACGCCGCGCGTCTCCCGGGCCACCCGCGCCACCCATGGTTCAGCCCCCGCCGCACAGATAGCGAGATCCAGCCATGCGCACCCCGAGCCTCCGCCGCCCCCGCACCCGGCTGTTCGCCGCGACCACGCTCGCGCTCGCCGCGCTCTCGCTCACGGCCTGCAACAGCGGCGCCTCGGGCATACGGGACGCGGGCGCCGCCCCCGCCCGCGACGCGTCGTCCACCACGGACGCGACCCCGGGGCCGGCGGCCGGGCCCGGCGGCCCCGCCGACGCGAAGGACCCCGCCGGCAAGGGCTCCGCGACGACCGCCACCGAGAAGCGCGGCACGGCCGCCGACCCCCACGTCGCGGACCGCCGCGTGCCCTGCACCGCCGCCAACACCCGGATCACCGCCGCCCCCGTACAGCGCCCCCTCGACCACCTGCTCCTCACGGTCACCAACACCGGCTCCACCCTGTGCGACCTGCCGGGCTACCCGATCGTCCGGTTCGAGCACGCCCAGTCCGTACCGCCGGTCATCGAGGACACCAAGCCCCAGGCGGTCGTCTCGCTCCGGCCCGGCGCGCAGGGCTACGCGGGCGTCGTCCTCTCCGCCGGCGACGGCAGCGGCGGCGCTGGCTACTCGGCGCGGAGCCTGCAGATCGGCTTCCCCGGCACCGACGCGATGGCCGACGCCGTGCTCCGGGCCCGCGCGGTGCACGTCGACGACGCGCTGCGCGTCACGTACTGGCAGTCCGACCCGGCCGACGCACTCGACTGACGACCGCACCGGCACCGACCCCCAAGTCCACCCCGCGGCACCGCCCGCGGCCCTTCGAGAAAGGCAGAACCACCCCATGCAGATCCGCCCCCGCCACCGCGCCCCCCGCGTCCGGGCCGCCGCCGCGGCCCTGACCAGCGCCCTCGCCCTCAGCGCGCTCGGCACCGTCCCGGCGGCCGCCGCCGGCACTTCGACCGCGAAGCCCGTCACCTGCACCGCCGCCACCACCAAGGTGACCGTCCAGAAGGTGCAGCGCCCCCTCAACCACCTGCTCCTGACCGCCACCAACACCGGCAGCAAGCCCTGTTACGCCTACAACGCCCCCTACCTCCGCTTCGACGACGACCAGGCGTCCACCTTCGTGCTCCGCGACAGCGTGCCGCAGGCCGTCGTCACCCTGGAGCCGGGCGAGAGCGCGTACGCCGCCATCGGCACCCAGTCCCCGGAGGGCACCCACGGGTACCAGGCGCACCGGCTCGGCGTCCTGTTCTCCAACCGCGCGATGGACGGCAGCGTGGGCGGCTGGGCCCGTCCGAAACTGCCGACCGGCGGTGTGTACGTGGACAGTTCGGCGTTCGTCACCTACTGGCAGCCGAACCGGGCCGACGCCCTGAGGTGGTGACCCGACGCCCACCGGGCCCGCCGCCGACCGCGCAGCGCCCATGACGAGGCCCCGGGCACCGCGCTCCGCTCGCGCTGCCCGGGGCCCTCTGGCCGTGGGGTGGCTAGCCCAGCTTCCGCGCCACCTCGGTCGCCCAGTAGGTGAGGATCATGTTGGCGCCGGCCCGCTTGATCCCGGTGAGGGTCTCCAGGATCGCCTTGTCCCGGTCGATCCAGCCCTTCTCCGCGGCCGCCTCGACCATCGCGTACTCGCCGGAGATCTGGTACGCCGCGACCGGCACGTCCACCTCGTCCGCGATCTTCGCCAGGACGTCCAGGTAGGGCAGCGCCGGCTTGACCATCACCATGTCGGCGCCCTCCGCCAGGTCCAGCGCCAGCTCGCGCAGCGACTCGCGGAGGTTGGCCGGGTCCTGCTGGTAGGTCTTGCGGTCGCCCTGCAACGACGAGCCCACCGCCTCCCGGAACGGCCCGTAGAACGCCGACGAGTACTTCGCGGTGTAGGCCAGGATCGCGACGTCCTCGTGGCCCGTCTGATCCAGCGCGTCCCGGACCACCCCGACCTGACCGTCCATCATGCCGCTGGGGCCCACCACGTGGACGCCCGCGTCGGCCTGCACCTGCGCCATCTCGGCGTACCGGTCCAGCGTCGCGTCGTTGTCGACCCGCCCGTCGGCGTCCAGCACCCCGCAGTGGCCGTGGTCGGTGTACTCGTCCAGGCACAGGTCCGACATGATCACCAGGTCGTCGCCGACCTCGGCCCGCACGTCCCGGATGGCGAGCTGCAAGATGCCGTCCGGGTCCGTGCCCGCCGTGCCGGCCGCGTCCTTGTTGGCGTCCTCCGGCACGCCGAACAGCATGATCCCGCCGACCCCGGCCTCGACCGCCTCGACGGCCGCCTTGCGCAGGGTGTCGCGGGTGTGCTGGACGACGCCCGGCATCGCGGCGAGCGGCACCGGCGCGGCGATGCCCTCCCGCACGAACGCCGGGAGGATGAGTTCGGCCGGATGCAGGCGGTTCTCCGCGACCATCCGCCGCATGGCGGGGGTGGTGCGCAGCCGCCGCGGCCGCGCCCCCGGGAAGCTTCCGTACTTCGTCATGCCCTCCACGCTACGCCCGCCCCGCACCCGCCTTTGCCGACGCAACGTCGGGCGGACGGGCCGCGATCGGGACCGCAGCCGAGGGCGGACGCGCGAAAGGACGCCCCCGAAAGCGGGGACGCCCTTTCACCACGGTGCCTACCGACGGTCAGCTACGGGCCCGTCGACGCGAGCCCGGCCGGCGCTCGCTGGGGCGGGTGACCGGGTCGCCGGCCTCCAGCGCCGCGTCGCGCCGCGCCGCCCCGAACTCCGCGAGCGCCTCGGCCAGCTTGTGCACCGACGGCTCGGGCGACATCACGTCCACCCGCAGCCCGTGCTCCTCGGCCGTCTTGGCGGTGGCCGGACCGATACAGGCGATCACGGTGACGTTGTGCGGCTTGCCGGCGATGCCGACGAGGTTCCGCACGGTCGAGGACGAGGTGAACAGCACGGCGTCGAAGCCGCCGCCCTTGATCGCCTCACGGGTCTCGGCCGGCGGCGGCGAGGCGCGCACCGTCCGGTAGGCGGTGACGTCGTCGACCTCCCAACCCAGCTCGATCAGCCCGGCCACCAGCGTCTCGGTGGCGATGTCGGCGCGCGGCAGGAAGACGCGGTCGATCGGGTCGAAGACCGGGTCGTAGGGCGGCCAGTCCTCCAGCAGACCGGCCGCGGACTGCTCGCCGCTGGGCACCAGGTCCGGCTTCACGCCGAAGGCGACCAGCGCCCGCGCGGTCTGCTCACCGACCGCCGCGACCTTGATCCCGGCGAACGCCCGCGCGTCCAGCCCGTACTCCTCGAACTTCTCCCGGACCGCCTTGACGGCGTTGACCGAGGTGAAGGCGATCCACTCGTAGCGGCCGGTGACCAGGCCCTTGACCGCGCGCTCCATCTGCTGCGGGGTGCGCGGCGGCTCCACGGCGATGGTCGGGACCTCGTGCGACACCGCGCCGTACGAGACGAGCTGGTCGGAGAGCGACGCGGCCTGTTCCTTGGTCCGCGGGACCAGCACCCGCCAGCCGAACAGCGGCTTGTTCTCGAACCACGAGAGCTGGTCGCGCTGGGCTGCGGCACTGCGCTCGCCGACCACGGCTATGACCGGCTGCCCGCCGTCCGGCGACGGCAGCACCTTGGCGGCCTTGAGCACCTGGGCGACGCTCCCGAGGGTGGCGGTCCAGGTGCGCTGCCGAGTGGTGGTGCCGGCGACCGTGACGGTCATCGGGGTGTCCGGCTTGCGGCCCCCGGCCACCAGTTCCCCGGCGGCCGCGGCCACCGAGTCCAAGGTGGTGGAGACCACCGCGGTGGCGTCGCTGGCACCCAGCTCGGTCCAACAGCGATCGTCGGCACTGCGGGCGTCGACGAAGCGGACGTCCGTGCCCTGCGCGTCACGCAGCGGCACGCCGGCGTACGCCGGCACGCCGACCGCGGCGGCGATGCCGGGGACGACCTCGAAGACGATGCCCTCGGCGGCGCACGCCAGCATCTCCTCGGCGACGTAGCCGTCGAGGCCGGGGTCTCCGGTCACCGCACGGACGACCCGCTTGCCTGCGCGCGCGGCCGCCATGACAAGATTGGCGGTGTCCCGAAGGGCGGAAACGCCGGTGGGACTGCCGGGGATTGACGCCGCGTCAGCTGATGCCTGCAACGGAGTGTCCACCTGCGCGCGTGCGTGCACACGCACGACGTCCAGGACCTGCGGGTCGGCGACGAGGACGTCCGCTGAGGCCAGCGCCTCAACGGCGCGCAACGTCAGCAGACCCGGGTCTCCCGGCCCGGCACCCAGGAAGGTGACCTGACCGGAGGCGGAGTGGTTTGGGGCGGTGGGGTTCAAAGTGCTCGCTCCCCCATAAGACCGGCCGCACCCTTTGCGAGCATCTCGACGGCGAGTTCCCGGCCCATGCGAAGCGGGACCGAATCGTCGTCAAGAGAGGCAGGTACGTGCCCGGTGGTGGACAGCTGCACCAACGTGCTGCCGTCGAGCGTGCCGACGACTCCACGCAGGTGCATTTCGGTGGCAGCCTGCTCGTCGATCTTGGGGCCTCCCCTGCTCGAGCGAAGTCGAGAGCTTGGGGAAAGGTCGGCGAGTGCCGCCACGGGGGCGGAACAGCCGGCCTCCAGGGCGGCGAGCAGGGAGCGCTCGGCGGTCACGGCGGCCCGGGTGACCGGGTCGTCGAGCTCGGCGAGCGCGGCGACGAGGTGCGCGTTGGCCGCGACACACTCGATCGCCAGTGCCCCCTGGCCGGGGGCGGGCAAAACCACGTCGGGCGACAGCAGCTGCGTCACCTCGTCGATCCGGCCGATCCGGGTGAGGCCGGCGGCAGCCAGCACCACCGCGTCCAACTCGCCCTTCTCGACGAAGCCGATCCGGGTGTCGACGTTGCCCCGGACCGGGACGGTCTCGATGCGCTTGCCCAGCGTCTTGGCCCACGCGTTGAGCTGGGCCATCCGCCGGGGCGAGCCGGTGCCCACACGGGCACCGTCGGGAAGTTCCTCGAAGGTGAGCCCGTCCCGCGCGATCAGCGCGTCCCGGGGGTCCACCCGCACGGGGATGGCCGCCAGGGCCAGCTCCGCGGGCTGCGCGGTCGGCAGGTCCTTCAACGAGTGGACGGCGAAGTCGATCTCGCCGGCCAGCAGCGCGTCGCGCAGCGCCGAGACGAAGACGCCGGTGCCGCCGATCTGCGCCAGGTGCTCGCGGGAGGTGTCCCCGTAGGTGGTGATCTCCACCAGGTCGACGGGGCGGCCGGTCAGGTCGCGCACCGCCTCGGCCACCAGCCCGGATTGGGCCATGGCGAGCTTGCTGCGCCGGGTACCCAGGCGCAGGGGACTCATCGTGCTGTCGGTCATGCCCGCTCCCGTGCGGCGTCGTGCTGGTCTGCTCGGGTGTCGGCCCTGCTGACGGCCGCGACCGTCTGGGGGTCGAGGTCGAAGAGCTCCCGCAGGGCGTCCGCGTACCCGGCACCGCCGGGCTCGCTGGCGAGCTGTTTGACCCGCACGGTGGGCGCGTGCAGGAGCTTGTCGACGACCCGGCGGACGGTCTGGGTGATCTCCGCCCGCTGCTTGTCGTCGAGGTCGGGGAGGCGGCCGTCGAGTCGCGCGATCTCGCTGCTGACGACGTCCGCGGCCATGGTGCGCAGGGCGACCACGGTGGGGGTGATGTGCGCGGCCCGCTGGGCCGCGCCGAAGGCGGCGACCTCCTCGGCGACGAGGGCGCGGACCGTGTCCACGTCGGCGGCCATCGGCGCGTCCGCGGACGCCTCGGCCAGCGACTCGATGTCGACCAGGCGGGCCCCGTCGATCCGGTGCGCCGCGGCGTCGACGTCGCGCGGCATGGCCAGGTCGAGCAGCCACACCCGGCCGTCGCGGCCGGTCAGCGCGGCGGCGATCTGCTCGCCGGTCAGCACCAGCCCGGACGCCCCGGTGCAGGAGATGACGATCTCGGCGCGGGCCAGCTCCGCCTCGACGGCGTCCATGGCGAGGGCCCGGGCGGTCAGCCCGGTCGCGGCGCCCGGCCCGCCCGGCTCGGTGAGGATCTGCACCAGCCGCTGGGCGCGCGCCACCGTCCGGTTGGCGACGACGAGCTCGCCGACGCCGCTGCGGACGAGGGTGGTGGCGGCCAGCGAGGACATCGAGCCGGCACCGATCACCAGCGCCCGCTTGCCGCGCGCCCAACCGGCGACGTCCGCGCCGCCGGCCAGCTGCTCCAGGCCGAAGGTGACCAGCGACTGGCCGGCCTTGTCGATGCCGGTCTCGCTGTGCGCCCGCTTGCCGACCCGCAGGGCCTGCTGGAAGAGGTCGTTGAGCAGCCGCCCGGCGGTGTGCTGCTCCTGGGCGACGGCCAGCGCGTCCTTGATCTGCCCGAGGATCTGGCCCTCGCCGACCACCATGGAGTCCAGGCCGCAGGCCACCGAGAACAGGTGGTGGACGGCACGGTCCTCGTAGTGGACGTACAGGTAGGGGGTCAGTTCCTCCAGGCCGACGGCGCAGTGCCGGGCCAGGAGGGTGGACAGCTCGGCGACCCCGGCGTGGAACTTGTCCACGTCGGCGTAGAGCTCGATGCGGTTGCAGGTGGAGAGCACCGCGGACTCGGTGGCCGGCTCCGCCGACACCACGTCCTGGAGCAGCTTGCCGCGGCTCCCGGGAGCCAGCGCGGCCCGCTCCAGCACGCTGACCGGCGCACTGCGATGGCTCAGCCCGACGACGAGGAGGCTCATGCCGGCATCACCGCGGGGACGTCCCCGTCAGGTCCCTTGCGGTCGGTCGTGGCGGCCGCGGCACGGGCCGAAGGCGCCGGGGCGCCCTCCAGGTCCTCCGCCGCCTCCGAACCGCCCTGGCCACTCTCCTCGCCCGCCTTGCGCTGCTCGTGGAAGGCGAGGATCTGCAGCTCTATGGAGAGGTCGACCTTGCGGACGTCGACCCCGTCGGGAACGGTCAGCACGGTCGGTGCGAAGTTCAGGATCGAGGTGACACCGGCGGCGACCAGGCGGTCGCAGACCTGCTGGGCGGCGCCGGCCGGCGTGGCGATCACGCCGATCGAGACGCCGTTGTCCTGGATGATCTGCTCCAGCTCGTCGGTGTGCTGGACCGCGATGCCCGCGACCGGCTTGCCGGCCATGGCCGGATCCGCGTCGATCAGCGCGGCCACCCGGAAGCCGCGGGAGGCGAAGCCGCCGTAGTTGGCGAGCGCGGCGCCGAGGTTGCCGATGCCGACGATGACCACGGGCCAGTCCTGGGTGAGGCCGAGCTCCCGCGAGATCTGGTAGACGAGGTACTCCACGTCGTAGCCGACGCCCCGGGTCCCGTAGGAGCCGAGGTAGGAGAAGTCCTTGCGCAGCTTCGCGGAGTTGACTCCCGCCGCGGCCGCGAGCTCCTCGGAGGACACCGTGGGGACCGAGCGCTCGGAGAGCGCGGTCAGGGCACGCAGATACAGCGGTAGCCGAGCGACGGTGGCCTCGGGGATGCCTCGGCTTCGGGTCGCCGGTCGGTGAGTTCGGCCAGTTGCCACGGTGCTCCTGCGGGTAGAGCGGGGCTGCGGACGGCCGTCAAAAACCCGACCGCCCCGTCTCTTGCAGGCTATGTCTTTGTGAACGCGTGCACAAAGATGGTGTCCGCTTTGTCCGGCCAAAGTGATGGGGCTCACGCAGCTTTTACGGGTGTCCGCGGAACCAACTCCCGCATCACGCCGTTCACGCGCGCCACCGGCGATTCGCGGCAGCACCGACGGGAGCACGCGCCCTCACTCCTCACCGTTACACCCCCGGAAACCAACAAATCGCCCATTGATGGTAAGCGAAACCATCCGGCGGGAGCGCCGCCCCGAACCGGCACAATGACCCCCATGGCCCCCTTGTTCAGCCGCACCCCCCGCAAGAGCCCCGCCGACCGGACGGTCACCCTGATCGGGAAGCCGGGCTGCCACCTGTGCGACGACGCGCAGGCGGTGATCGAGGAGGTGTGCGCCGAGACCGGGGCCTCCTGGGAGAAGAAGGACATCACCGAGGACGCCGAGCTGCACCGCAAGTACTGGGAGCAGATTCCGGTCGTCCTCGTGGACGGCGCCCAGCACGACTTCTGGCGCGTCGACCCCCACCGCCTGCGCACCGCACTGGGCGCCTGAGCCCCACCGCGCCACGGGGACCGCCCGGACCGTTGGGGCCCTCCGGATGGCCTTAACGCAACCGTCGGCGGTCCCGCTGCTTCCAGACACGCGCCCGTAACCGGAAGCACCGAACAAACTGGCTACGCTAGCCGCATGGCCCGCCCGTCGCCCGCTCACCGCCCCGACCGGAGCCCCGCCGGGGCGCTCTTCCCCACGGGGTGGTTCACCCGCCGCCGACGCCCCGCCACGGCACGCAGCGTGCTCGCCGGCGAGGCCGCGGCCGAGGCCGCCCGGAAGTCGTCCCAGGAGACGCCACCCGCCGAGGCCCCGGCCGAACCGGAATTCCCGGTCGCCGGGGACACCAGCGCGGCCGCCTTCTTCGACCTCGACAACACCGTCATGCAGGGCGCCGCCCTCTTCCACTTCGGCCGCGGCCTGTACAAGCGCCGCTTCTTCCACAAGCGCGACCTCGCCCGCTTCGCCTGGCAGCAGGTCTACTTCCGCCTCGCCGGCTCGGAGAACCCCGAGCACATGGCGGACGTCCGCAACAGCGCGCTCTCCATCGTCCAGGGCCACCGCGTCGCCGAACTCATGACGATCGGCGAGGAGATCTACGACGAGTACATGGCCGAGCGCGTCTGGCCCGGCACCCGCGCACTGGCCCAGGCCCACCTCGACGCCGGCCAGAAGGTCTGGCTGGTGACCGCCGCGCCCGTCGAGACCGCCACGATCATCGCCCGCCGCCTGGGCCTGACCGGCGCCCTCGGCACGGTCGCCGAGTCCGTCGGCGGCGTCTACACCGGCAAGTTGGTCGGCGAACCACTGCACGGCCCGGCGAAGGCCGAGGCGGTGCGCGCCCTGGCCGGCGCCGAGGGCCTGGACCTGTCGCACTGCGCCGCCTACAGCGATTCGGCCAACGACATCCCGATGCTCTCGCTCGTCGGCCACCCCTACGCGATCAACCCCGACACCCGGCTGCACAAGCACGCCCGGGAGCACGGCTGGCGGGTGCGCGACTACCGCACCGGCCGCAAGGCCGTCCGGATCGGCATCCCGGCGGCCGCCGGGGTGGGCGCGCTCGCGGGCGGCGCGGCGGCCGCCGCGGCCCTCCAGCGCCGCCGTCGCTGACCAGCCTTGATCGCCGGCCCCGGCGGCGGACCATCCGCACTCCCTACCCCCGCCGCCGCCCCGTCAGTCCCTTTCCTGGCGGTTAGCCACAACACGCCCTCCAACCAGGCAGATTGCGCTCCCTTCCGATCAATAGTTGCTCAATATTCGATACTTGATCCGCCACCAACCGAACACGGACCGTAAGTAATCGATGATTTGAGCAACTGGGTGTAGCGCTGCCTGTACGAAGCGTTATTCTCCTCAGACGCATTCCGGAACCCACACGTCCCTACGACGAGTGAACGGTCCCGCACTGCACGTGATGGAAGCTCTGCCTCTGGGAGTCCCGTGTACCCACACGTCGGGGTTGACGCCTCGGGCCTGGCTACGCTGCGTACGACGCTCGTCGACCACCTGCGCAGTTTTGTCCCCACCGCGTACGCCGTCCCCGCATTCGCCACAGCCGTCCCCACCGGCCCCTGCTACGCGCTGGCCGACGGGAGCGCTGCGGTCGGCAAGGCCACCTCCGCCGGCAGAACCCGCCGCGCCGGCACCGGCACCACCACCGCGCGGCGCCCCGCGGACAGCGACAGCCGCCGCATGATGGACCTCGTCGAACGCGCCCAAGCCGGCGAGGCCGACGCCTTCGGCCGGCTCTACGACCAGTACGCCGACACCGTCTACCGCTACATCTACTACCGCGTGGGCGGCCGCGCCACGGCCGAGGACCTCACCAGTGAGACCTTCCTCCGCGCCCTGCGCCGCATCGGCACGTTCACCTGGCAGGGGCGGGACTTCGGCGCCTGGCTGGTGACCATCGCCCGCAACCTCGTCGCCGACCACTTCAAGTCCTCCCGCTTCCGCCTGGAAGTCACCACCGGAGAGATGCTCGACGCCAACGAGGTCGAGCGCAGCCCCGAGGACTCGGTCCTCGAATCCCTCTCCAACGCCGCCCTGTTGGAGGCGGTCCGCAAGCTCAACCCCCAACAGCAGGAATGCGTCACCCTGCGCTTCCTCCAGGGCCTCTCGGTCGCCGAGACCGCCCGCGTCATGGGCAAGAACGAGGGCGCCATCAAGACCCTCCAGTACCGGGCCGTCCGCACCCTGGCACGGCTCCTCCCCGACGACGCCCGCTGACGTCCGACCCCTCCGCCACCCCCAACACCCCGCCCACCGCTCACCGTTGGTGACCAGGCATGCCCTGACGGTCAGATCATCGTGAGTGCGTAACCCGAGTGCCGCGCCGCTCGTTGTGCGGGATGCAGGCTCCACGCGGTCACGCCATGCCCGCTGCCTCTCACTCGTTCGAGTGGCCGCGGACAACGGCGTGCAACCATCCGGCCCGTCTGGATAGTCAATGCCAGTCCGGGGAGTCGAGCGGGATGACGAGAGGAGGTGCCGCCCGTGATCACGAATGTCTCGGTGCACCGGCGGGCCAACGCCTTCGCCCAAGCCCTGGAGGAGCAGGAGCTCAAGGGCGCGGCGACCGGGGACCAGGTCGACAATCCGGCACAGACGCCGGTAGACGCAGGGCTATTGGCGGTCGCTGACGGCCTCGGGGAACTCCCGAAGCCGGAGATGGCCGCCGAGGTCAAGACTGTCCAGCGCGCCCAGCTCATCGCCGCGATGGAGGCCGCCTTCGCCGAAGGCGCCCCGTCCGGCGACACCCGGGTGCCCGAGCAACGCGAAGCGGGAGGCGCGCACCGCGCCACGAAATCACTCGGCCGGCTGCGCCCGCGCTCCCGGCTCTCCAAGGGCCTGGCAGCCGGCGGTCTGACGGTCGGCGTCGCCGCCGGCGCGTTCAGCGGCGTCGCCATGGCCAGCACCGACGCCCTCCCCGGCGACTCCCTCTACGGCCTCAAGCGGGGCATGGAGGACCTCCAGCTCACCATGGCGGGCGACGACTCCGACCGCGGTCGGCTCTACCTCGACCAGGCGTCCACCCGGATGCTGGAGGCCCGCCGCCTAATGGAGCGCGGCCGGGCCGCCCAGCTCGACCACGAGCAGCTCGCCGAGGTCCGCCGTGCGCTGGCCGGCGTCCGCCACGACGCGGGCGAGGGGCACCGCCTGCTGCACGCGGCGTACGAACGCGACGGTTCGCTCGGCCCCATCCAGACGCTGAGTTCCTTCACCAAGTCGCACCGCACCACCTGGACGCAGCTGCGCGACCGGCTCCCGGTCCAGCTCACCGACGTGCGCGACGAGGTGAGTTCGGTCTTCGACGCCATAGACGATGAGGTCGGCCCGCTGCGCTCGCTGCTCCCGCCGGGCCCGGAGTCCCACAGCCGCCACCGCGACACGCCGGCCGACGGGGGCAGCACCGACCGCGGCCGCCGCCCGTCACCGGCCGGCAGCGGAGCCGCGTCCGGCTCCCACGGCACCGGCGAGCAGGCCCCGCGCCCCTCGGCCTCGCCGTCCCCGGAGCAGGACGGCCTGCTCGGCGGCAATACGGGCGGCCTGCTCGGCCCGCCCGGCAAGGGCAGCGCCTCACCGCACGACGGCAGCCACGGCAAGGAGGGCACCGGCCGGCCCGACGTCACGCTGCCACCGCTGCTGCCCGGGCTGCTGCCCGACCTGAGCATCGACGGCGACAGCTTGCCCAAGTAACGGCCCGCCGCCGGGGCACGGTCCCGCGGCGGGCGGCGCAGCGGTCAGCGGCGCTCGGTGTTCTTCCGGTCCTCCCTCAGAAGAACACCGAGCGCCGCTGCACGAGCAGCTTGTAGAGGGTGTGCTGGATGGTCTCCCGGACCTGGTCGGTCAGGTTGAACATCAGCATCGGGTCGTCCGCCGCCTCGGCCGGATAGCCGTCGGTCGCGATGGGCTCACCGAACTGGATGGTCCACTTCGTCGGCAGCGGCACCGCACCGAGCGGCCCCAGCCACGGGAAGGTCGGCGTGACCGGGAAGTACGGCAGCCCCAGCACCCGCGCCAGGGTCTTGGCGTTCCCGATCATCGGGTAGATCTCCTCCGCGCCCACGATCGAGCACGGCACGATCGGCACCCCGGCCTTCAGCGCCGTGGAGACGAAGCCGCCCCGCCCGAAGCGCTGGAGCTTGTAGCGGTCCGCGAACGGCTTCCCGATGCCCTTGAAGCCCTCCGGCATCACCCCGACGATCTCCCCGCGCTCCAGCAGCCGCTGGGCGTCCTCCGCACAGGCCAGGGTGTGCCCGGCCTTGCGCGCCAGCTCGTTCATCACCGGCAGCACGAACACCAAGTCGGCCGCCAGCAGCCGCAGGTGGCGCCGTGCCGGGTGGTTGTCGTGCACCGCGACCTGGAGCATCAGGCCGTCCAGCGGCAACGTCCCGGAGTGGTTGGCGACGATCAGCGCACCGCCCTCGGCGGGGATGTTCTCCATCCCCTTCACCTCGACCCGGAAGTACTTGTCGTACAGCGGCCGCAGCAGCGACATCAGGACCTGGTCGGTCAGCTCCTCGTCGTAGCCGAAGTCGTCGACCTCGTAGTCGCCGGTGATCCGGCGGCGCAGGAACGCCAGCCCGCCCGCGATCCGCTCGTCCAGGGTCCGGCCGCCGGTCGGACGCGGGGCCGGCGGCGGCTCCGGGTCGGTACGGGCCTCCGGCACGGGCGCCAGCGCCGTGCCCCGCCCACCGTGCCCGGCCCGCCGGGCCTTGCGGCGCGCCCGGGGCTCCTCGCCGAACGGGATGACCTTGGCGTCCGCCATGGTGGCTGAACTCCTCACTGGCTCGCGCCGCGACGTGCGGACAGCACGCCGGCGAGCCGGTCGACGGTGCGGGCGAGGGACGCGGGCGGCAGGAGCCCGGGTCCGCGGCTGCGGGCGAATTCCTCGAAGGTCTCCGCCGTCGTGTACCTGGGGTGGAACCCCAGTGTCTCGCGCATCTGCGTGGTCTCCACGACCCGGCCGTGGGTCAGCATCCGGATCTGCTCCGGGGAGAAGTCGGTGATGCCGAGGGACCGCAGGGCGGTACCGGCCCACGTCACGGTGGGCAGGAAGAGCGGGAGGGTGGGCCGCCCCAGGCGCCGGGAGACCTGCGAGAGCAGCAGGACCCCGTCCCCCGCGATGTTGAACGTGCCGCTGTTGAGGGTGCCGCGGCGGGGCGCGGCGGCGGCGATCCGCAGCACGTCGATGGCGTCGTCCTCGTGGACGAACTGCAGCCGCGGGTCGTAGCCGAGGACGGTGGGCAGGACGGGCAGCGAGAAGTACTCGGCGAGCGGGGAGTCCGCGCACGGTCCGAGGACGTTGGCGAACCGCAGCACGCAGACCGCCACGTCGGGCCGGCGCCGGGCGAAGCCCCGGACGTACCCCTCGACCTCGACGGTGTCCTTGGCGAAGCCACCGCTGGGCAGCGACTTGGGCGGGGTGTTCTCGGTGAAGACGGCCGGGTCCCGGGGCGCGGAGCCGTACACGCTGGTGCTGGACTTGATCACCACGCGCTGGACGTTCGGCGCCTTCTGGCAGGCGCCAAGCAGTTGCATGGTGCCGATGACGTTGGCCTCCTTGACGGAGGCCCGGCCGCCGCGGCTGCCCAGGGGCGTGCCGTTGATGTCCATGTGGACGACGGTGTCCACGCCCGTTTCGGCCAGGACCCGGGCGATCGCCGGATGCCGGATGTCGGCCTTGAGGAATTCGGCCCCGCCGAGGTGGTGCTCCGGCGCCACGGCATCGACCCCGATCACCCGGTCGACGTCGGGATCGCGCTGGATCCGGCGGACGAACCGGCCCCCCAGCTGCCGTGCGGCGCCCGTGACGAGCACGACGTTGCCCAAGATCGGCCCTCCTTAGCGCCCGCGGCTTCCGCCTGCGACGAGCTGTGCCGCTCACGCTATCGGGTCGGTGTTGCACGGTGATGACCGCGCAGTGCCCGTAGCGACATTTGCGTACCACCTCCGTCCATACGGCCCACAAAAGCGCCGCGCGAAAAGCACCGCGGCCCCTCACCGCCCTAAGGCGATGAGGGGCCGCGAAATCGCGATCAGCGTCGCTTACTTCTTGTTGCGACGCTGGACGCGGGTGCGCTTGAGCAGCTTGCGGTGCTTCTTCTTCGCCATCCGCTTGCGCCGCTTCTTGATAACAGAGCCCACGACTACCCTCGCTCACTTCGAATCACTCGGTGCGGGGCGTCCGAGCCCACACTACCTACATCGGGCCAGGGTACCCGGCGCCGGCCGTACCGCGTAATCCGAGGGTCGTCGAACCAGCGGTCAGGCCGACTCCACCCCCACATACGATTCCCGGAGGTAGTCGTGGACGGCCTGCTCCGGCACCCGGAAGGACCGCCCCACGCGGATCGCGGGCAGATGACCACTGTGCACCAGGCGGTACACGGTCATCTTCGACACTCGCATCACCGTGGCGACCTCCGCCACTGTCAGGAACACAACCTCGTTCAACGGCCTCTGGTCCGCAGCCATCACACACCTGCACCTTCCGCATAAGACGGTCACCGGCTTCCCCTCCGGTGACTCTTCGTCGCCATGCGTTCACTCCCCAGATTAGGGGCGGGTGATGCGAGTGGGGAAGAGGAGCAGCGAACGACCGCCTATCAGGACAGACTTGCCCGATTGAGGACATAGCGCGTCAGCGGCCGATAGTCCACGGACCGGACGGCATCGTCGAGCGGCACCACCGCGGACAGTCGCCCCTCCGCCTCTCCGACGAACGGCGCGGGGTCGTCGGCGTCCGCCAGTCCGATCGCCTCGATACCCAGCTGACCTGCTCCGCAGACCCAACCGTGGTCCCCGATGACCAACCCCGGAAGCGACCCTCCGGAGGTCGCCGCGGCCTCCAGTGCGGTCCGTACCGGCAGCGGCGAGTGGGTGTGCACGCCCCCCTCAGCAGGTGCGCCCCGCACGCCGGGTTCGCGCATCAGCGCGACTCCCCGTACGTAAGCGAGGACCCGGGTACGTACCCCGAACCGGGTCGCTATGTCGACACGGTGGCCATGCGCGGGGGTGAGGACGGGGCAGCCCGCCGACGAGAGGGCGTCTGCGAGGGCGGCGTAGAACTCCCATAGCCGGTGCGGATGGCCGGTGCCGAGCAGCACCGGCAGCCGCCGACCGGCCGCCGCGGTGACCCGGTCGGCGAACGCGTCCAAAGCCCCGATCGTCCGGTCCGGGTCGATCACATCCAGACCGGAAGTGTGCGCCGGATCGGCCGAAACCCCACACTTCCGCCCCATCAGCCGCAGAACGTCGCCGTAGGACCAGTCCCCTTCGGGATCCAACCCCAGCAGCGCCCGCGGATCACGGGCCGCGAAGAGCCGGTACCGCCGTAGGCTCTGCTCCCGCGTGGTCGCGATCGTCCCCGCGAGCCCCGCCTCGATCAGGTGCGCCCGCAGCGCACCGGTGCCCAACACGGCCCCCATGGTGACTGGTTGGCCGCAGGGCGGATGCCCTAACCGACGGGTAGTCACACATCTGGGGCAGCGACCACCCGGGAAGCACCCCGGCGGAAGCGACGCCCCATCAGCCCAGGCCCCGCCTCGCCTCAGGTTCCGCCGCACCATCGGCGACCGGGGACGGAATACCCGCCCCACCCCGCCACGTTGTGGCCGCGCAGGGGGCACTCAGACCCCCTACGGGATCCGTTCCCCCACCCCCTAGGGCCCCCGCCCCACCTCAGGGCAGCAGCCCGTGGGACGGGAACACCGCCCGCCGGGTGGCCAGCACCGCCTGGTCGAGCCGGTCGGCCGGGTCGTAACCGCCGTCGGCGAAGTCCCGCCAGTGCGGCGTCCGCCCGTCCGTCATCCGCAGCGGCGCCAACTGCCGTGTCCGGCGGAACACTTCGTGCCGCCACGCCTCCGGCACCGACGACGTCGGGTCGATCGGCCGGTGCCCGGCGATCGCCGCCAGGTGCGTCCAGCTACGCGGCACCACGTCCACCACCGCGTAGCCACCGCCCCCGAGCGCGATCCAGCGGTCCTCGGCGTGCTCGTGGGCCAGGGCGTGGCAGGACTCGGCCGCCGCCCGCTGCGCGTCCAGGCTCACCGCGAGGTGCGCGAGCGGGTCCTCGAAGTGGGTGTCGGCTCCGTGCTGGGTGACCAGGACCTGCGGCCGGAACGCGGCCAGCAGCTCCGGCACCACCGCGTGGAAGGCCCGCAGCCAACCCGCGTCCCCCGTACCGGCCGGCAGCGCCACGTTCACCGCGCTGCCCTCCGCGCCCTCCCCGCCGGTCTCCTCCGGCCAGCCGGTCTGCGGGAACAGCGTCCGCGGATGCTCGTGCAGGGAGATCGTCAGCACCCGCGGGTCCTCCCAGAACGCCGCCTGGACCCCATCTCCGTGGTGGACGTCCACGTCCACGTACGCCACCCGTTCGGCCCCCAGTTCCAGGAGCCGGGCGATGGCCAGCGCCGCGTCGTTGTAGATGCAGAACCCCGAAGCGCCGCCGGGCATCGCGTGGTGCAGGCCGCCCGCGAAGTTCACCGCGTGCTGCGCCTCACCGCGCCAGACGGCCTCCGCAGCGCCCACGGACTGCCCGGCGATCAGCGCCGACGCCTCGTGCATTCCCACGAACGCCGGGTCGTCCTCGGTCCCCAGCCCGTAGGCGACGTCCGCAGAGGCCGGATCGGCGGAGGCCCGACGGACCGCCGCGACGTAGTCCTCCCGGTGCACCAGCCGCAGCGTCGAGTCACCCGCCGGCTTGGCCGCCACCACCTCCAGCGGCCCGCGGTGGAGCTCGTACGCCTCCACCAGCCGCATCGTCAGGGCGAGACGGACGGGGTCCATCGGATGCCCCGGCCCGAAGTCATAGCCCGTTACTGCCTCGTCCCACATCAACTGTGCGCGGCCGCTCATGGTCGTCACCGTATCTGGCCGAAGACGACCCGAACGAGCGGGCGTACACCAAAGTCACCAGCACCAGGACCATCGGTACGAGCATCGCGCCCCGATAGCTCCAGGCGTCCCCGAGCGCCCCCACCAGCGGAGAACCGATCAGGAAACCGACGTAATTGAAGATGTTCAGGCGCGCGATGGTCGGGTCCGAAGCCTGGGGGCCGTGCCGCTCGACCGCGTACCGCCCGGCCGCCGCGAAGGTCTGCGGCACGATGACGCACAGCCCGAGGCCCAGCAGCGTGAACCCGACCATCCCGACCCAGGCGTCCGGCGCCGCCGCCACCACCGCGAAGCCGACCGCCGCCACCACGGTTCCGGTCCGCACCACCGGGGCCGGGCCGAAGCGCCGCACGCCCAGGTCACCGACGGTCCGTCCGAACAGCGTCATCACCATGTAGACGTTGTACGGAACGGTCGCCAGCTGCTCCGAGCTGCCCAGGACGTCCTGGAGGTACTTCGCGCTCCAGTTGGAGACCGTCGAGTCCCCGATGTACGCGAACGCCATCACCAGGCACAGCGGCAACAGCAGCCGCATGGCAACCGGCGACCCGACCCCCGCCGCGGGCCGCCCCGGCCGCTCGTCCCCACCGTCCTCGTCGCCCCTGCCCGCCAGCCACCGGCCGCTGAGCAGCACCAGCGGCACCGACACCGCCACCACCGGCCCGTACAGCCACCACAGCGGCAGCTGCCCGTGCGCCCCCACCCACGCCAGCGACGCCCCGACGATCCCGCCCAGGCTGTACGCGGCGTGGAAGCCGAGCATGATGCTGCGCCCGTAGGCCCGTTGGAGGCTCACCCCGAGCATGTTCATCGACGCGTCCAGGGCCCCCACCGTCAGCCCGAACACGGCCAGCGCCACCGCCACCTGCGCCAACGAGCCGACCGCGCCGACGGCCAGCAGCGCCAGGCAGACGACCGGCTGCACGCAGCGCAGCACGGTCTTCGGCGAGACCCGCTTCACCAGGTGCTCGGTACCGACGCTGCCGACGCCGGCGAGCACCGGAACGGCCGCCAGGAAGGCCGGCAGCAGGCCGTCCGAGATGCCGTAACGCACCTGGATGGCCGGTATCCGGGTCACGAGCAGGGCGAAGACCGCCCCCTGGACGAAGAAGCTGAGGGCGAGCGCGACCCGGCCGTACCGCAGCCGCGCACCCGGTACCTGAGGAGGCGTCATGGCCGGTCAGCCTAGAACTCCCGGCTACCGCTGGGTAGATGGATCACCGACCCAATTCCCGCTGCCGTACGAGGAGTCCCCCGCCGCTCCCTACTGCAACGCCTGCGGCAGCTCCGCCATGTCGCCGAACAGCGCGGTCGCGCCGGCGTCCGCCAGCTTCGCGGCCGGCGTCATCGCCGTGAACCCGTACACGTCCATCCCTGCGGCCACCGCTGCCTGCACCCCCAGCGGACTGTCCTCGACCACCGCGCACCGCCCGGGGTCGACACCCATCTCCTTCGCGGCGTGCAGGAACAGGTCGGGCGCCGGCTTGCCCCGTCCCACGTCCTGCGACGAGAAGATCCGCCCCGCCCCGAACCGCTCGAACAGCCCGGTCTTCGTCAGCGCCACCCGGATCCGCTCATGGCTCCCCGACGACCCGACGCAGTAGGGCACGCCGTCCGCGGCCAGCTTCTCCAGCACCGTCCGCACGCCGGGCACCGGTTCCAGCCGCCGGCGGAACTCGTCAAAAACCAGCGTGTGGAAACCGGCCTCGAAGTCTCCCGGCAGCGCCCGCCCGGATCTCTCCCGCACGATGTCCCGAATCCGCTGCACCGAACCGCCCATGTAGTCACGCAGCGATTCCTCGTACGTGGTCGGGTGCCCCAATTCGGTGAGATAGCTGGCGAGGATCTCGTTGGAGATCGGCTCGCTGTCCACGAGCACACCGTCATTGTCGAAAATGATCAGGTCATAGCGCATCCCTCGACCCTACCTACGGCCTTCGGGCGCACAAACGCAAAAAAGCCTCGTTCCCCGAGTCGAAACTCGGGGAACGAGGCTTTATCAAAATTTGTTCGGCGGCGTCCTACTCTCCCACAGGGTCCCCCCTGCAGTACCATCGGCGCTGAAAGGCTTAGCTTCCGGGTTCGAAATGTAACCGGGCGTTTCCCTAACGCTAAAACCACCGAAA